>CBDUBV010000149.1:0-6891 GCA_965365475.1 uncultured Chthoniobacteraceae bacterium | reverse complement strand
GGTGCACAAAGTCGGTGCCCGCCATGGCAAACGCTATTACGAACGCGGAGAACGCATGCCCGTCGCAGTGTGTCTTGGAGGTGATCCCTCGCATACATTCGCAGCCACCGCACCACTGCCCGACGGTCTAGATGAAATCTTGTTCTCCGGATTTGCCCGCAAGAAAAGTGTCGAACTTATATCGTGCGAGACATGCGACATCCAGGTGCCTGCCGACTCGGATTTTGTGCTCGAGGGCTACGTGCAGCCGGGCGAATCGCGGGCGGAAGGACCTTTCGGCGACCACACAGGGTTCTACACAGCCGTGGACGACTATCCGGTGTTTCATCTCACCGCCATCACACATCGGCGGGATGCGGTGTACCCGGCAACCATCGTGGGGCCACCGCCCATGGAGGATTTCTACATGGGCTCTGCGAGCGTGCGGATTTTTCTTCCAGTTTTTAAAATGAATTTTCCGGAAATTGTGGACATGGCACTGCCAGCTGAAGGTGTCTTCCACAATCTTGTTTTCGTGAGCATACGCAAACAATACCCGTGGCAGGCTTATAAAATCATGCACGGACTGTGGGGCATGGGACAGATGATGTTTAGCAAATACATTGTGATCGTGGATGAAGACTGCGATGTGCACAACACCAGCGAAGTGCTCTTCCGGCTATGTGCAAACACCGACCCGCAGCGCGATACCACGTTTATTAAAAATCCTGCGGATGCTCTGGACCACGCACCTTCGGTGGCGAATCTGGGCACACACATGGGATTTGATGCCACGCGCAAATTGCCAGGCGAGGGGTACCACCGGCCGTGGCCAGAGCTGGCGGTGATGGATGCCGCGACTTCGAAACGCGTGGATGAAATCCTCGCAGCACTCGATGGTTCCGCGTAAACTCACGCTCCGTGCAAGAGCCTCGTTCCCTCAGCCATGTCGCGATTGGTATCACCACCCACAATCGGTGCGCCGATCTACGCGCGACTCTATGGGAACTATGCAAGCTCGATCCTGCTCCGTGTGAGATTGTGGTGGTCGCAGACGGATGCAGCGATGACACCGCGCGGATGGTGCGCGAAGAATTTGCCGACTGTCGGCTGGTGGTTCACGATCCGGGGCGCGGCTCCATCGCGAGCCGAGATCGAATGATCCGCGAAAGCTCTGCGGAATATTTTTTATTCCTCGATGACGACAGCCACCCGGTGGAAAAAGATTTTCTGGCACAAGTGGAGGCGGTGTTCACACGCGACGATACCATCGCGGTGCTGACTTTCCCGCAGCGCAGCGATGAATTCCCTGACACGCTTCAGCAGACGGATTTCGGTCCATCGTTGGTCGTGGCATCGTATGCAGATTCCGGCGCGGTGTTGCGGCGCGGCCATTATCTCGCGCTGCCGGGCTACGTGGGCGAGTTCCACCACGCGTATGAAGAGCCCGATTATGCATTGCAATGTATGGCGGCTGGTCTGCGAGTAGTCCTGTTCACCGCACTCACCATCCGGCATCGCTACACTGTGCAGAGTCGCAGCGAGATGCGCACCCACCAATTCCACGCGCGCAATGAATGGTGGAGTGTGTGGCTGCGATGTCCCTTGCCGCAAGCGATCGTGGTGGCCAAGTTCCGCGCACTGCGCCAGCTCGGCTACGCTTGTAAACGCGGGATTCGATGGGTGCTTCGAGAGCCTGCGTGGTGGTGGCGCGGCGTGGTGGGGTTGCCACGCATGTGGGCGCATCGCCAGCCGGTGCCGTGGCCGCGCTATCGCGAGTGGATGGAGCTTATGCGCTCTCCCCGCCCGTATGAACCCAACTGAAATGTGCAGTGCAGAGATGTGAATTTTTCTGATGATTAAGCCGCGCGGTGCCGCCGCTGTGTGCGTCTCCCAAAGCAGAAAGGTTCGCGTAGCAATCGAATAGAAACGGTCCGCGCGAAATATGGAGTGCGCTCCAGGGCACACAAACTGTAACTGTGTAATCCATCGGCGTAATGTGCTGTTGGGCGGACAAGACAGGCACAGGTTTTTTATCTGCATCCAGCACAATGGGGGAGCTTTTCCCAGGTTGTGGCACGATGAATAATTGCGTGATCGAGTCCCCCTGTGTCCGCGCTATGAAAACTTCCACCGATGAAGGGTCCCATAGGTTGGGCGGCTGCTCGGCGGGGACTTTCGAATCCGTAATCTGTAGTTCGATGGTGAGGCCAGCATCGGAAGTAGCCAGCGAGCCGCGCCCAGCGGGGAATCCTGCGAGTGTGAAGGACAATGGTGCCGGGCCAGCAGAAGTGTCGAGCTGCATGCGACGCATGATGCTTTCCCCGATTGCCAGCACGTGTGCTGCGTCGGTATGAAGCAGAAATTTTTCGCGCTCGCCGGGATCCGCATTTAATTGCAATCGCACAGGCAGCCTGGTCGTGCTTCGCGGCGAGGCTTCGACGGCCACGGAGATTGTCTGGTCCACAAGCGGGGTGTACACTGAGTTTATATGTAAGTCGAAGGTGGCCGCCTGGTCGGTCGGGTTTTCCAAAATCAACTCCATGTCCATCGAGTCAGCCAGCGGTGAGACCGCGCGGAGTCGGGCGATAATGAGATCGCTGGTCCCGGCTGCCAGTCTGCCGGTGCCTGGAATGACAGGATGGAACTCGCCCAGCAATCCTACCTTTTGATGCGCCTCAATAAGCTCATCGCACATGGACCAAATCTTATCGAGCGGCAATGTAGCGGACGCGTGCGGGTCGAGCATCACGGCATGGTAAATGGCGTCGCGGTTGCCGGTGAGTGCGGCTTCGACCGTGAGCGACTGAACATTTATGTTGGTCTGGCATATCGCCGCAAGCTGCGGAGGAAGAGCGCCGATGCGCGTGGGCTGCACGCCGTGCGCGTCCACCAGGCAGGGCACTTCCACGCAGCACCGATGGGGCAGGTTGGTGATGTAGCTCAGGTTCGGTACGTTCCCATAAATGACACGTGGCTGGTTCGTAACGATTGAGTGGATAATGTAAGAGCCGTATTCGTGCGTCTGCGGGGCAATCTCGATATGGTTGCCCTCACCGAGCAGCTCGCGCTCGGAGCGTTCCCACGTGGCGATGCACGACTCGCAGCGACGGATGTATTCATCGATGGGAATCTCGAACCGGTCGATCATTTCCTGTCCATGATGGATAAAATAAGGCACGTACTCCGCTTGATGCTCCGAGCTTTCAGTGACGAAATACCCCAAGCGCCGCATCATCTCGAACCGCACCAGTTCAGTGCGACGTGAAGGGTCCTCCAGTGCTTGAAATAGCAACGGATAAGCGTCCTGGCCGCGGTATTCAAACTCCAGGAAAAAGGCCATGTGATTGATGCCTGCGACAAGATAGGTCACATCCTCCATGGGGACGTTGGCAAATCCCGCAAGCTGCGCCGAGGTGCCTTGAACGGAATGGCACAACCCCACGTGAGGCACTCCCACCGCACGATCTATGGCCCAGCAGTTCATAGCCATCGGGTTGGTGTAGTTGAGCAATAGACAGCCAGGAGCACCAACTTCTGCGATGTCGCGTGCGATGCCGACCAGCACGGGGATCGTGCGCAAGGCTCGAAATATGCCACCCACACCCAGCGTGTCGGCAATGGTTTGCTGCAAGCCATAGCGAGCCGGAATTTCAAAATCGATGACCGTGCCTGGCTTGTAGCCACCTACTTGCACTGTGCAGATCACGAAATCGGCATGGGTGATGGCTTGCCGCTGGTCGAGGGTCTCGGACACCGTGGCAGCAACTCCCAATCTGGCAATCATCTTGCGGGCCATGATGCCTGCTACGCGAAGTCGATCGGGGTCGATATCCATGAGGCAAATGTGCGCATGGGATAATTCTGGGAATTGCAGGATGTCACCGATCAGGTTTTTAGCGAACACCACCGACCCGGCACCAATGAGAGATATTTTCACAGCCATGCACTACGGATTAACGGCAGCGGCTGCAGAGCACCAGTGACATTATGTGATGTGCGCGAAGCCTTTTTGTGATTACAGTGGCCGGTTATGCAATGGAAAACGGAAACCCCATTTATGGTAATGTCCTTTTGTGTCGAGCGAGAGACAGCATTGGCCAGCACATACGAGCATGACGGACAACACCGGGGCAGCGTCCCTTATGTGATATTGCAGTGGACGCACTCCGGTGTGGGAGAGTTTGAGATGCGCGGGCGAAAGTACGCCGTCGGGCCGGGAAAAGCTTTCATCTCCATCGTGCCCGAAGCCGCGTGTTACCGATACCCTTGCGAGGGGCGTGCACCGTGGATGTTCTCATGGATCAACATTGTGGGAGATTACGGAGTGGAATTGTGGCGAACATTCCGTGAGAAATTTGGTCCCGTCAACGCGCTGGCCATGTCATCTCCGGCGGGCAACATTCTGGCGCAACTTCTAGCCGACCGTTCTGCTGGGACATTGCAGGACGCTTATGAAACCAACATTGCGCTATATAAATTCTACAATGAATGGTGGCGGCAACTGGCGGGTGGGCAGGCTCCAGAGCCAGAGATGGCGCGTGTCGCACAGCAGTATTTCGACGAACGCTATGCAGAGCCGGTCAATGTAAAGGAACTCGCAGCACGGGCAGGTTGCAGCAGAGAACATTTCACGCGTCAGTTCATGCAGGAAGTGGGAGAACCGCCCGCGCAGTATTTACGTGCCAGACGGCTTGAAGCCGGGCGGAGGATGCTGGATGAAGGAGAACTTTCCCTGCAAGAGATTGCTCGCAGGAGCGGCTTCGCCAGCGTGCGGCAATTCCGCAGGGCATATGCGAACCGCTATGACACGATGACGTAGAGCCAGAGCGTGCTCGGGGGTGGGGTGCACCAGAGCGGAGCGTGGGCTCAGCGACGGTGATTTGGCGCACCGAAGACCGGCGCATCGGCGTAGATGAGTATGCGCATGTCGTAGTAAGGTCCGCTGGCTTTACCTGGCGAATACAGATCGCGGCGGTTGGCAAGGGTGTTGCAGGAGGTGAGGGAAAGAGCAAACAAGCAGGGGAGCAGAAGAGCGAGTGTTTTCACAGACGCAAAAGGACCAGATTTCTTTTACGAAGTCAATGTCGCTTAAAAGAAGTATTCGGAGGTATATCTTCCAGCGTCCAGGCAGCGGGCGGCCAGCCAGCGAGCCGATCGCTCTAATTGTCCAAGGTGAACGCCGCGAATTACCACTGGGTAAAAAATTAAAAAATTCTACGAGTTGCTTATAGTCGGCAGACTGATAAACACAAATTTTCTAAAAAAAACGCATTGTAAAATCTCCCGCACACAATGGCAAAGCCATTTAGTTACGAAATCTTAACAACTTCCAACTGGAGGTTGAGATAAGATTTTTACAAAACCGGCACAAAGCATGGATATAGCATGAAAGAATATCGCACCGCATGGATTTCCGACATTCATCTCGGCACTCGCGGAAGCAAGGCGGAAGCTGTGCTCGACTTCATACGCGATCACCAGTTTGAAACTCTCTATCTTGTCGGCGACATCATCGACATCTGGGCTCTCAGGCGTGGTATATACTGGCCGCAGACTCACAACGACGTGATTCAAAAAATCCTGCGGCTTGCTCGCAAAGGGACCCGTGTCATTTACATCCCAGGTAATCACGACGAGTTTATCGATGGGTTTCTCGGCCCGTATGGCAGCGTGAGCATCGAGAAAAATGCCGTGCACCTCACGGCCGACGGAAGGCGCATTCTCATCATGCACGGTCACGAACTGGATACTGTGGTGCAGAATCTGGGCTGGCTGGCTCATGTCGGCGACATCGGCTACAAGCTGCTTCTGCATTTAAATGGAGTGGTAAATTTCCTTCGGCGTCGGCTTGGGCTTGGTTACTGGTCTCTGAGCGCTTATGTGAAAAACGAGGTCAAAAACGTTGTCTCTTTCATAGGCCAGTTTGAGGAAGCAATCGTGCGCTATGCCAGGGAATACAATGTGGATGCGGTGTTGTGCGGTCACATTCATCACCCGGCAGTGCGCCCTATCGGTGGCGTGATCTACTACAATTGTGGTGATTGGGTGGAAAGTTGCACAGCACTGGTGGAGGATGCCGATGGAGTGATCACTCTGCTGCGATTCCCGCCGCACGCCACGGTCACGCCTCTGCCTCCGCCACTGGCTCGCGCCTCCTAGTTGCGCCATGCAGTAGAGGGTGTAAGTTGGCGCAGTCATGAAACCACTCTGTCTGCTTACTTTTTTCCTATCGCTTATGAATCTGCACAGCCTCGAATCCGTAACCATCCGTCTGGCATCGCCTGCGGGCACTCCGCTTGCACCCGAAACCGTCCCGATGGTAGTAAAATCTGACGCGGAATGGCTGGCGCAATTGGGCAGGGAACGCTACGACATCCTGCGTTCGCATGGCACCGAGCGTCCATTCTGCGGCACGTTGTTGGACAATAAAAAGACCGGTTATTACATCTGCGCAGGCTGTGAGTTGCCATTGTTCAGTTCGCAAGCCAAGTTCGAATCCCGCACAGGCTGGCCGAGTTTTTTTCAGCCTTTCGCAGCGGAAAACATCCGCGAGATTACCGACAATTCGCTGGGGATGCGGCGGGTGGAGATACGGTGCAAACGCTGCGATGGACACCTCGGACATGTGTTCGATGATGGGCCTGCTCCAACCGGGCTTCGTTACTGTTTAAATAGCGAGGCGATGAAGTTTGTGGAAGTGGTGAAGTGAACGGATGACATCCTCCTCGGTGAGCAGGTGGGTCAGATCCCGTCTGGTTGCGGTTGGTGGCGTGCTCATGGTCCTGTGGTCCTCACGAATCCAAAAACGGCGTTGACTTTTACGGGCATGTAAGCACACTTGCCAACATGTCTGGAAAAACGCTGGGTCAGCACCTCAAAGAACTCCGACTTGCGAAGGGGTTCTCTCTC
>CBDUBV010000148.1:0-6906 GCA_965365475.1 uncultured Chthoniobacteraceae bacterium | reverse complement strand
TGCCGGTAGATCTTTAGGAAACCTTCTGCTGTTCTCTCCGGGTGCAATTGCTCCCGATGCAGCTCATGGTCGATGCGTCCCAAGCCAACCGCGCGATCGTAGTCTCCCAGCACCAAGGATGTTCGCGCGATCAATGTCTCCACATCCCCAGGCTGAACCAGAAAACCCGCCCCGCCTTCCCGGATGTATGTGGTCTGTCCGCCACGCGGCGTGGTGATCACGGGCATGCCGATCACGCGAGCTTCTTTTACCACATTGGGACTGGTATCCGCCCGGGTGGGTAACAATAAACACCATGCGCGGGTGAGGTATTCCGCCACAACTTCTGGTGCCGCTCGCCCGATCCATTTCACATTGTGCGGTGCGCTGGCCTGCAATGCTTGAGCCCATTTTGAACCCCCACCGCCCAGCACCCACAATTCTTTTCCTGCTAGCGAGGGATGTCTGAACGCCTCGACAGCATCCTGAATCCCTTTGCGCGCATCGATGCTTCCGATAAAAATAGCGGCAGGCTTCGCGGGATCAGGCTCCCATTTATAATCCAAAAAATGATACTGTACTCCATACTCGACCAGACTCACAGGAGAGGCAGATATACGCCGCACGATGCTCTCCCCCCAATGGCTCTCGGTAGTGATCGCATCTGCCCTGCGCAGAATCATCAGCTCCATCGCGGCTTGCAGATATTCGCGTGGATGCATGCGTGATCGCAACGCGTAGTAACTCAAGATGCCCTGCATGGACACCAGGTTCGGATAGGGACTGGTGACAGCCGCCAGGGCATAGACATCCTCCGTTCCCCAGCCATGAACCAGATCGGGCATTATATCTGCCAACACACCGTTGATCGCCCGACGGTCCTCTCGAAAAAATGTGAGTGCTCGTTTGCTGCGGGCGGTGGGCAGGATGTGAAAATATTGACCCATGCTCTTCACTTCGCGCACCGAGCTGACTTGATCGGATAGAGCAATCCAATGAATCTCAAACTCTGTCTGTCTGCCGAAAGAAGTCGCCAACTGCGGGAGCCATGTCGCGTAGTGCGTCTGAGGCACTGTCACATCAGAAACGTCCGGCAGTAAATGCACAGGATATTGAGCGAGAATGGCGATTTTCTTCATTGGTCAGGCAGATGCTCAGATTGGATTTCGTTGGCCAGTTCATGGGCAACCAGCCGCGCGGAAGGCGCGATGAGATGCAGCCCATCGCTGTAGCGGACAGACTCGCCCGCTGCTGCCAATTCCGCAGCGAGATCAATCAGCCCGACCCCTGCACGTTGCGCTATTTCAAGAGCTACTGGATCGGGATGCGAATGCTCCACGGGTTGCCGTTGTGGGATGTGGATGATGCTTACTTTGGTTCCTCTTTCTTTCAATGACTGGATTTTTGCAACCATGGCGTCGATCGCAAGCTGTGCCTCGGCACTTCGAGCCCGCACCGCGTCGGATTGCGACAAAGGCTGACCAGCTCTTCCGGGGGTGCGATTGTCATTCCACATTTTGATTTCCGTATAAAGTACGGACGACGGTCGGTACGAGGGACGCAGCAATGGGATAAAGCGAGCCAGTTTGAACGTCGGATTCTCCATGCCTTTGAATAATTCCTGATCATTCGCTCTTGGCGGAGCATCCAATAAAGTGCCCTCCACCAGAACTCGTCCCGGAACATCATCCCGACGAGACAATATCTCAAGCCCCGTCATCGGCACCGCCCCATCCAATCCTAGATTGCCTACACTTACACCTGTGGACTCGAAATATACGGGTAGAAGTCGGCCCCCGATGGATGTGCCGACCAGCACTGCGTCCGGAAGCGGATCATAGAGATATGTGGCGATGCGCAACAGATTTGCCTGATAATTATTCTCAGCCAGACTCGCTTCGTTGTGAGTAGTGCTAATGAGGAGCCCCCAAATGGCGAGGAATAGCACCGCAAAACCTAGCGGGAAAAGCAGACCTTTCATACGGCGCAAAATATATACGTTGGGAGCATTCAGAATTAAAACTGAAAATAAATAAACGCACCTGACGAACCAGAATTGGTGACAATAAAAAACAACAATAATCCTAATACGGCGGATTCGAGTACTTCGTATCGAGCGGAAGTTACCGGCAGTCGCATCCGCACACCAAGCAGCAGTCCCCAGATGTGATAGATCACCACAGGGACTGAGAAAAACATAAATACAAATGCGAATTGCGGCGATGCGCGGAGGCCGCCCTTGCCCATGGCTTGTAGGTAGTCCAGAACATCGGGGAAATGTGGCAGCTTGAAAAGCAGCCAGAGCAACGAGACGATGTTGAAAACAATAAATATTCTAACAGCCTTGGAGAATAGTCCCCAGCTTAGTGCCAGCATGTGAGTCCTGCCGCCGCCCTCATTGATCGGTGTTGCATACGTGGCAGGCCTCAGCCCGCTGGCTTTTTCCATGGCAAGGAATATGCCGTGCGCCATGCCCCAGATTGCATAGCTCCACGCCGCGCCATGCCAGAGCCCACCCAGACTCATGACGATAAATAAGTTTATATACGTCCGCACTGCTCCCTTGCGGTTGCCGCCCAGAGGAAAGTAGAGATAATCTCTAAGCCACGTGGATAGCGAAATATGCCATCGACGCCAGAACTCAGTGATCGACGCAGATATATAAGGGTAATTGAAGTTGACCGGGAATTGATACCCAAACAGTCGTCCCAGCCCCATCGCGATAAGCGAATACCCCGCGAAATCCGCGAATATCTGAAAGGAAAAAGCGTATAGCAAAATCCAATGGGTCAACCCCGATAAACTTCGCGCCTGGGCAAGCTCGATATTCAATGTGAGATCTTTCAGGTTGTCCGCGATTACCATCTTGAGAAAAAATCCTAATATTAGTTTTCTGGTCGCGTCGCGCCAGTCCACATCCGCCAAAGTCTTCGAGCTGATTTGATTTACAAAATCATGCGCTTTAATAATTGGACCGGCTACCAACTGCGGAAAGAAAGCGATGTAGAACCAAACCTTGGCGTGGAATCGACGCGGCGCATCCTTTTCAGCAATGAGACTCTCCATCCCCTCACGCCGTCCTTGATACGCATCCACCACAAGACTGAGCCCCTGGAATGTGTAAAAAGAAATCCCGACCGGCAACGGAATCTGATGCAGCATGTGCGATAAGCCGTCCGACATGAATGAGGACAGAAACGTCTCCGCCAGCAGGTTTGCATATTTAAAAAATGCAAGCGCACCCAGATTGATTGAAAGTCCCAAGGCCAGCAGGAACAAGCGGTGGCTCCCTGCCAGACCTGGCAACAGTAGTCGCCGGGACACGAGTCCGTTGACGACGAGCGACCCGATCAGAAGCAGGACCAGCCACGGGATGTGGAACCCGTAAAAAACCATGCTGGCCACAGTCAGCCATACCATCTGGACCATGCCCCGCTTGGGCACGCGGGTCGGCACAGCGTGGTAGATAGCAAATACCACCAGCAGAAAGATGGCAAATGTCCACGTGGAGAAGAGCATGGACGTTTTCTAGTAGTTCATGCCGCGCATTGCACTCAGATAATAAACCTACAAGGTTGAACCCGCGATACGCATCTGCCATCCTTCAGCGCATGCATGGCAGACGAACTTGGCGGAACAAAGCGTATTCCGCATGGGATGTATTTTGGATCAAATGCGATTTCCTCATCTCCACAACCATCAGTCGGATATCGCTCCACTTCCAGGGTTGCAGTCCAGCGTCGGACTTCGCCACCAGCGGTAAATGCTCTTTCAAAGCCCGGACCGAAGGCAGCATCCGCATCGGCAAGGGCGTCACGTTTCTTGCAGCATGGCGCACCAATCGGGTAGGGCTCAGCGGCCCAGTGCTGTTGCAGACTGAAGGCGGCGGGCTCATGGAAATCGGGGATCACTCAGGCGGCTCTTCGGTTGTTATTTCTGCCAGATCGCACATTGTCATCGGTCGGCATGTCAATCTCGGCGGCAATGTTCGCATCTTCGATCATGATTTCCATGCTCTGGATCCAGAGTGCCGCAAATTGGGTCACAAAGAGCAAAGTGCTTACGTCCGCACCGAGCCCATTTATATTGGTGACGAGGTTTTTATCGGAACCAATTCCATGATTTTAAAAGGCGTGCGCTTGGGCGAGCGCAGTCTGGTGGCGGCAGGGTCCGTTGTTTTCCGTGGCGACTATCCACCAGACGCCTTGCTGCGAGGCAATCCGGCAGTTGTGGTGACGAGAAAAACCTCAGCTCCCGCACAATATGAAGCTGGCACCGAATGAGTCCGCGCTCCCGCTTGCGTGGATTGCAGCGTGGAAATTCGCTCGTCAACCGACACCACTCCAGCTAGCCAGATAGCCCCATGAAACGATTTCTTCCCGCCATAGCATTGGGTCTTCTGCTGCTTTGGGTTAATGCGTATCTCCTGTGGGAATGGCATGCGCACCAGATCTCGGGCGATGTGCTCATCCATTTGATTTTTGCCCGCAATTTCGCTGAGGGCAGATGGTTTGAGTTCGCCATCGGTCAAACCTCCCGGGCGAACACCACCATTTTATGGGAATGGATACTGGCTGCACTGGGTCTGCTCACTGGGCAGGTCCAAAGCAAGGAAGGTCTGCTCACTGTGGCGCGCATCTTCGCAACGCTCTGCACGATCTGGGCCGGGCGTAATATGTTTCGATGGGGCAGGCAATTGGGGCTACCAGAGTCTGTGTCCGCAGTTGTCTGCGTGTTCGTGTTGATGAACCCAGTGACGTTTTATTGGACGGTGCTCAACCCCATGGAGACCGGCGTCACCTTGCTCCTGGCAGTGACCGTGGCGCGATGGGTGTGGTCCACCGCGCGCATGGACGCCACGCAGGATTGGAAGCGCGGTTTGGTCGGGGGGCTCTGGATATTTCTACTGTCTTTGATCCGGCCGGAACTGCTCGCGGTCGCTGGAGTTGCAGCTTTATCGTTTTTGTTTGGTCAGGGCCTGGCGAGATGGCGCGTGGCTCTCATGGTGTTCAGCATCCCTGTGGTCCTTACCTTGTTGCAAGCCGTCGCCTTGCACGCATCTGGCGTGCCCATCGTTCCCACACCCACCACCGCACGGCGACTCATGGCACTGAAGTATGACACCATCGCCATGCCGATGCTTAACATTAGGATCAACCCGGATGCGTGGAAATTTCTTATAGCCTGGCTGCCCTTATTGCTGACTTCGTTATATGTGGCTTTTGTTGGAAAAAGAGAAGACCGCCCCACGCATTTTCTCGCGCTGGGAGTTTGCGCGTTCTCGGCATTATTTTTCAGCCTTTACTATTACACTACGTGGCAGGGGCGATATATGCTGCCTTCGCTTGCTGTGCTGGCAATGCCTGCTGTGGCTGCTTTAAACCGTGCCGCGATCCTTCCTAAGCCATGGTTGCTCGGCCCTGCTTACGGGTTGCTATTGTGCGCAGTGGTTCTGCGTCCACTTGCGGTGTATGCGGACGGCCCAGCGGAACGTAAAGTTGTGCGCACCTTTGTCGAACCTCCTGCGGATGCCAGAGTCGCGCTGGTTCAAGAAGTTCAGTCGTCCTATTTTTATCCTAACTTATTAATTATTAGCACCGAAGGGCTGATCACACCTGAAGTCCACGAAGCTTATCTAAAAGGCCTTACGGTGTATGAATTTATCATGGAGTTAAAACCGGATATTGTAGCTTATGGACGATATTATCTTAACGACCCGGATGGACTTCAGGAAACGATAAACCAAGCTGCTTTTCTGGGGCACGACGTGCACTATAAGGATTTGCATTTAAAATTCCTCGGCGACCTGAAAGGGTCCGGACCATGTTTCACCACGCATTTTAAAAATTGATGTCGGGAACGGCATGCTGACCATTCAGACATGGGGCGGCTGGGGTGATGTGCTGCGGGAGATCAGCCTCCTGCCCGTGCGGCATCTGCCCCGCGTCCAGGTGCGCCATCTCCGTGCCGAGCCGGGGGAACTGCACGCAGCGTCCGGTGTGCCCTCTTCGGAATCGGTGCGGCAATTGGTGGACCGATGTCCGGCTCTCGCCTGGGGTGGCGAGGGCGGGGTGACACGCGTGCAGAAAGCGTTGGCTCGCGTCGCGCGCCATGGCATAGAGAGGTTTCACCCCGGTCTATTCGATCCGAAATTCGCCTGGTGCGCGGAGGACGCAGTGCCCTTGGAAACTGATAAAAAACATATCGTGGTGCAGACCCATCTGCACGGGTTGCCATCCAAAATATGGAGTCTGGATAACTGGCGCACTGTGCTTGATGCAATTCGCGCACTGCTTCCCGCCGCGTGCATTCATGTGCTGGATCCCTCTGGCGGTAAGCTGGCCTTCGACGGCGTGCTCCATAATCAACTTACTTTCCTCCAGGCAATCCGACTGGTCGAGCAGTGTGATTTTTTGCTCTCGGTGGATTCCTGGTCCAAATACGTCGCAGCATGGAAAGGCATCCCGCAGTTGGTCATCGTGCCTGATCAAACCTCGGACTATCCGCAACTTACGGCATCGACAGTCTGGAGGTATTCCTTTCGCGGGCTGCACACGGACACGGTGAAGCTTGTGGGCCTGGTGCCGGAAGGTGATCGCAAAGCCCGCTATGCTTATGGTGAAATGAGCACCATCCGCCCGGAGGATGTGCTCACCGCTTTTAAAATCGCTGGTGAAAAGAGCCAACTTTCAGCGAGACCTCTCTAGCGCCCGTCAATCAAGCACCCATCAGCTTTTCATGTGGCCTCACCCCTGAGTTTCTCCTACCTGTAAGGCGGTCTTCGGCCAGCAAGGGCTTTGTGTCCTACTAGATTTGTGTTGGATACTTTATCCGGGCGGCGCTTTGCGCCTCACGCAAGACTCTGCAGATATCGACGCGAAGGGCTTCGCTTAAAAGCATGACCACGTATAGAGATGCTTCCCGCTT
>CBDUBV010000147.1:0-6953 GCA_965365475.1 uncultured Chthoniobacteraceae bacterium | reverse complement strand
GCACCGATGCCAATGTCCTCCCATCGCCTCGCGCGCTGCTCCACCACGGCGGACCGCGCTGCTTCAGCGCGTAACTCCGCAGCGAGGATATCGGACCGCCCCGTGGCATGGCTGACGCCAGGAATGGATCTGGGCTCAGGCAACGTGCCCCAGATCGTGATAGGATTATCCTCGCCTAGCCCGAGCAACGGACGCAGTTCGCCGAGCAGTGCCGCTTCCTCCACTGCAAGCTGCAAGTTCTCGATCTCGATCTGCCGTGTTTCCAGTTCCACCTGTGAAAACTCCACGGAGGAGATCTCACCTTGTTCGACCCGCTTGCGCAGGAATTCAGAAAGCTCGCGGCTGTTGGCTCTCTGCTTGTCGCGAAGCTCGCGCCGTGCATCGAGCGCGAGTAATCGGATGGCGACCATACGCACCTCGGCAGCCAGCTTGCGCGCGGCATCGTGCATCTCCGCCTCAGCGGCGGCGAGTTCAGCACGCGAGACAGCTTTCTCAGCGCGCAGGCGCGAGGTCAGCGGAAATCGCTGGGTAAAGCCCACATCGAAAGCACCCTCGCGGCCAGCCACTTCGCGGGAGTAACCCGCCTCCAGCTCAGGGTTGCCAAGCCGACCGCTTTGGTGCCACCGTCCGCGTGCTTCTTCAATGCGCAGCCGCGCAGCGGCGAGCGCCGGATTGCGTTTCAGCGCGTAATCGGCTGCTTCCTCCACACCAAGCGAGATGGTGCCAGCGCGCGCACAGGCCACGCAGACTAAGGATAGGATAATGGATGAATAAAAAGACATGAGTGCATGGGTTTTGACTGACGTTGGGTTGACCCGCAGAGCCGCGTGAAAGGCTGCAAAAGCGCGACCATGCGCCGGAGCCTGGGCGGACGAAAGGCAACAGCTTGTGCTGTCACCGAACCATGACTCAAATCTGAAGTATAATCGTTCCAGTAAGCGACGCTCCTGGCGGAGGCGATTCACCGAAATCAACGGCGTGATCCGCCGGAATTCTGAACTGCTGAGTGGAATAAAAAATCTCAACCAGAGGGAGTATTGCCAGCACCACTCGGGGTGCGATCAATGGCGGTGCAGCATCCGCCATGCGCAACTGCATATCCTGAACCACCACCTCGTGATCCATGCGATCCTCGGCATCCTCCGCACAGTTCGATGCATGAGATTTCTCACTGGTGCAGTCTCTCCCATGTGGCCCGTGGCAATGCGATGTCTGCGTGGCCACGCGTTCCCCTGCGCACAGGCAATAAAAGGCTACCTGAATGCCAAAAGTTTGCGCCAGGCACAATGCGAGCATGGAAAGCGCAATGACGAACACTTTACTTTTAAGACGCGAGATCAAGGCGGCGCATACTTAAGACGTGCGAGACGGGTGCGCAAATAGATTTTTTCTGATCGCGTGCACAAGCACGGCCAATTGTGATCACGGAGTGGAATCGGCGAGGCCTGTCCAAAAAGGATTTTCATTAAAATCGAGCGGAAAATCTTTCCGCGCGACATGCTCGATGTGGCCATCCACAAAAATCACTGGCATGGTCGCCTCCTCGTAACGCGCATCCTTGGGCTCGGGAATGGGCCAGGGAGGATCGCTAAAGTCGCAGTTTAGATTTGCTCCATTGCTGCCCACAGTGAGTGATCCCCAAGTTCCGGCTCCGCTGTTCCATGGTGCATTCATGAACGCTGCCATGCGAGCCGGTAGCTCAAAAGTCATCCAGGGACGCCCGGTATCATCCTGCACCCCTGGCGTTTTGCGAAAGAGATTTACGTTAGCCGCGCAAGTGCGCCCACTGGCCGTTCCCGGTTTTCGCGCCTCGTATGCAAGCTCCCAGACCAGCGGGTTGATATCCTTACCGGGCGCACCGCCCCACTCGATGTAACCTTCTGAGTCCATAAGCTGCACCCAGTTTTGCTCGTTTCCGCTTCCACCTTTCTTCGCTGACTTGGGCGGGCCCCAGCCGCGGTGATCTGCTGCATAGGCTTGGAAGGACTGGTGCAGTGATCTCATGCTGGCGTGGGTTTTTGGGTAGAGGGCCTGCACCTGGGCCTTTTGCAACACAGGATAAAAAAACGCGGCCAGCAGTGCGATTATTGCGAGCACAGCCAGAATCTCCATTAGAGTGAAGCCCGCAGTGAAAGATCTGAGACTTTTTTGAATGGGTTGTCTCATGATGGCTTTCGCTGTGCCTGGAACATCGAGAGTCGCCACACGCTCCGACATGCCACGCTCAACGCCGCCGCCGGGCGAGCAGACCGAGTGCGCCGAGCAGGAGCATGGCCGCTGTGGAGGGCTCGGGCACCACGCTGAAATCGCCAACCACGCCAGGTGTCGTGGCAGGAGAAGTGGTTTGATTGGGGATGCTGGACCAGCCAAAGCCGACTTGATTCATCCCTGTGAGTCCGGCGTCCGTATGGGTGCCGCTGCTCACCAGCACGTTGTCCGTGACATTAAAGGCTGAGCCGGTGATTGCGCCCGTCGCATTATCGTAGGAGAGCGTGAGGCGGATGGTGTCGGTGTTGTCGGGAGAGGCTGCGGCACTCGAGGAGAAAAGGTTATTCGATGTGCTTTCATCCGTCACAAGAAACTGGAACCGGCCCTTGTTCGGCCCCGAGTGGATGTAGCGCATGAAGAGGGAGTCTCCAGTGGTGTTGTTGCGCCAGAAGCCAGAGTCCACCACTTCAGCAAAACCGATGGTAAACTCACCAGCAGTTCCAAAATCATTGGGAGTCATATCGACCGACATCGAAAAAACGCCGAGCGTCGGCTGCGTCCACGGAAGATACACGCCGCCACCTTGTCCTACAGTCTCAGTGACGCCGCCGCCGGTGAGAAAGCGCGTGCTGCCACTCAGAGTGCCCGGGCCGCCGGTGAAGCTATTCGACCATGTGCCAGAGCCGGTCTGCACAGCGAACCCGACCAGCGGGTCACCCGGATCGCGGCCATCGAAACCGGTGGAAAAGTCGTCAGCAAGGATTTGCGCCTGGGCCGGTGAAGCGGCAGCGAGAACCAACGTGGCAGAAACAGCAGTGCAGAGGAGGAGCTTTTTCATGGCAACAGCAGCAGAACACACCCGATGTCCCCAGTCCACCTTCAGTGATTGCACATTTCGCTGCGTTGTGCACTTTTTGATAGATTACTCCGGGCGCGAGGATGGCTTGCTGTGTGCCTGGCGATATTCGCCGGGAGATTGCCCATTTCTCTGGTGGAAAATGCGGGCGAAATATTGCGGCGTCTGGTAGCCGACCTGATGCGCTACGGCTTTGATCGGCTCATCGCTCTCCACCAGCAGTCGCCGCGCACATTCCATCCGGGAATTCTGAACGAAGCGTGCTACCGAACAGTGCATTGCGCTTTGGAAATGTGCGTCCAGCCGACCCGGCGATACCTGTAGAGCTGCCGCGACCTCGGCAGGGCCGATCTGGGCCTGAAGATGTTTCTTTATCCACTCGATGGCCTCGAGCACCAGCGAGTCCCGCACCGCCAGCACGTCGGTGGAGGCCCGCATATGCAGGCGGGGTTTGCTGAAGCGGAGCTGGCGGCAGGGCAGGCCGGGACGCTGGAGACGTTCGGCCAGCAGCCGAGCGGCTTCGGCGGCGGCAGCTTCCAGGTTAAGCCCCACGCTGGTAAGGGCCGGGTCCGTGCGCGACGCGATCACGGAATGATTTCCAATGCTCACCACAGCGATTTCTTCCGGGATGCTCCGGCCCGCGCGCAGAGCAGCATGGAGCAAATCCAGCCCGCGAAAATCGTCGGCTGCCACAATACCCACCGGCGTCGGGAGCGAGCCGAGCCAGAGTGCCAGGTGATCCAGCAAGGCTTCGCGGCTGCGTTCCCGAGCCGCTGTGGTCGGGAACACATGCCGCGAGGCGCAGCCTGCCGTGGCGGAGAGAAAAGCCTGCTCGCGCGCCTGACACCAGAATGGGGTGGAGCGGCTGGGGTAGCCGACGAAGGCGAGATCGGTCAGGCCGCGCTCGCACAGATGCCGGACGGCAAGATGCACCGGCGCCCCGTGATCGATCAGCAGAACATCGTCCCAACCTTCTGCGCCCTCCCCATCGCCTTGCAGCAGAACGGCAGGAAAATGCTTTTTACTCGCAACAGCGTCCGGCAGGCCGCTAGCCAAAGCACCATCCAGAGCGGGGAGGCGCGTGCCCGGGGCGGCGTAGTGAGCAGCATCGAAGAGCACCAGACGCCAGGGGAGCGCAGCTTTGTGAACAAAGGATTCCGCACCAGCAATCAAACGCTCTGCCGAGGGAAAGGCGAGCTGAAGGAACATTCCGATCGTGCGGGTGGAGCTGGGCGGCGGGAGAGCGGGTGTGAGCGCGGAGAGTTTTGAGCGCATGATCCGGTGGGGATGCAAGACTATGTCCGGGCCGGAAACAAGACGGTTCTTCTGAAAGGGTTCATGTTTTTACCAGCCACATACGATAGCGTGGCACCTCGGAGTGGTGCTTGGTCTGACTCCTTACGATCTGTGTCGGCTGCGCTGCGTGGTGAGCGGCAAGGCGCGGGAGATGAAAAAGAAAGAACCCGGCAAAAGAATTGACGGAGAACGTGGCGTGATGCACGAAAGACATCAAGACTTCGCCCACCTCGGGGGTAAGAAGCCCGTTGCAGTTTCACTAGCCAATACCTCACCCTCCCTCGCCTCACCTATGAAGATTTCTCTCAGCTTCCTTATTCTCTGCTTTGTTCTCGCAAACGCATTGCCCGGTTCAGCAAAGGAGATGACTCTGCTGGAGCGCTTCGAGCATCCGCCAGCTGAGGCCCGATCCACTGGGTATTGGGCGTGGCTCGATGGCAATGTGAGCGCGCCTGGCATCACCGCTGATTTGGAAGAAATGAAGCGGCTCGGAATGGGTGGAGCCGTGCAGATGTTCCTTGAGCAGCAGATCGCACCTGGCAGCGTGGTCTTCGATACGCCTCAGTATTGGGAACTTGTCGCTCACGCCATCCGCGAAGGTGCCCGGCTTGGGCTGGAAATCGGCTTTCACAATGGCCCGGGCTGGACAGGGAGCGGAGGGCCATGGGTGAAGCCGGAGGATGCGATGAAGCGTTTCACATGGACAGAAACCCATGTGCGCGGCGGCTCGCATCTGCAGCTCACGCTGCCGCAGCCTTCGCCGGAGCGCCCGTTCTATCGTGACATCGCGGTGCTTGCAGTCCCGGAATCTCAAGCCGATGCCGATCTTATAGTTTCTTATCAGCCTAAACTCTTTTCGGGTGATAAAGAGCTGGATGGCGCTGCGCTGCTGGATGGAGATTGGCGGACTTCCGTGACTTTCACAAAAGGAGAAGCTCTCCTTGAATTCGACGAGCCCGTGACCGCCAGTGCTTTGGCGCTTGCTGCCCCGCGCCAAGTGCCCATGGCGATAACGGCTGAAGTGGAAGTCTCTGCCGATGGAGCGGAGTTTCAAGCCGTGGGATCGGTGCCGATTCTTGCAGAGAACGGCGTGGCACTCATCCGCAGCGGTGGCGGCAACTTCGCCCCAGCTACGGGACGCTTCTGGAAAATCACTTTGCGTGCAACCAAAGGCGAACCTGTGAACTTTCCAGTCGGCTGGCTTTCACTGCGCGGTCGGCCTGTGGCCGCTGACTTCGATGTGCATGCTGCGTTTCGTGAGTCTAAAAAAACACCGGCAACCGCTGCATCGTGCCCGATCAGCGCGAAGACATCTTATCCCGCGCTGTCGGAGGTCATGGATTTGACTCGCCACATGCAGCCCGACGGTCGATAAGTTCGATAAACAAGCATTGGGACGCTTCTTTAACGCCTACCCAGCGAAATGGGCCGCACTTGCTGCCTCGACGCCCGGCGCAAAACCGTTGCTGTGCCTCGGGGACAGCTACGAAACCGGATCGCAAAACTGGAGCGGGACGGTCCCAGAAACGTTCCTCAGTCTGCATGGCTACGACATCATCCCGTGGCTGCTCACCTTTACCGGTCGCATCATTGGATCGCCCGAGGAGACCGACCGTTTTTATCGTGACCTGCGAGTCACCTTCGTGCGGCTGATCGCCGATAACTACTATGGTGAAATGCGGCGTCTCTGCAATGCGAACGGCATGCGCTTCGTGGTGGAACCGGGCGGCACCGGCAATTTTAGTATGCTTGAAGTGGGCTACGCCACCGATGAAGCGTGGCTGGAATTCTGGACGCGCCCAGGCACGGGACAAGCTCCCGTGGGTGCGGCAGTGGCGACCATCGCGCACACGCTGGGCCGCACGGAAGTGGTCTCAGCGGAAGCTTTCACCAGCGAACCCATGGCGGATGCCTGGCGGCTGCACCCGCGCGCGCTCAGGCCTTATGCAGATATGGCTTTTGTCGGCGGCACCAACCGCATGGTTTATCATGCTTCCGCGCACCAGGCTGTGGAAGGTGCGCAAATCACTTACGGACGTTGGGGCGTGAACTTCAATCGCAGCAATACCTGGTGGCCGCTTTCGCTGCCGTTTCACGAGTATGTCGCCCGCTGCGGTGGGATGTTGCAAGCAGGCAAACCAACTGCCGATCTGCTGATTCTCGCGGAAGAAGCTGCTCCCACGATCGGTGGCGGCACCGTCGGTGCGTTCGCCGGGTATGAAGCAGACTTCTGTGGTCCCTCGCGCTTGTTTCTTGAGGGAGTGCAGGTGAAAGCGGGCCAGCTCGAGCTGGCCTCGGGCACGCGCTATCATCTGCTCGCCATCGGCTCAGACAACCGCCGCGTAAGCCCAGAGCTGGCGGAAAAGATCGCCGATCTCGTGGAAGCCGGAATGCCGCTGTTCGGTCAGGCCTTTGAAGGCGCGGCCGGGCGAGCGAATCCGGAGCAAGCCGAGCGGCGCGTGCAGGCGGCAGTGATGCGCATCTGGCAGTCCGGTCATCCACACGTCTTCACATCAGGCACGCCCGGCGAAGCTTTGACAGCACTTGGAGTGCAGCCCGCTTTCAGAAAGTTGGGCGGAAACCCGCCGCGTGT
>CBDUBV010000146.1:0-6996 GCA_965365475.1 uncultured Chthoniobacteraceae bacterium | reverse complement strand
CTTCAGGCGCAGTGAGTACACCACTGCGCAGTTCTGCACCGAGTCATGGCCGAGGTACACACCGAGCTCCATCTTCGGTGCTAGAGTTGCACCTCGCAGTTCCTTGGGCACGTGATAGTACACATCACAGCCGAACACTCCCCAGTGTTTGGCACTTGGCTTCCGGCCGTACATGGACTCGAACGGTGTCACGCCAGTCAGGCTCGACACCTGAGTGCGATTCCAAAGGAAAGTCGCATGAGTGGCTGCTGCAGCGCAGAAGTGTGACGGCAGTCCCGATCTGGACATCAACGTGCGCTGAGCATCTTTTGTCCATCGCACTGCACTCTCCGACACTCCATTGAGCTGTTGGGTCCGAGCAGGCGGGTAATGCAACTCAATTCCAGCCTGAGCACAGAATGACTTGACTACATGGTTGACGAACTCTGTACCCCCATCGGTGTACAGTCGCTTGACCTTACAGTTCAACTGGGTCTGTGCATTACGGATGATGTCCACCACAGCTCCTGGTCCTTCGTCCTTCGTACGCAGCTTGGTGAACCAACGCCACTTGGTGAACGGCTCCGTCGCCGCCAGTCCGTACTCGTACGTGAGCTTGCCTGGCTGCACCTCCGTGTGACGAATGACGAATGTGTCGAAGTGCAACACTTCTCCTCGCGCCTGACCTCTGTCAAGGCCGCGATGGCCAAAGCTGCTGCGATGACCCTTACCTTCCGCACAAGCACGGCACTGGAGCAGTCGCTCTCGTACCTGCTGCATCTGATGCGGAGTCACGTTCAGCTTGCCTACGTCCAGAGTAGCACCGAACTTGATGATCTTCACCATGCGGTCAAAGCTGGTGTGACCGAAGCGCTCGTGCTGCAGCACCAAGTCGTTTACACTGGCACTCTGCACGGTGTCTATTCCAAACACTCGCTCCGAGCTGGAGGATACACCTCCACTCGAGCTTGGCGACTCAGAGGCGCTGTCAAGCATCGACACGCGGCCTTTGCAGTTGAGTGCCACCCGATTCCCACCGGGCGTCTGCACGAAGCTGACTTCCTTCGTGCTATGCATCTCCCATCCTTGTTCCTTCAGCATATTCCAGCTGACAAGGTTGGCTGCATTCTCTTGGTAGTACACCCCCTCAATTGGAATGTGTACCACCTTGCCGGTAGCTCCTGCAGTCTTGACTTGCAGCTGAATAGCTCCACGCTGGTTCGTGGTGACAGTGCTCCCATCGGCCATTCTGACCCTCACTGGAGTGCACTTCTTCAAGCCTTTGGTGAACAGTGCCTTGTTCCCACTGATGTGCAGTGATGCCATTGTGTCCACTCCCCACGAGAAGTCTGCAGGGGCCTTGGCCTTCAGCTTCTCAGCAGGCTTGGAGGTCACAGCACTGTGAGCAACAGGCTGCTTCAACTCCTTCACGTCGGGCATCGATCCCAACGCTGCTTTGGCAACCTCGTCATCCGACGAGTCATCCGAACCGTCTTCACGATCGGATTCACTGAGTGTGTTGAATCGGTTGTTACCCAACGCAGCGGATGCCTGCTTCTCTCGAGAACCATTGCCACTGGGCTTCGAGCTGCTGGATGATGACGACGAGCGCTCATCTCCACCTTTACCATGCTTCGAACGATTCGACCGGGATTTGTTCGACGGCTTACCTCGACCCTGTGCCTGAGGATTCTTCTGAGGCTCAGGGCAGTTGCGGCTGAGATGACCGAATGCCTCACAGTTGAAGCACTGCACATCTGCCAGTGTGCGTGGTCGCTCCTGCGTATCGGCTGCCGATGCTGCTGGAGCCTTGGATCCAGCTGCATTCGCCCAGCTCTTTGCACCAGCATTGAGCCTGAATGGACGCTTGAATGTAGACGACGTGGAAACCGCCATGGCCTTCGCACTCGCCGCACTCTCTGCATCCTCACTGCGCAACTCGTTGCGCTCGTGGGCGTTGATGAACGCAGTGACCGTGTCCCATGAGATCTTGTCTGCGTCCTTCAGCTGCTCACCAACCTTCAAGGCCAACACTGCTTGCTTGTAGCGAGACGTGAGGCGATCCAGCATCATGTATGCGTACATGCGAGCAGACGGCTTCTCCTTGGCCTGGTCCAGCAGCGCCGCCAACTTGTTGACGCGCGCACGGTATGCATCAAAAGACTCATCATCGTCCTGGCGAAGCGTGGTCCACTGAGCCAACAGCTCACCGACGCTGTCTTGCTCCGTGCTCTGGAACTTGGTCTCCAGCCAGTGCCACAGGCCGTAGGACCAGCCTTGCGCCAAGTGTGCCACCTGAGCGCGCAGCTCGTCCGGCAAGGCGGAGTACAGCGTACCGAACACCTTGCGCGAGCGCTCCACGGTGGCCGACACCAGCTTGCGTGCCTCCTTTACCTCCGTGGACAGCGGTGCTGGTGCACTGCTGCCAGTGGTGGACGCGCTGGCAGTGCCGCTGACCAGCGCCATGGCCGCGTCGAACGCCTCGGCCGTCCACTCCTCCACGCGGACCGTCATCGACGTCCACATGTCTTCCGACATCACCTTGCGGTGGATGCCCTCGGCACCGGCGCGCTGGAGGAACACATCCATGTTGTCCCTCCATGCCGCGTAGCCGACGCCACCGCTCTGCAGGCGTGGCGCCTGCAGCTGTGCGAGTTTGTCTCCTGACCCCGTTGCTCCTCCCATCGTGTCCTGTCGTGTTAGGCTCATAACCTGTCGAGCTAGCCTCGATAGAAAGAGTGAATGTGTGAATACGTGTGTGATGCGTATCCGAGATAGTGAATGCTAGCGAGCACAAGCAGAGCGGTTGCGAGCGCTGCGAGCGCCGTGCCAGAGACGTCTCTCTCAGAGTAGTGCGGTTGCAATCCCAACACCCCCCCTCAATCGCACTGCCCTGAGTGACGATCGAGTAGTAGTGCACCACCACCTACCATCTCCTGATAGTTTGTTCTTCTTGTTGTTGTCTGTGATACCCTTCAATCCCACTCCTGGGTCTCTTTTGGTTGTGGAGAACGAGCGTGTCAAACATTTGGGTGCCGAATCGTCTCTGAGACACGTCTCCAGACGCTCCCGGACACCCCCATCCAAAACATCAGAAACATGATTGTAGTGAACCTTAACATGGTCCTGCATGTTTTGGCCATGTTCTGGTGTTTGTTTGAGGCCTATCTCACAGACGGCTACTTTGGTGGGAACGTGCACATTTGGCCTTCTGTGCTCGTGCAGGCGACAGTCGCCATCCCCGTACCAACAACCAACACAGGCAGGGACCAGACACCATGAAGCACGACTGAGGCTATGTTTGACGCTCACAGGTACGCGGATACTCGTGCACGAAGCATCCCCACACGAATCCTGGCGTGATGCGATGAGGCCATCTTGCGAGTGCTGCACCGCTGCACCCACGGTCCGTCCGTGGAAGCCCTTCTGGCTCCAAGCTCGGCCAGTGCCACTCATCGTGTTCCGCATCTCTTGTGTGTGCATGTCCTGTGGCAGCACGCGTCCGGATCCGCTGCTTTCAGTCCATTTGATCCAGAGATGGCCGAGAAAAACACGAACGCGTGATCCACGCAGGGAGAGGAGGACGGAGGGCCTTACCCCCACCAATTGCCACCCGGCGACTCCGAATCCGCGGTCAGAATCGACATTCGAGCAACTCCTCATGAAAAGCCGGTGAGTCCCTCCTTGCGCCTTGCAGTGCAGCCATCGATGCAGCGGCTCGGGCCAGCAACCGCAGGTGATGGTGCCACTGCTTGTGTCAAGCTTTCCCCTCACTGGTGCACTGTCTTCATGCATGACTGTGCGCTTGTGCTGCAGAGAGCCCCTCCGCCATCGCTTCCGCCTCCGCGTCGCCTCGCCTTCCTTGTGCCTCTTGCTGCTTGCTGCTGCTGCCTGCGCCGCATCGCCGCATCGCCACGCCTTGTTGCCGCGCTTGCCGTTCGTTTGCCCTTGCCGGCGCCCTATGTGGGCGCAGGCACACGCTCTGCGAGCGCATCGATCGCGGTACGGCACATATACACCGCGCGCCAACCTTCGAAGGCTCACCCTCGTCTTCCGTTGCTCACTTCCGCTGCAGCTGCCGCCGCTTGTGTGAGTGTGTGTGAGGGAGAGGGGCAGCCATGGAGGGCGGGCTGGGCAGCGCGTGGATACGGTGGCCTCTACCGGATCTTTACCATCCCTGGCCAATCTCTCCTCCATTCCCTCCCATGACCACTTCTCTCTCCGGCCAATCGAGATCGCCGGGTGCGTAATAACCTTGGATTCGCGGGCGGCCGAGCTTGCTCGGTCGTTCGATCTTCCTGGGCACGAGTTGTCAGAATCTGTCGTGCGACCATTATTGTGTACGGGGAAACAAGGATGTCTGTACGTCCGGGAAATCCTGTCAGATTGCCCACGAAAGCGGTGCCCTTCGGGGCGCCCGTTCAGTAACCTGGATTCGGCCTGCGGTTGTTGCGACCGCACTCGCGCGTACTCTTGGTCGGAGAAGAGAGGTGCGAGGGGGTTGAGTGGAGATGAGATTGGATGGAGGATTACCTGGATGGCTTGGAACTTCAACAAGCGGATTGGCGAGTGCTCCACCTGTAAGTTGCAATCAGCTGCCAGCTGACCGAGCTCATCGCTCGTTGCGTTGGACTTATGAATGAGCGTGTGTTGAACCTGTGTAGACTCATTCTGCCATAAAGCTCTTGACTTGCTTACCGGGTCATGAGCTGCTTCCGGAACTGATGAAAAACCGGCGCTGCCAGCGCCTTGGTGAAGATGTCAGCCTGCTGCTCATGAGTGGACACCCACTGCAGCTGCACTTGACCGCTCTCAACAGTCTCAGTGACGAAGTGGTATTTGACATCGACATGCTTTGTGCGCTCGCCCTTGACTCCGTTCTTGGCGACTGCAATAGCTGACTGATTGTCGCCGTGCACGATGGAACCTGTGTGAGTGTGCAGGCCCAGCTCCTTCATCATGCCACGAAGCCAGAGCACCTCTTGAATAGCTGCAGCTTTGGCATAGAGCTCAGCCTCACAGGTAGACAGGGCAACAGTCCGCTGCTTCTTGCTGGCCCAGCTGACAGGATCACCGTTGAGCTTTGCCACCCAGCCGGTCACCGACTTACGGTCCACCTTGCTGTTGGCCCAGTCTGCGTCGGAGTATGCACACACGTCCACCTGCAGCTGTGATCGACCACGTGAGTCACCGACTACGTCACCATTGCGTGAGCCGAAGATGAGTCCCACCTCCTTGGTGCCGGCCAGGTATCGAAGGATCCGCTCAGCTGCCACCATGTGCAGGTGAGTCGGGGCGAGCATGTGACTGGCGAGGTACTGAGCTCCGTGCATGATGTCCGGTCGAGTGGAGATGGCTGCGTACATGACCGTGCCAGTGATCTCCATGAATCGCTGCCGGTCAGCTGGATGCTTCTGCTCCTCCGACGGCTCCTGATGAGCAGCTCCAACTGCCTCCGGTGTGTCGGCTACCTTGCACTCGGAGAGGTCATACTTCTCCAGTGCCTTGGTGATGTACAGCTCCTGATCGAGCGTGATGGTGCGCAGCTTACGGTCTCGCTGAATGCGCATACCGAGGATCCACTTGGACTCGCCCATGTCCTTGGTGTTGAAGCGCTCCACCAGCTTGGCCTTGAGCTCCCCCCACTCAGCTCGATCCTCACGGTGGAAGCTGATCTGGAAGTCATCGACGAATAGATACAGCAGGATGAGTCGTCCAGTGCGACTGCGCATGTAGAACAGGCACTGGTCACTGACGGTGGCCTTGAAGCCCAAGCTCTTGATGAACTTGCTGACCAGCAAGTACCAGTTGCGAGGTGCCTGCTTCAAGCCATACATGGACTTGTGCAGCTTGCACACGAGGTGCTCTTTGCCCTTCCGATAGCCTTCGGGTAGATCCATGTACATTTCCTCTCCTAAGTCTGCCCAGAGGAACGCGGTGGGCACATCCATCTGCTCCAGCTCATGGTCCCACCTGGCTGTCAATGACAAGCCAAGGCGCATGGTCTTGTACATGCCGGTGCGAGCAAACACTTCGAAGTAGTCTTTGCCAGACTTCTGTTTAAATCCCTTGGGGGTTACTCGTGCCTTGTGAATGGTCAAATCACCGAACTCATCGGTCTTGATTCTGTATACCCACTTGGGTGGCAACACCGTGGCTCCCTTCGGCAAGTCAGATCGTTTGACCAATGTCCACACCGTGAGCTGATTACATGATGCAATCTCCTTGTCCATGGCAGCATTCCACTTCTTCCAGTCAGGGCTCCTCATGGCAGCCTGGTATGAGTCCGGAGTTTGCGCCTCCAGTAGTGACACACCAGCGGTGACCGCTGCATGAGCAATCTCAGGCAGGAACTCATGCACCTCATCATCACCTGGTGACTGCATCTCTTGCACTGCAGACATTGCCATGTGCACCTGAGCTTGCGAGCTCGGTGGCTCGTCATCGTCAGCATCTGACTCAGCTGATTCATCGGCGGCCGCGGGCGATGCAGCTGCTACAGGTGCAGCCGGAGCTGCTGCCGCCGGAGCTTCCGGAGCTACTGTCGCTGGGTGCAGTCGGGGTGACTGTCGTGGTGGTGGTCGTGGCTGACTCCCCTGAGCTGCTGGTGGCTGAGCCAGGTATCGCTGCACAGCTGCCGGTGCGTCCTCAGCCATCATGTCCGCCGGCTCCCAAGTTGGCTCCTCGAAGCCGGTCCACTGTACCTTGTACTGGAGCTGACCTTTGCGCTTTCGCTGGCCGGTGATAAGCTCCACCTCATACTCACGAGAGTCTTCTTCATCGTTGTCATTATACCCCCCCTGAGGCGCAGCCTCATCCAGCCCAGACGATTCAAGTTTGGCTGGGGGCAACGATTGATCACGGTTCAATATCGCTTGAACGTGCTCATCACCAGCTGCGATGGCAGCTGCGTGAGTGAAGCTTGACTCCATGAATCTTACATCACGAGTCTTCAGTCGCTTCTTCAGGCGCAGTGAGTACACCACTGCGCAGTTCTGCACCGAGTCATGGCCGAGG
>CBDUBV010000145.1:0-7085 GCA_965365475.1 uncultured Chthoniobacteraceae bacterium | reverse complement strand
ACGGTTTTCCCCAATTGCAGGGCAAATGCCGCGCACGATCCGACGCGACCGCCACCTCCTATGATTGCGACTTTCATATTATTTAAGCTGTTTAAGAATTTCTTCGGTGAGCTTCTGCACAGTGGCTTCCAGCTCGGCATTTGTCATGTTGACCGCGCCGCTGCCTGCGGCCGGAGTGGAACATTCACAAGGTTTATTTTGCATCGTGGTCCATGGATCGATCTCGCATAGCTCGGCTGGTTTGAGATCGTAGCGGGAATCTGGCAGCCCGAGTTGTTTCTTGATCGCGAGCAGATCGCCCATCTTTTCGCACGGGATCGAGGTACCACCGGGGATGCTCTGAGCAAGGATCACGGTGCGACAATACGCGTCGGTGATTTCCATTTTGAAATACGCATCTTCCACCGAGGTGCCCCAGCAGATCACTCCATGGTTGCCCATGAGGATCGATTGATGCTGCGGTGCCAGGGGCGCAATGGCGTCGTACATTTCCTGGCTGCCGGGCGTGCGATATGGGGCATAAGCGACCTGACCGACAAAGACCTCCAGCTCGGGAATGAGTCGCGGCGGTGGGACAAGACCTTTGATGGCAAAAGCTCCCGCGTGCACCGGGTGCGCATGGCAGACGGACATCGCGGCGGGTGTCGTATTATAAATGGCGAGGTGAGTCATGATCTCGCTGGTGCGTTTCCATGTCCCAGCGAGCTGTTTGCCTTCGCCATCGATCATGCAGATCATGTCGGGTTTGATAAACCCTTTGCTCACGCCAGTCGGTGTGCAGAGGTACCGATTCGGCGCGAGCCGACAGGAGATGTTGCCGCCGTTGCCATCGCTATATTCGCGCATCCAGATGCGACGACCGATGTCGCAGATTTGTTCCTTCAACTTCTGCGCATCCGGCGAGTTAAAGAGCTGGGCGTCGCTCGCTGAGCCGCCGACTGCGGAACTGGGGCTGGGAGCGGATGTCACAGTGAGTGCCGGTGCCGATGCACCGAGATCAAACACCACTTTCACGCCGGCTTCGGAAAAAATGTCTTTGGCCGCCGGAGTGATGCGGGTGTCGCGGTTGTATCGAAATTCTTTGGCGCCAGTTTTGACAAACGCCTCGGCTTCAGGTTGTGCAAATAGTTTCATGATATGGGATTTTCGTAGGAAATTTCGTCGATAAGCGCCGCGCAATAGGCATCGACCGGTGTGGGTTGTGGAAATGGGCAGGCGGCTTCTGCGCCTTCGCTGATCGCAATAAGCTGTCCGGGGTTTGCGCCTAGCTCATCGTACACCACGATGGATGGTGCAAATTTCTCAGGTTGCGAAATGGTGTCCTCAGTCCAGGGCAAGGTGAGCATGAGCCGTTCGCCTTGAAATTGTGGTGCTCGAACGGAAAGTGTGACCCGGCCTATGACTGTCCCGATCCTCATGAGTTAGTGCTCCTTTTTACATCCACCAACCCGAGCACATTCCATCGAGCAGGGCTGGAGTCATCTCCGACCATCTTCCGCGATTCCATGCCATCGCTGGAAATGATCACCTGCTCCTGCACCCCAGCGCCCAAATCATCGATCACGATCTGCGGCGGTCCATCGGGCGAGCCGTCTGCATTCTGCGGCTGCGCGATAAGCAACCGCCAACCAGCAAGGCTGGAATGCTTCACCGTGGAAGTGACATGACCGCGTATAGTGGCTAGACGCATGAGGAACTCCGAACGCCGAACTCTGAGGAACTCCGAACGCCGAACATCGAACTCCGAACTCCGAAGGATGTTGGCAGGAGATGGCATGTTGGTTTTTTTTCGGCACCGCTGGGCCGCTGGATGGTTGGGAAAGTAAGGAAGGGGTTATGCATTGGACTCGGCTGTTTTAATGCTGGCTCGGAAGATTTTTATCAGCTCCAGACTTTCTTCAATTAATGGCTCCAATAGATGGGGCTTCTCAACTAGTGGCGTCCGCACGGTGAGTTGAAGCCATCTCCTCGACTCCCGCAGCTCTTGTAATCCGACCTTCATCTTATTGATAAAATCTTTCCGGGATCGTGAACTTTCTGCCTCACTGTGATGCGCCATCGGCGACGTTCCCGATCGCGCCAACTGATCCGATACGTGATCCCCTGCCCGCCCGCTCTCGATGGCTCGACACGCCCTCAATATACGCGCCGCAAACTCCAACAACCTCTCCTCCAAATCATAACGCACCCCCTCCCCCGCCAAAACAGGAGCATCGTTTAAGAGTGCATCATCATTATTCATTCGTTATTCTCTTCCTTCGGAGTTCGAAGTTCGATGTTCGGCGTTCGGAGTTCGTCAGAGTTCAAAACAAGTTCAAGTTCTCCACCATCACACACCGTCTAGAGCGCGTGAATGTCATGGGCGTTGTCACCCCTTCTCCAGTTGGAGTAGCCACACTGAAACTTAGAAAGCCCTCGCCTCCCAAGCCCAGCCCAGTCATGCAGGGTCCATTCTTGATAAATAAAGTGGTGTCCACAGCTTGCGCCATCCGTGTCAGATTCCCAATGTTCTGCGAATGCATGACGGCGGTGTGCTTGTATCCATGCTCGGCATGTATCGCCGCCTGTATTCCCTCTTCCACATTGCGCACCCGAACGATTGGAATAAAGGGCATCATCTGCTCTTCTTCCACAAACAAATGATCGGCTTTGGTTTCACCAAATAACAATTCCGTTTTCGCTGGCACGGACAGACCGATTGCTTTGGCCAGCACTGCTGCGTCGGCACCGACATACTTTTTGTTTACTGAAGCATGAGCGCATCCGGCGCCCTGGCCTTCCGGAAATACAAATGCCACTTTCGCAAGTGCCTCGATCTGCGCGGCATCCAGTTCTACCGCCCCGGCGTTGCGCAACGCGGCTTTGAGCTTATCTGCGACGCTCTCCACGACGAAGACTTCCTTCTCCCCGATGCAAAGCAGATTGTTGTCGTACGCTGCACCTTGGATGATGCTGCGCGCGGCACGGTCCAGGTCTGCGGTCTCGTCCACTACGACGGGCGGATTTCCGGGGCCAGCACACACCGCGCGCTTGCCCGTTTTCATAGCGGCAGCCACGACAGCAGGGCCGCCAGTGACGCAGAGCAACCGCACCAGTTCGTGCGAACACATTTCATTGAAAGTGTCCAGGGTCGGTTTTCTCACCGTGGCCAGCAGGTCCGGGATGCCGGTCTCCTGGAAGATCGCTTCGTTATATGCATGGATCGCGGTGGCTGCACATTGACTCGCGGCGGGGTGGGTGTTGAAGACCACCGCATTGCCAGCCGCGATCATGTTAATGGAATTGCCGGTGAGCGTGGGCACGCTGTGCGTAGAGGGCGTGACCGCTCCGATCACTCCCCACGGGGCGTAGTCGATGATGGTGAGTCCGAAATCGCCGCTGAATGCCATGCGCTCGAGCATTTCAACCCCAGGCACCAGGTCTGCACAAATGCGCAGTTTCTCGATCTTATGGTCAAGCCGCCCAATCTTGGTTTCGTTAAATTCGAGTTCGCCCCATGCCTTTGCATTCTCGGCACTCAGACGGCGTATCGCACCGATCGCACGTTTGCGGGCGGAGACACCTGCTTCCTGCAATTTTTTAAAAGAAGCGTGCGCGGCTTGCACGGCGTCTTCCATGCGGTCGTACACGCCGAACCCAGTCGTGCCGGATTTGGCTACTGCCACTTGATCGTTGAGTCGCGAGAGCACTTCGCTCACTACGCGGGATATGAGCTGTTCGTTCATGTGTAGGAGATGTTATTGAGCCCGGTAAATCATCTTGCGGGCGATATCGATGCTGTCCACGATGCCGATGACTGCGGCATCCACAGGGGTGTCTTTTTCCGTCATGCTGGATCGGGCGGAACTTCCCTGCACCACGAGCACGAGTTCGCCGTCGCCAGCTCCAAGCGAATCCACCGCGACGAGAGTGCTCGTGCCTTGCTTGAGCGCATCCGGCTCCTTGGTGTCCACATAGAGCGGACGCACAAGCAGCAATTTGCGGCCTGTCATTTTGGGATTTTTCTTGGTGGCAATCAGATTGCCTTCGACCCGGGCAAGTATCATTTGTTTTTAGGAAGCACGACGCCGAGATCGCTGTGCGGACGGGCGATCACGCTCACGGAGACGACTTCTCCCAGGCTCTGCGCAGCGTTGCGTCCGGCCTCGACCGCAGCTTTCACCGCAGCCACGTCGCCTTCCACGGCGACCGTGACCATGGCGTTGCCGACCTGGGTCATGGGTCCGAGAATTTCGACGTTGGCGGATTTGAGCATGGCATCAGTCGCTTCGACGAGCGCGATGAGTCCGCGGGTTTCAATCAGTGCAATGGCTTGTTGTGGCATATGTTTTATTTGGGTTGTGTTGGGCTGAATTAAAGAAAATTTAAGGGTGTAAAAGTCGCCATGCATTGCGCGCGATGACGATCTCTTCATTGGTGGGGATCACACGGACTTCGATCTTCGAGTTCGCGCTGGAAATAATGGATTCCACGCCTAGAGCGGCGCGGTTTTTCTCCGGGTCAAGCTGGAGTCCGCAGAAGGTAAGGTCTGCGCACACTCTTTCGCGAATGAACGCGTTGTTCTCGCCGATGCCTGCGGTGAATACCAGCAGATCGATCCCATCGAGTTCGACCAAAAATTGCCCCAGGAATTTTCGGATGGAGGCGATGAAAACATCGAGCGCGAGGCGCGCATTGTCATTGCCATTGGCGGCTGCTTCTGTGATGTCGCGAAGATCGCCGGTGGGCAGTCCGGAGAGGCCTTTCATCCCAGACTCGCTGGCGAGCACACGCTCGATCTCGGGCAGTTCCAATCCGCAATTGCGTAGCAGATGGATGATCACAAACGCATCGAAATCTCCTGGGCGATTGTTGTGCGGAAGCCCGCTCTGCGCCGTCATGCCCCAACTGGAGTTGACTGCTTTGCCATTGCGAATGGCAGCCATGGAGGAGCTGCCGCCCAGGTGGCAGGAGACAATCCGTAAATCATCGCGCCCGGTCAATTCTGCGGAACGCTCTGCGATGAACCGGTGGCTTGCCCCGTGGAATCCTGTGCGGCGGATGCCATATTCCGTCTCCCATTCCTGCGGCACGGGGATGCGACGATTGTAGTCTGGCAGATCGTCGTAGAACGCCGTCTCGAAAGTGCCGATGCAAGGGAGCCCCGGGTATAGCTCGTTGAACGTGCGGACGGCATTGATATACGGCGGGTTGTGTGCGGGGAAAAGCGCAGACATCTTTTCCATCGCCATGAGCACACGATTATCCATGATCTGCGTGCCGGAAATCTCGTGAGCCATCACGGGCTTGAAGCCCACTGCTGCAAGCGTGGAGAAATCGCCCAGGCCATTGTCGGCAAGAGCTTTTTCCGTCCAGCGAATGGCTGCGGCGTAGTCGGGAAAATTACCTGTTCCACGTTCGACAGGCGAATCGCCAATCTGGAAAGAACAGGGCGCTTCGCCCGAGCCGATCCGCTCCACGCCGCCTCGTGCAAGCAAACGCGCGGCGGGCATCTCGAACAAGCGGAACTTGAACGAGGTGCTGCCGATGTTTGCAACCAGAAGGCGGTCGGACACGGTCGTAGATTACTTGGCGGCTGGTTTCGCTGGCGCGAGGAATTTGCCCAGCTTCGCGAGATCATCGTGCGGACGCGGGATCACATGCACCGCCACGACTTCTCCAATGGCCGAGGCTGCGGTGGCGCCGGCTTCCACAGCCGCTTTGACTGCTGCGACATCTCCACGGATAAACACCGTGACATATGCCGAGCCGATTTTTTCCCAACCAATGAGTTCCACATTGGCGGCTTTCACCATGGCGTCCGTCGCTTCCAATTGCGCGATGAGACCCTTGGTTTCGATCATTCCGAGTGCTTGTCCAGCCATATATATTTAGTTTTGAGTTGGAGGTTTAGTTTAGGACAGAAAGAGCTTGAACAGCTCCGGGGTGGGGCGGGCGATCACGTGCGATGCAACCAGGTTGCCCACGCGGTTTGCCGCTTCTTTACCAGCTTCCACAGCAGCTTTCACGCTGCCGACATCGCCGGTGACCAGGGTGGTGACCAACGCGCCGCCGATGGAAATCGACTTCACGAGCTGGACGTTTGCCGCTTTCATCATGGCGTCGCTGGCTTCCACCAGGCCGACATAACCGCGGGTTTCAATCATTCCGATAGCTTCACTCATTTGTTTTTTTATTATTGGGTTTGGGTTGGAGAATCAGTGGTGAGAAATAAATTTAGCGGACCAATTCCACGCGGCTTGCGCGGTCGAGACCAGCGGCGTTGGCCTCATCCGTGTCGATATGGACTTCCAGCTTGAACGAGGCATCCACGCGCACGAGCAGATCTTCAAACGTGGTTGTGCATCCATCCGACGTGACCCGCAGTTTCATATAGTCCAAATGTTTCACGCCATAGAACTTCGCGTCGTCCGGACTCATGTGCACATGTCGCGCAGCGCGGATGATCCCATTGGGCATCTCGATCATGCCTTTCGGTCCCATCACATAGCCGCCTGGCGTGCCTTCGATGTTGCCAGAGGCGCGAACCGGGATGTCGATGCCGAGCTGGATGGAATCTGTAAAAGCCAGCTCGATCTGCGTGAGATCGCGGCAAGGACCGAGGATACGCAAGTTGGGAATGATACGTCGGCGAGGTCCGATCAACGTGACAGTGCTGGTGCTGGCGAACTGACCGTCTTGGTAAAGCCATTTGAAAACTTCCAGCTTCGTCCCAGGGCCAAAAAGAATTTCCAAATTCTCCTGCGTGATGTGCATGTGCCGGGCCGAGCTATTCACGACCAAGGTAGGAGCGGAGCTGGGCGCACTGCGTCCAATGTGGCGAAACAACGTCTCGCGAACGAGGGATTCAACTAAAGCGCGACTTGGGGTAGCGAGAGCCATGGTCAGGGGAAATGAATAAAATCGGAGAAAAGTTTTATGACTGATTCCGATCATAAAACTTTTTCCCCGCGTGTCAACCGACTTTTTTTATAGTGATTAGTCACGATTTAAAAAAATACTAAAGGCAATCCCCACGGATGTCCCACCCCCTGTGCAAGAATCCTACACAAATGACTTTCAATCTTGCCGACGGACCAGCAACG
>CBDUBV010000144.1:0-7153 GCA_965365475.1 uncultured Chthoniobacteraceae bacterium | reverse complement strand
CGATCATCATGCTTACGGCCCGCGACGAAGAAGCGGACATCGTGTTGGGGCTCAAACTTGGTGCGGATGATTACGTGACGAAACCTTTCAGCATCAAAGAATTGCTTGCGCGTTCGGAAGCGATCCTGCGCAGGCGCAAAGGCGATGGACGCGAGCAGTTTGAGTTTGGCAAATGCATGCTGAATGTGTCGGCGCGCACGTTTCAAATATCCGGACGCGAAGTGAAGCTTTCACCGAAGGAATTTGAGCTACTCCTTTTCTTTTTACAGAATTCCGGAAAAGCACTGAGCCGGGATAAAATCATGAACGAAGTCTGGGGCTACGGCAGCCTGGTGACCCCGCGCAGCATCGACCGTTTTGTGACCACACTTCGTGGCAAGATCGAGCCCGACCCTGCGCATCCGCGCTTTATCGAGACACTGAGAGATTTCGGATACCGCTTCAGTGATGGAAAATAAGGCGGTATAAACCCAGTAAAAATTCATTAAATAATCACCCATCGGTAACACGACGGTAACACGCATATGTTTTTTTATATGCGAGACAAAGCTTCACATTGCCAACAACCAGCTTGTCGGAGTGATGAGACCTAGTCCAACAAACCAACAAACTAGAAAGTAAATCTCCCTATGAAAATGAACTTAAAACGCGACGGCTTTACGCTGATTGAGCTGCTCGTGGTGATCACGATTATCGGCATTTTGGCGGGAATCGCCTTACCGGTGTATTCCTCGATTCAGGAACGCGGCAACCAGACCAAAGCACTCTCCAATGCCAAACAGGTCGGGCTGGCGTTGAAAATCTACGCTGGAGATCGCGGTGGGGCGTTCCCCGCTGCAGGGCAGATGTACGATGATGGCACGACACCTATTCCCACCGTCACCACATCGAATATTGCGCTCAAGGCATTAATCCCGCAGTATGTGGATGCTGAGTCTGTGTTCTATGTGCCTGCATCCAGGTGGACCCCAACCCCACCGGATGAAAATACCTCCGACTTGGCTAATCGGCTGAAAACCAACGAGAATCATTGGGCGTATGTGACCAACCTGAGCGAGACTTCGAAATCACGCCTGCCTCTCCTCGCTGATGGTTTTGTTGCCGGAACTCCCGGCACTTATACCACGGATGAGGCCGCAAAAGGTGGCACATGGAAAGGCAAGAAAGCGATCGTAATCCGTGTGGACCAAAGCGGTGCTCTGGAAAACTGCCGCGTTTCTGGAACAACATCGACAGTAATCGGCAAAGTTGGTGGAACGGCCGACGCCAACATCTTCCAAACCGGCACTAACTGGCTTACTTCTTCGCAGGTGCCTGTAAATCCTGAAGGTACGTAATCGCATTCCCTCGCAGTAAAAACGAAAGCCCGGTTCCTTTGTGGAGCCGGGCTTTTTACTTGCGCCGGGTGCCGACATCTCACCGGTGATTTACGATCCAGAGTCCAAGCTGTATCCAGAGCGGGATGCCGATGATGCCAGCCACTGTCGTGGCGATAATGACACGCAATGCGGTCGCTGGATGGCCACCATAGAGCCTCGCCAGAACAACTGAGAAAATTGCCGACGGCATTGCGCCTTGCAGGATCAGAACGTTGGAAAGTGCGCTGCTCACGGGCAGCGCGGCTGCGCAAAGGATAAACAGCGGTGGCAGGATGATCATGCGCACCAGGATGGACAACATCATCGCGCGACCATTTTCAATTCGATAAAAATCCGGCATCAGGTCTGCAATGCTCGCGCCGCTAAGGATGAGAGCGATGGGCACCGCACATTGTCCCAGCATGCGCAATGTCTGGTCTAAAAACTGCGGCACAAACGCATCCCACCCAGCCAGATTCACGCCGACACTTACTAGAATCGCTGCAAACGGGGGAGTGAAAATTTTTTTCAACCCGCTGCGCCAATGGCCCGCTCCGATGACCAGCGGTGCCAGGGTCCACATGGCAGTTTCGACGCCCATCATGAATAGAAAAAGCAACCCGACAGTATCGGAATCGAACAGGAGCAGAGCGATGGGCAGTGGGACGTAGCCGTAGTTGTGCAGCCCTGTGGCAAACCCGAATGTGCGTCGCCTCTCGGCACTCAAATTTCCGGCTTTAGCCGCAAGCAATGCGATGCTGATGCTCACCGCAGTGAGCAGGAAACCAAGCACCGGAGTGGTCAGTAGGTTGCGCACATCTTTCACCGAGTCATTGCCAAGGAGTGAATGCAGAATGAAGGTGGGAATCAGCAGATTCACCGTGAGCCGCAGCAGGCTTTGATCAGCGGCGGGCTCCAGGATGCGGCGACGACGAAGCACGCCGCCGGCCAGAAGCACCAAGAACACGGGGATGACCGCAAGCAGGACAGGAACGATCGCTTGCATGCGTTAGAACAAGAGGCGGCTAATCATTTCCAAGTCGATACTCGCCAGCATCGAAGAGAAGCAGACGACGGATGTCTTTAATCCGGTACACCACTCCACCGGCCGCATCGTGCACGGCGAGTTTAAGATCATCGCGCGAATCGGCGGTGCGCCATTCTATGCCTGCGCCCGGGTGCGGCCCGCGAATGCGAGCCAGCGGAAGGCCTTCCACTGTCTGGATTAAAATGCTTCCGCCATTGAGCACCGCCTCGACATCCAGCGTCTGGCTTTGGTTTCCAGCCAATGCATTCGGCGGCAGACGCAGCGCGGTGGCACCCGCCATGCCGCTGTCCTCCAGCGGCGAACTCTCGATGATTCGCTGCCATTCATTCCGCCAGGTCGAGACTGTCTCACCGCCGCTATCGGTGACTGATTCCTTGGTCAGATAGCGAAGGATGATGTGGGAAGGAGATTTTTCCAAAAGCAACAAATGATCGGAATCCTCCGACGACTGTGCGATGTCCTGCACGATGGGGCCATCCGGGTCGGGCTCCAGGCTTCGAAGGAACTCGCCTTGAGCGGAGAATTGCTTGGCGCCTGGAAAATCTCCGCCGTGGTCGATGACCCATAGTGTGCCTTCCGCCCCAGGTTTTATGCTGACGGGCATGTCGAGACCTTCGGCACTAAAAGGCTGCCAGACTTCATTCACGCGCCGCCAGATTCTGCCATCCGCCACCATGTGCAGCACACCCCCCACAAGTGCGATGGATTGCGCCACAGCAGGTGTTGCGATCAGCTCGGTCTCCTGTGATTGCCGCGTGTGTTTGCGCACGCCTTCCTCCGATGCCACGTAAAGATTCTGCTCATCCAGCGCCAGCGCGGTGACCATGCGTTCACTCGCAAATTGTCGCTGCTCTTCGCCCTGATAAACAATGACGCGATGCGCATCGGCTACGGCGTAAGATTCAAGGTGCGCGGCAAAATGTTCGGCCGCCAGTGCCATCGGCAGAGTGATGCCGGACTCCACTTGCAAGATCGCAGCAGTGCCATCCATAAGTCGGGCCAACACCGTCGGTTTGTCCAAAATAGCGACGCCGCGGATGGCGTTCACCCGGGTGGGTGCAAAGTCGTTGCCGAAGAGTTCCTCCATCTCCACCTCGATGCCCGCAGCCACGATACCTCGCACACGATATGCGCCTTCCGGCAGAGGTTGGCCTTGCTGATCGGTCTCGTCCCACATCAGACTCAATCCATCGCGAAGAATTTCGAACTCCTCGACTGCCGCGTTTTCCTTCAGTATCCGCACGAGATGTTCGTTGGAATCGAATACGCCCAAGGTGATCTTTCCCTGCATGGGCGGGGGTACAAAGGTGATCTTCACATCGGCGAGCGCGACGGTGGCGGAAGTGAGAATCAGAAAAAGCAAACGTTTCATTATAAATACACCCGCCAATCGAGCTGGGGAAAAATATTATCGCGCCATTCGCAATTCTCGAGGAAGTCCGTATCTACTGTGTTCGCGAGCAGTTGCTCGTGCAGACGATTGAAACGCAGCAGATGATCGCGCGTGCGTTTTGCCGCGTAGTCCGAGGCTGTGCCGGTCTTCATTAAAAAAGCCCAGTCGCTGGATTGCGCGAGCAGGAGTTCCCGAGCGAGCTGGCGCAAGGTGCGATCTTGCACAGGTGTGGGGGCGTCCGAGAACGCGCGGGCTGCCTGAGTCATGTGACGCGCTGCGGCGTGTAGATGTTGATAAATCCAGGAGTTGGACGCATCGAGCCAGACTTCCCAATAGCCCATGTTGCCCCAGCTCGAGGGTGAAGGCGCGGCGAGCTGCTGGGTGGGATGCTCGGTGAGATAATCCGAGGGAGTGCCAAGACGGTAAGCTTGTTGATCATACACGCTTTTGCGGATGAACAGGTCGAGAAACTCCGGACCCTCAAACCACCAGTGCCCGAATAGTTCCGCATCGAACGGGCTCAGCACAAATGGGGCGCGGTCCATCGCCTGCGAAAGTTCTTCAAATTGCTTTATTCTCGTGCGCATGAAATCCTCCGCATGGGCGTCCACTGCGGCGTGAGCCTGGCCGGGGTTGTACCATTGCTTCTCTGCGCCACGACCGGTGATGCGGTGGTATTTTATCCCTGTGAATTTGCGTGCTCCATCGGGTGGCAGATGCGGCCGCAGATACTCGGAAGAAAGATCGTAGCCAATGTCGCGGTAGAAATCCCGGTAAGCGGGATCGCCGGGGTAGCCTTCTTCTGCAGACCATACTTTGCGGCTGGAGTCGCGGTCCCTGGCGAACGCGGCTGGGCCTGCGGGAGTGAACACCGGCGCATAAATGGCGTAACGCGGACGCGGGTTGGCAAACATCAACCCGTGAGAATCCAGCACGAACCAGCGGATGTTGACCTCTTGCAGCACGTCCTCGATGCCTCGGACGTAGGCACATTCCGGAAGCCAGATGCCGAGCGGGTCGCGTCCGAAACATTCGCGGTAGCTCTCGCACGCGATCACGATCTGCGCACGCAACGCTTCGGGGCGGTTCTGCATGAGAGGGAGAAAGCCGTGGGTGGCGGCGCAGGTGATGATTTCCAGCCTGCCTGCATCTTGCAAAGCCGCGAAGCGTGCGATGAGATCGCGGTTCCACAGCTCGAACCAGTGGCGGCATTCCAGAAAACGATCGAGGTAAAGTGTCGCGATGGGATGCACTTGCGGATCGTGCTGAGTGCGTGCCACTTCTTTGTGTGCCAGTGCGATGAGGTTGTCGAGATGCCGGACATAACGCTCCTGCAGGAGCGGATCGCGCAGCATGTGGCACAGAGGTGGAGTGAGCGTCATGCACACGCGGTAGGGCACTGCGTCTGCATGCAGCCGTTCGAACACGCGCAGGAGCGGGATATAGGTTTCCGTGATCGCCTCGTAGAGCCAATCTTCTTCCAGAAAATATTCATACTCCGGATGGCGCACATACGGGAGGTGCGCGTGGAGCAATAGTGACAGGATGCCTTGAGCCATCGCCGGTAAACATGCCGTGCGGATGGTGTTTGTCGAGGATGCTTTGGCGAAACTCGCGTCACTTTTTCTCGTGTCACCGCGCGATGAAAACTGCAAAGGTGGCGGCATGTTTGAATTGCTTAATACGGAATCGGGTGCGCGACGAGGGCGTCTCACCACGCCGCATGGGATCATCGAGACGCCTGTATTTATGCCGGTTGGCACGCAGGGCACGGTGAAAAGTGTGAGCCCGGCGGAGCTGCGCGAGCTAAAGACGCAGATTCTGCTGGGCAATACCTACCATCTTTCCGTGCGGCCGGGCATGGATGTGATGCGGCATTTCGGAGGGCTCCATGAGTTCATGCGCTGGGGCGGGCCCATATTGACGGACTCTGGCGGCTATCAAGTGTTCTCGCTGGCCAGGCTGCGCAAGATCACTGAGGAGGGTGTGCATTTTCAGAATCACCTCGATGGCACGCCGACGTTTATCGGGCCGGAGACATCCATGGACATACAGGCTGTGTTGGGGTCGGACATCGCGATGGTGTTCGATGAGTGTCCACCGTATCCGTGCGAGTATGATTACGCAGCAAAGAGTCTGGATCTCACGCTGCGCTGGGCGCGTAGATGCCGTGAATGGCAGGATAAACAGCCGCGCCCGCCACAGGTGTTTGGCATCGTGCAAGGATCGTGTTTTGAAGACTTGCGAAGAAGCAGTGCGCAGGCACTGGTGGAATTGGGGTTCGATGGCTATGCGGTCGGCGGTGTGAGCGTGGGCGAGCCGGAAGAGGAGATGCTGGCTGCTGTGGAGCGCAGCACGCCATGGCTTCCGGCGGACAAGCCTCGCTATGCCATGGGGCTGGGGACGCCGCCGCAGATGTTGGAAATGATCGCGCGCGGGATCGATATGTTTGATTGTGTGCTTCCCACCCGGCTGGCTCGCAATGGCACGGCATATACGAAAGCTGGCACCATTAATTTGAAGAACCAATGTTTCACCATGGACCGTGACCCTATCGAGCCCGGCTGCACGTGCCCTGCGTGTCGGGAGTTTGCGCGGGGGTACCTGCGGCATCTGGTGAAGGCGGATGAAATCCTGGGGCTTCGTCTAGTCACGTTGCACAACGTTCATTTTTACCTGGATCTCATGCGACAGGCGCGTGAACACCTGGAGCGGGGGAGCTTTGCCAATTTCCGTAGAGAGTTTACAAGTGGCTACCGAATGGCTGGCAGCATGGAATAAAAAATTTCTCTTGCAGCAGCCCGCACACTTGTCGCATAGATTGGCTCAGTTCTTTGCGAAATAAAAAACAGGTCCTGCTGGTGCAAGAAATCCCGTGTAAATCGGGAACAGTTGCGCTGCTGTAACCGGGAACAATTTTCCAAATGCCAATTCGTTGGATGCCGCGATTGCGTGCATGCCAGCGGGTGAAGGCGGAAAAAAGGCAACACGGAAACCCTCCGTCATACCCGGGAGTCAGAACATTTGCCCGGCAGGTTCTCATTCGTCCGCACACGATGTGCGTGCCGAAAAAACTTCATCGCACAATGAAGAATGGGAGCACTGCGAAACATATCCGATCAGCCACGCTGCTTGGGATGCATCCGGTCTCCAGATAGTAAAAGAAAAAAAGGAAGACCGGATAATGAAAAAAATGTTTATCGCAGCTCTCGGGCTGGCAGGCATCGCAGCGTCGGCTCAGGCAGCCATCAATATGATGTCCGATATCGAATATTGGGTTGGCAGCGGAAGTAATGAAGCAGCATTCGTGCTGCAATGGAACGACGGGAAGACTCCCGTGTCCCAGGCGTGGGG
>CBDUBV010000143.1:0-7165 GCA_965365475.1 uncultured Chthoniobacteraceae bacterium | reverse complement strand
GCCTGTGCTGGCGGTGATCCGTGGGGTTGCGATTAATAATGATGGCTCGGAGAAGGTGGGCTTTGCGGCGCCGGGCGTGAATGGCCAGGCGCGGGTGATCGCGATGGCGCAGGAAATCGCGCAGGTGGAGCCGGAGAGCATCTCCTACATCGAGGCGCATGGCACGGGGACGCCGCTGGGCGATCCGATCGAGATTGCGGCGTTGAAGCAGGCATTTGGCACGCAGCGGCGAGGGTTCTGTGCGATTGGCTCCGTGAAGCCGAATATCGGGCACTTGGATTGTGCTGCGGGCGTGGCTGGTCTGATCAAGACCGTATTGTGTTTGCAGCATGAGAAGCTCCCCCGGCTTCTGCATTTTACAAAGCCGAACCCGAGGATTGATTTTGGGCCGTTCGAGCCGCTGAGCGAAGTGCGCGACTGGCCTCGTGGCGATCAACCTCGGCGAGCGGGCGTAAGTGCTTTCGGGGTAGGTGGAACCAATGTGCATCTCGTATTGGAAGAAGCACCGGTGCGCAGTGGCGAAGGGGCTGGAGCAGCGGAGGGCGAAGTGCTGCTGCCCTTCTCTGCCCGGAGCGAGACCGCGCTAAAAATGATGGCGGAAAATCTGGCGCAGTGGGTGCGGGAGCATCCGGAACTGCCTATGCGCGATGTGGCGCATACGTTGCAGTGCGGGCGCAGACGGTTTGAGCATCGTTCGTTTGTGGTGTGCGGAGATCGGGAGCGGTGGGGGGAATTGGCGGAAGTGGTGCACAGCAAAGCGGATGCTGCACGGGTGGCGTTTTTATTTCCCGGTCAGGGCGCGCAACGCGCGGGTCTGGGACGCGGCGTCGCGGATGCGACATTTCGCGAGGTGGTGGAGGAGTGCCAGGCGGTGCTCGGGGAGAGGATGGATGTTCACGATTTGATCTTTGGCGATAGTGACGTGGCGGTGGACGACACGCGCATGGCGCAGCCGTTGCTCTTCACGGTGGAGTTGGCGTTGGCGCGGATGTGGATGGCGCGTGGCGTTTATCCAGAGCTGCTCATCGGGCACAGCGTGGGCGAGTATGTGGCGGCACATCTGGCGGGGGTGATGACGCTGCGCGATGCGCTGGAGCTGGTGTGGCTGCGGGGAAGTCTCATGCAGGAGCTGCCTGCGGGAGCGATGTTCAGTGTGCGAGCGGCGCCGGGAATGTTGGAAGATTGGATGCCGCAGGAGCTATCCATCGCGGCATTCAATGGGCCAAATCTGTGTGTGGTCTCGGGGCCGGAAGAAGTGGCGCAGGCGTTTGCGCTTGAAGCGGACAAGCGCGGTCTGGCGACAAAACGTCTCAAGACATCGCATGCGTTTCACTCTGCGATGATGGAGCCGATGCTGGAAACATTCCGAGCAGCGGTGGAAAAAGTGGAACGCCGTGCGCCTCAGATAAAATGGGTGTCCACGCTGACGGGGCAGTTGGTGAGGCTTGAAGATATGGCGGATGCGAGCTATTGGACGCGGCAAATTCGGATGCCGGTGGCCTTTGGTCCGGCGATCAGCTGCGCAGTGGCCACAGGGTTCGACGTGGGATTGGAGTCAGGACCTGGGCGGGCCTTGAGCATTGCTGCGTTGCAGAATACCGACATCGGTGAGAGGCCATTGATCGCTTCCCTACCGGGCGGGGCGGAAGCAGGCGGTAGCTCAATCTTGCGTGCGCAGGGGATGCTCTGGCAGCACGGGGCGTCTCCGCAGTGGGAGGGCGGATGCAAAGTCGCGCTGCCGGGATACCCTTTCGAGCGTCAACGATTCTGGATCGATGAAGGCGAGATGGCTGCTGCGCAGTCCGTGCCGCCGATGGCGCTGCCGGAAGCAGTCGAGCCACTGGTAGCAAGCCAGGACAGGATGGAACGCCTGGTGGGCGAACTTCGAGATCTAACCGGACGACTCTCCGGCGTGAACATGACCGCGATAGATCCGGCTACAACCTTCACTCAATTAGGATTCGACTCGTTGTTTCTCACGCAGGCGAGTCAGGCGGTGCAAAAGAAATATGGAGTGCGGGTGACCTTTCGCGAATTGCTGGGCGGCCTTGGGAGTTTGCAAGCCCTGGCGGAACATCTGGACAAGTCGTTGCCAGTGGAAGAGCGGGTTGCACCTGCCGCGCCACGGCAGGATCAGGCGCCCGCTGGCTCGCTGGAAGCAGTGATCGCGCAGCAGAGCCGCGTGTTGCAACAAATTCTGGATTCGCAACGGGGCGGTGCTTCGGCGGATGCTTTGCCTGTCATCCGCGCTCCGGAAAGTCTTCTGCGCAACCCAGGCAAGCAGCGGACGCGGTTTGGACCTTACAAGCCGCCGGAGAAATCTGTGCATGGCGGCTATGCACCGGGACAACAGGCTGCGTTGGATGCATTGATCGCCCGCTATGTGGCGCGCACGGCTCGCTCGAAAGCTTATACTGCGGAACACCGTCCGCATTTTGCTGACCCACGTGCCGTATCCGGATTCCATCGGGCATGGAAAGAGATGGTGTATCCTATCGTCTGCAAAGGCTCGTCGGGCGCAAAGCTGTGGGACATCGATGGCAACGAGTGGATCGATTTTACCAATGGGTTTGGGAGCATTTTCTTTGGGCATTCACCGGATTTTATCAAAGCAGCGGTGCGTGAGCAGATCGAGCGTGGGGTGGAGATCGGGCCGCAATCGGAGGTCGCGGGGGAGGTGGCCGAGTTGATGTGTGAGTTCACGCGCATGGAGCGGGTAACTTTTTGCAACACGGGATCGGAAGCGGTGATGGCTGCATTGCGTCTGGCGCGGACGGTGACGGGTCGGGAGCAGGTGGTGTTTTTTGCGGGCGGCTATCATGGCACGTTCGATGAGGTGCTGGCGCGCGGGACGTGGGAGGGCGGCATGTATGCACCAGCGGCGATCGCGCCGGGCATACCGGAAAGTCTGATCCGGAATATGGTGGTGCTGGAGTATGGGCGGGCGGAATCGCTGGAGATCGTGCGGGCACATGCGCACGAGTTCGCGGCGGTGTTGGTGGAGCCGGTGCAAAGTCGGCAACCTGGATTGCAGCCGAGAGAGTTTCTGCAGGAGCTGCGCACCATCACGGAAGCGTCGGGCACTGCGTTGATTTTCGATGAAGTGGTGACCGGATTTCGGTGTCACCCGGGCGGTGCGCAGGCTCATTTCTCAGTGCGTGCGGATATGGCGACCTACGGCAAGGTGGTGGGCGGTGGCTACCCGATCGGTGTGCTTGCGGGGCGGCGAGAATATATGGATGCGCTCGATGGCGGCGCGTGGGCCTATGGCGATGAGTCGTTTCCGGAGGTGGGCGTGACATTTTTTGCGGGGACATTTGTCCGGCATCCGGTGGCGATGGCTGCCGCGCGAGCTGTGCTGAGGAAACTAAAAGAGGAAGGCCCGGCCTTGCAGCTCAGGCTAAATGAACGCGCGACGCGGATGACGACGGTGCTCAACGAGCAGTTTGAAGCGTGTGGCGCTCCGCTGCGGTTTGCGCAGTTCAGCAGCGTGGCGTTGCTGGAATATCCGGAGGATGTGAAAACCGGCTCGCTTTTCTGGTATGCGCTGCGTTCGCGCGGCGTGCATGCATGGGAGGGACGACCGTTTTTCTTCACGCTGGCCCATGGCGATGCGGAGATGGACGCGCTTTTGCAGGCAGCGCGGGATTCGCTGGAGGAATTGCAAGCCGGTGATTTGTTGCCGGGGAGCGTGGCGCAATCCCGTCGCGCATTTCCCAGGCACGATCGCTCGCCGATGACCGAGGCGCAGAAAGAGATTTTTTATTCCGCAGTGGTCAGTGATGAAGCAAACTGCGCGTATAACGAAAGCGGAGTGCTGGAGCTGACCGGGCCGTTGCATGCGGGCGCCCTTCGCGATGCTGCGCAATTGATCGTGCAGCGCCACGCTGCGCTGCGGAGTCGCTTTGCGGAGGATGGGTCCATGCAGATTTACCAGGATGAAGCGGTGCTCGACTGGCTGGAGATGGAGGGAGATGTGCGGGAGGTGGCGGCGTTGGAAATGAGTGCACCGTTTCAGCTCTTCTGCGGGCCGCTGATCCGATTTCGTTTGGTGCGTGAGAAGCAGGAGAACCATTCGCTGATTATCACCGCGCACCATCTGGTGAGCGACGGGTGGTCATCCGGGATGATCGTGGATGAGTTAAGTCGCGTTTATAATGCAAAGGTGCGCGGAGAGATTCCGCTCTTGGCGCCGCCGCGTTCCTTTGCGGAGTACGCACGGGAAGAAGCTGTGAAGTCGCGGGCGGAATCTCTGGAGTATTGGCGTGGTGAGCTGGGGAGTGGAGTGGTTGCGTTGGAATTGCCGCTGGATTACGAGAGGCCGCAGGTCAAGACGTATGCGGGTGCGGTGGAGCATTTGCGCATCGAAGGAGCGATGTTCGACTCGCTGCTGGCGGCCGCGCCGGGTCTTGGCGGCACGTTGTTTTCCACGCTGTTTGCGGCGGTGAATGTGCTACTGCACCGGCTGACCGGGCAGAGGGATCTGGTAGTGGGAGTGCCCGCTGCGGGGCAGGTGAATGCGGGCGTGGATGAGCTGATCGGGCATTGTCTGACTTTCCTGCCGATTCGGCTGCGGTTGGATACGACGAAGTCGCTGCGGGAAATTGCGCAAGCAGCTCAGACCGTGGTGTTGCGTGCGTATGAGCATCAGGACACGACTTACGGCACGCTGGTGCGGGAGTTGAAATTGCCGCGCGATCCTTCGCGGCTGCCGCTGACGTCCGTGATGTTCAACATCGATAAGAACGGGATCGACCGATTGGAGTTTGACGGGCTGAAATTTGCTTATCGGGTAAATCCGAAGCGGTTTGTGAATTTTGAGTTGTTTTTTAATTTGGTGCAGACGCGACAGGCGATTGATATCGAGTGCGAATACAACACGGATTTGTTCAAGCCGGAGACCGTGCGGGGTTGGCTGAAAGAGTTTTGCGCAGTGATGGCGGATATGGTGGAGCGGTCCGATGAAAATTTCTCGGACGCGCCACCAGCGACGTCCTGGGCGGTGCATGAGCTGGTGGCGGAGATGGCGAAACAAAAGCCTGATGCGGTGGCGGTGGAATGCGGCGAGGAACGCCTGACCTACGTGATGCTTGAGCGGAAAGCCTGCGGGCTGGCGGCTCGGTTGCAGGCGCGCGGGGTGAAAAGCGGTGATCTGGTGGGCGTATATTTGGAACGCGGGGTGGACCTCCCTGCTGGTTTGCTTGGTGTGTTAAAAACAGGCGCGGCGTATGTGCCGCTGGACCCTGCATTCCCTGAGGCGCGTTTGCGGATGATGATGGAAGACGCCGGTGTGTGTGTGGTGGTGAGCAATGTTCCGGGTGCACCTGCTGGCGTGGACTGGGTGGATGTAAATGGCGCGGACGGGGAGGAGGGCGAGCTGCAGCAGGTGGAGGCCGGGCGCACAGCGTATGTGATCTATACATCGGGCAGCACGGGCCGCCCGAAGGGAGTCAGCGTGCCGCACCGTGCATTGACGAATTTTATTTGTTCCATGCAGGCGGAGCCTGGCTTTGCGGAGAGCGATGCGCTCTTGGCGGTGACTACTTTATCCTTCGATATATCGGGGCTGGAAATGTTTCTGCCGATAGTGTCCGGGGGACGGCTGATTGTGGCCCGTCGCGACGAAGTAGTGGACGGTGCTGCATTGCTACGGCTCATCGATAAACACGGTGTAAATGTGATGCAAGCGACGCCTGCGACGTGGAGGCTGCTACTGGAAGCGGGCTGGAAAGGCGGGCTCAAGGTCTTGTGCGGTGGCGAGGCATTCCCCCGAGAGCTGGCAAACACGCTGGCTGAACGATGCGAGCAGGTGTGGAACATGTATGGACCGACCGAGACCACGATCTGGTCCACCATTTCGCGGGTGAGCGTGGGCGAAGGTCCTGTGCCCATCGGGCGACCCATTGCAAATACAACGGTGTGTGTGGTGGATGAGAACCTCGCGCCCGTGGCACCAGGCACCACGGGGGAATTACTAATCGGCGGCGTTGGAGTGGCGGATGGTTATTCCAATCGCCCGGAGCTGACTGCGGAGAGATTTATCCCCGACTTCCTGAGTCGAGTGCCAGGTGCAAAGCTTTACCGCACGGGAGATCTGGCGCGGTGGCGTGCGGATGGCGAGCTGGAGTGCCTGGGCCGGATGGACCAGCAGATAAAACTGCGCGGACACCGAATCGAGCCTGGCGAAATCGAGGCCTTGCTGGAGCGACATCCGTCGGTGAAACAAAGTGCTGTGGTATTGCGCGCGGGAACCGGAGGGAGGGACCAGCTTGTGGCATATGTAGTGGCGCAGGGAGATGACACTGCGGGCTGGCGAGGGCAATGGGATGCTCTATTCACAAGCGCGATTGCGGAGAGTAATGGTGCGCTGGAACGCATCGACACAGTGATCAGTGCCTGGGCTCTCGGCAAGGAAGGTGAAGGGCAGGTGGAGGAGTGGATGGGGAACACGCTGCGACGCGTAGAAGCATTGCGGCCACGTCGGGTTCTGGAAATTGGCTGTGGCACGGGACAGTTGTTGCTGCGACTTGCACCACATTGCGAGCGATATGTCGGCACGGATTTCTCCTTGCCTGCAGTGGAAAAACTTCAGGCTCATGTTGCCGCAGTGCCGGAATTGCGGGATCGAGTGCGCGTGGAGCATGCGGCGGCGGATGACCTCAGCGCAGTGGACGAGGAGAGTTTCGATCTGGTGCTCATCCATTCCGTGGCACAGTATTTTCCTGATGCCGCCTATCTGGAGCGCGTGCTGGCGGGCTGCTGGTCGAAGCTGACCACGGACGGATGTCTGTATCTCGGCGATATGCAGTCGTGTCGTCTGCTGGAGTGTCATCATGTAGTGAACCGCCTGCCCCACATGGCGGCAGATGCCACGGTGGAGGATTTGCGCACGGCGGTGCGGGAGCGGATGAAACGCGAGAACGAATTGGTTGCCGATCCCGCCTGGGTGCGACGAATTGCCACTGGTCTGGAAAACTGCAGCGCGGTAGAAATCCAACTTCGTCGCGGCAAAGCGGATAATGAGATCACCCGGTTCCACTACGATGCGCTTCTGCACGGACGGGATGCAGCGTCGATGCAGATCGTAGAGGAATGGCATCCGCTGCACGATGCCTTGGACCCGATGCGTGTGATCGAGATGACGCTTCGCACCGCACCCGAGGAG
>CBDUBV010000142.1:0-7177 GCA_965365475.1 uncultured Chthoniobacteraceae bacterium | reverse complement strand
GAAGTATCCGGAATGGTTGGCACCGAGGGAAGATCGGGTTCCTCAGTGTCTTTGATTGCGATGATGAATGGTGCGTTTTTCATAGGTTGAATAGTTTTAGTTTGTTGATGGACAGGTAAGAATTTTCGCTGACATTACATGAAAATACTGGGTTCTTGCGTGGGAACCGGATTGTCCGTCGGGATGGAGGTATCCGGGATGGTTGGCACGGAAGGGACGTCTGGTTCTTCAGTGTCTCTGATTGCGATGATGAACGGTGTGTTTTTCATTTTGATTAAGTTGAAAGGAAACGGTCGCTGGTTATGTAATAAGTTGCTTGCGGAAGGTCAATATGAAGTTCTGCAAAACATTTTCACGGTTCAAGTTTGCGCATGCGTTAGATTCCTGCGCACCAGCTCATTACAGGTTTAAGAGCTTTCCTGGCCCAGCTACGAGGACGCAACCATGCGGCGAATTTCTCTCCGCGCCGCATATACAATCCAACCAGCCATGCTGGAGCGCGACCTGAGAGCAGCCATTCGCGGAACAGCATCCATTGCGGATTGTCCACGCCATAGACTTCCCGAGCCACCCAGCACGCATTGGCTTCGATTGTGGGTTCCGGAGTTGGAGTTACAATTTCCGGCGCAGTGATCGTCGCTGGTGCGTCGGGCTGCTCGGGTTCTTCGGTATCGGCGACTATGACTTTAAGATATGTATTTTTCATGGTGCTCGGCATTCTAGGTGCGGTGCGTTTGCAACGTCAAGTTTTGATAAGGCCAGCATACATCGTGATCATCCGATCGATAAGCTTGTCCCATGCGAAGCCTGACCATGCCCAATCGGCGAGGACCGTTCTTTTGGCCATATCCGCAGGTGGTTCAGAAAAAAATTTCTCCAGCGCAAGTTGAACGTCCGTCACGGTCGGGCGCACCACATATCCTGCCTGGAGCGGTGCATCTTCTTGAAAGAAATCCTTCCACGGCGTGTTTTCCGAGACAAGCACTCGCGTGCCCACCTGCAATGCTTCCAGCACTGCGAGTCCGAAATTCTCCGAGTGCGATGGCAGACAAAATAAATCTGCTCCTTGGAAATAACGCCACCGATCTTCGCCCCACACGGGCCCGACCCAATCCACGCGAGGCAGTTTCTCTGCCAATCGGCGTGCCAGATCACGAACACGTTTTTCGTAAGCTGCTTTGCCATCGCCGACGATGACGAGCCTGGTGTCAGCGGGAAGCGCGACAGCAGCCAAAGCCTCCAGCAGCAGATGCAGCCCTTTTTTTTCATGCAACCGCGAGAGATACAGAATCACACGCCCGCTCCAGCCAAGCGATGCGCGGGCGGCTTCATAGTTCGGACGAGCCTCGCCTGTGAGTCCCAAGGGAATTACTTCGATGCGATGATCCGGAAAAAACTGCGCGAGGTTATTTTTCTCCATGGCCGATGTGGCGAGCAGACATGACGCCATGGCCAGATGCTGCCGTTCGCGCAGGTAGAAATAGGGCTTCTTTTTCCACCACTTATGCTTCCACGCCCAAGGCTCAAGCATTCCATGTGGAGACACCACATACGGCATGTTCGCAGTGCGGCAAGCCTTGGACAACTGGCTGTGCCACGGCTGCCACAGGCCGTGAAAATGGATCACGTCCACCGGCTCGTGATGCGTCAGCGCGGCTTTCACCACGGTCACCCCAGCGGCACACAGCCCCTGTCTCATATGGCCTATCGCGGCGTCCAGCCCTCCCGTGCCCACGCCGGGTTCCGCGAACGCCACCCTCATCGCACCTCCCGATACAAGCGTTCGTAATCGTCGGTCATGCGCGATGCGGAAAAATGGTTCTGCCACAATTCGAAACCGCAATCCGCAGCAGTTCGCACGCGATCTGAATCGCCCAACACAGCGGGGAGGTCGGCATCCAGCGGCAGCACAAAACGCGGGTTGGTCTGCAAAAAGGGAATGTCCGCCATGAGATCGGGCGGCATCACGATCGGCAGCCGCGCGGACATGGCTTCCAGCACCGAAAGCGGCAGGAAACTCTCATAGCGTGCGGTGTGCAGAAAGATGTCCGCTGCCCCCAGCCACGGCCCCACTTCTTTCTGCCAACCCATGCGCAGGATATAACTCTCCGCCCCCGCACTGCGCACCGCGCTATCCCACGAGCTTGCCAGGCGTCCATCGCCGATCCAGACAAATTTCGCCTCAGGGAAATGCTCACGCAATCGCACGGCCCATTCTACAAAAAGCAGCGGACGCTTTTGTTCCTCCATCCGCGCGGTGCAAATAAATAATAGTCCGCTCGCCCCGCAGCGTTCGCGCAATGCCGTGCGCTGGTTGCCAGCCTCGATCTGTTCCACCCCGTTCTCGATCGCCACGATGCGGTCGTCATCCACAAAAGCCGCCAACTCGCGCTTGCGGTTGCCTTGGATCACAACAAATGTCCCCGAATATTTCCTCAGCTCATGCCGCGCCAGAGCGTCGCGCAGGAAAGCCAGACGCGCACCGAGATACCGCGCACTCTGCGTGATGTGAACCGTAGCCACAGAGGACAGGCCGCTTCGGGCCACCGCGCGTTGAAGGTCGAATGCATCCTCCAGGTTTTGTTTATTTAAATGAAGGACATCCGGCGCCAGACCGCGCCACTGCGCAGCGATTCGGTCCACTGCCTTGCGATGAAAAAACACGGAATAACATCGCGCCCGATGGTCATACATATTCGTGTAGTCCGCGCGATGGACAGTGCCGAAGTGCGCAAACGCTTCGCACAGCTCGTCCATGCGCGGGTGACGCGAGGCCCACAGCATGACCTCGTGCCCGCGCAACGCGAGTTGTTTTCCCAGCAACAAGAGGAAAAGCTCTCCGCCCCCGCGTGATCCCGAGCTGCTGCTGGCAAACAGAATTCTCAAAATAATTTCTCCAAAATGTTCACCCATTTCTCCGCGCCTGCCGCAGCGGAGACTTCCCGAGCGCGGGCGTCGGACGCCGCACCCATCGCAGCGAGTTGCTCGCGATGTTCCACGCAACGCGACATCGCTTCTGTCAATGCCTCCACATTTCCTGCGGGAAAAGTCCAGCCGTTCACTCCATGAGCTACCAATTCTCTCGCACCCACAGCCTCCGAGCACAGCACGGGCAGCCCCGCTCCGAGTGCCTGATTGATCACCACGCCCCAACCTTCGTAGCGGCTGGGCAGAACAAAGACATCTGCCTGGCTGAAAAGCTCCGGCAAAGCATCGGGTGCTCGAAACCCCACATTATCTATCCGTGTCCGCACTGCGGAGGGTAGTTGATCGAGAGCGCATGTTTCAACCGTCTCGCGCCCAGCGAGAACCAGCCTTGCTTGCGTCGAAGGCAAGCGGGCAAATGCCTGCAAGAGCACGTCGAATCCTTTGCGGGCGATCATTTGTCCGCAAAAAAGAAACCTTACATCCCCGTGGCTGCCCGGCTGCGCAGCTCGCGCCTGGAACTCGCGCAGCTCGCAGTGATACGCTATCGACTCCACGTGTTGCCCGGGGAAACGCTCGCGGTAATCCATCGCCGCAGCTTCGCCCACGGCCACAATCGCTCGGGCCCGTCGCATCGGCGCAGTCAGCAAGCTCGACACCGTCCGGCGCAACGCGCTCGGTTGGCGGCGCATCCTCTCGCCCCAAAAAATCCAGCGTTCTCGCGGCAGAGTGCGCATGAGCCATCGAGTCGTGGGAGAAGTCACATCCAGATTCACAATCACCTGCTCATCCGCGTCGGGGCGGGGAAGATGGCGATTGAGCTTAAACCGCACGCCAGCCACTGGGATGCACACCCCCGGCAGCTGATGCTCCCACGGCTCAAGCGCGGTCTGTGGCCAGGGCGAATCCGGAGCTGCCTTTTCGCTGTAGAAGACGCGCACCTGCACATCGCTCCGCGCAGCCAATGCGCGGAACAGATCGCGCTGATACGGCGAGGGCAGCACGCTGAAGATGAGAATCTTCATCCGCGACGGAACGAATGTCCGCCACGGGAAGCGCGGACTTTCTTGATTAATAACGCACCGATCACCAATGCGCCGATGGTGGGCAGAATCGCCGTGGTGAATGTGAACACGCTGCGCATACTGATCGCTGCGGCGAAAAAACCCGAGGCATACACAAGATTTCCAAAGTCCGAATTCCTTGGCGAAGCGAGATGTCCCCACCAGCCCGTCACCGCTCCGAAGAGGAAACTCAGCAGCACCACTCCGAATACTCCCGCAGCCATATACGCCTCGCCGACCATGCTCGCAGCGACTGTCCAGCCCTCCGCGCCCACCGCTTCCTCGATCGACATGCTCAGCCCTTCCGGTTTGCCTTTCCAGATCGCGCGCGGGATGGGACGGATGAGCGCCTGGTAAGGAATTTCCCAGCCCAGATACGGATGCCGCGTGGGAAACACTTCCACCAACTGACTCATCGCATACAGATTGTAATCCACAAACAACGTCCGCTCCGGCGTCTCATAATAACTGCTCTCGCCCTTGAAATAATTGGTAAAGCCAATCGTGCGAAACTCCAGCATGAGAATCGTGGAGACCACCAGTAACGCCGCCGCCGACAGTGCCAGAGTGATGAGCTCTTTCCTTCGATCCGCTTCGAGCGCAAACGCATAGCCTATGCAGAAAGTCAGCAGGAAGGATGCGAAGATGTTGCGCGTGCCCGTGGTGAACCCGTAAAACATCGTGAACGCCAACGCCGCGCCGATCAGCACCAATTGCATATTGGGATAATTTTTTCGCCGTGCAAATATGACGCCAGCCAGCGGCGGAATGAGGTACATAAACAGCCCCAACTCCACAAGCAGAGCTTTCCAATCGCCCAGCCGACCCCGCGCCCAAGGCTGGGAGAATCGCGGTTCGAGAAAGTATCGCACCATCTCAATCACGTTGAAATTTACCGCCACCAACATGTGCAAATAGCCGATAAGCGTCGCAAACCAGAACAACGAAATCATAAAGCTTGCGGGAACCGGTCGCAGAAAAATTTCGGAAAACGATTTGCTGTGAATGTTGCCACAATGTCGTCCGACCGCCATCGCCCCGAGTGCCCAGATCACCAGCATTACCGCTTTGCGCACACTTTCCGGATGAGCCATGCTGTAGAATTCCCGCTGCGGGAATAGGAACTCAAACAAGGTAAGAAAATACAACGCCAGCAGCGCAAACAAATCCGCGCGCACCAGATTGCGCATTCCACCCGCGCGGAAATCCAGCCAGGCGCCCACCGCCAGCGCGAGCAGGATCGTGTGTGCGCAGACTCGTGCCGGGTCTTTCACCCCGCCCACCACTGCCACAGCCGAGCCCAGCAGCGCGAGCAGCAACACAATTGTGGAACCCGCTGTGGGCCGCGGTGAAGCGGTCGTGGGATCGATCCGCACCCCCTTCTGTCGCAGAAACGGATTGCGATTTATCTCGGGTTGGCCAGGAAAATTTGTGCGGGTTGTTTCCACGTATATAAATTCTGCAGAATCGCGGGATGCGATTCCCAATACTTCAACTCATCTAACAACGATCCCGCTTCGCCAGAAGCAAAAATCGACCCGTTCTCCCGGGGGCGTACCAAATCCTTCGCGCCCACGCGATCGCTCACCACGCAGGGCAGTCCGCAGGAAAGAGCTTGAGGCACCACCAGGCCGAAACCTTCCTCCAGCGATGCCAGCACCAGCACCGATGCTGCACGGAATGCATCCGCAAGTCCTGCCTGGTCCACCGCGCCGTGGAAATGCACCTTGGGCGCACCTCGATACGCCGCCAGGTCCTCCTTCACCTCGTCCAATACACCACCATAAAAATGCACCTCCCACTCGTCTCTTCCGCTCTCAGATAATGCGCGCAGCAGATGGTGAATGCCCTTGCGCACGCTCAACTGGCCGGCCACCACGATCGTGAACTTGTCCGGACGCGAAGCGCCGTCCGAGTGAAACACTGCCGGGTCCGCGCCGTAGGGCACCACCAGGATGTCCTCCGCTGCGATTCCCTGCGCGACAAGCTGATCGCGCACGATGGTGGAAGCAGCGCAGTGCTTGTCGGCAAGCGCATACTCCTGCTCCTCGCGCGCAAAATAGGCCGCGTCGTAGCGCGATTCCAGCTCCAGACGACGCCCGATGCGCGCATACTCTGGCGACATGATTTTTACCCACTCCCTCACGGGCCCCGTGGCGTGATTGAGCACAGTGCGCAAGCCCAACTTGTGCGCGCGCTGGAACGTCGCCAGGCATTGCCCAGGCATGGCATGCACTTCGTCGCACGGCTCCAGCACGCGCCCCGCCCAACGGTCGAAATGCGTGTCCTGCCACACAAAGAGATCGCGATTGCGCGGTCTCCACCGTTCCGGAGTCCGCAGCAGCGCGTAGGTCACCAGCGTGCGCAGCGAATGCGGTCGCACCCGCAGCTTTTCGGCATCCGGCAATCGCCAGCGCGGATACCCGGAATAGAACGTCACGTCTTCACCCAGCTCCGCAAGTTCACGTGCCAGCGGATAAAGATGACACGGGTTCGTGGCGGAGAACGCCAGGTTCATGAGGAACGCATTGCGGGGCGCAACGAGTCAGTTTCCGCCAGCTCCAGCCGACGGGAGCGAAGTATCCGCACCTGTGCGCGTATTCACATCCGGCCGCTCCACATAGCCCAAGTCCACCAACGATTCCAGGAAAAGTAGAATGTTCTCCGGCCCAAAAATCCGCTCACTACTGGCGATCCATTGCACGGCATCCGCCTCATCGCCACGGTCGAAGCTGAGTGCAGCATGCGCGAAATAATACGCTGGGGAATCGCTGGGGAACTTGATTTTATCCTTCCACTCCACAGCCTTTTCGAGGTTGTCCTCCTGCAAATATGCGAGGCATATTTTGTACTGGAGCAACTCATTGTCTTTGTATTTCTCCAGCATTTTCTCGAAGTGCGCACGCGCTTCGGGGTATTTTTTCTGCATGAACAAAATCTCTCCGCGATTGAATTCCGCAGCGAAATAGTCCGGTGCAGCCGCCAAGGCTTTCTTGAAAAGCTCATCCGCCTTTTCAAATTCCTTTTTCTCGGTGTGCACCGCGCCGCGCAAATTCAGCGCCACCGGAGTATCGAGCTTGATGGCATCTGCCTGGTCCAGAATTTTGAGAGCGGAATCGAGGTTGCGGTTTTGGAATTCCACGCCAGCGTCGCGCAGCAACCGTAAGTATTCCGGACTGAGCTGCATG
>CBDUBV010000141.1:0-7249 GCA_965365475.1 uncultured Chthoniobacteraceae bacterium | reverse complement strand
CGTGCCTTGCAAGCGCACTTCGCCAGCGCACTTCGCCAGCGCACTTCGCCAGCGCACCCAAATTCGGCAGTGGCAGGGCGTGATGGGTTCATTGTGGACATCTAGTCCCAGATACAGTGTGTTATTTTTCATGGTGTGGTTGCTTAGTTCGCGTTAGTGAATGGCCACAGAACATCTGCTCGCCCCTTAGATGCGGCACTGCGCCGATCTTTGGGCGCAACATGCGGGTCAATGAACGACAACCACACCACCCTTTCAACCCGGCGGCTGCCGCACGACCCACCACGCCCTGCCAATCATAAAGTCTCGGCAGAAGGAAGACGCACTTTGTCGAGTGACGGGACTTGTGAAAACCACAATTCAATTGCTTCAGAAAGCGGAATAATGCTTCATGCCACTTAGTAGAAATAGGATTTATTTTGGACTCCGTTCAATTTGAACAACTTTTAGATCAACTATGTGAAAAGCTCTCGAAGGAGATTCAGGCTGGAGCCATATTCATCCAGTCCAAAGCTTTTGAGACGCGTGTCCGCGAGGCAATCAAGGATTTGTTGGTTCGCTTTCGTATCCCTGTCGATTTTTCACCTCATCCATATGGCTTCCCGGATATTGTGCTGGGCGAGTTTGGTATAGAGGTCAAGTTTACTGCGAATGATACATGGCGTTCCGTGGCCAACAGTGTGTTTGAGGGTTTTCGCAACAAGGACGTGAAGCAAATTTATGTTGTATTCGGCAAAATGGGAGGGAATCCGGGAGTGCGATGGGGACGCTATGAGGAATGTGTAATGCACGTCCGCACGTCTCATGTTCCACGTTTTGAAGTCGACCTTGATGCCAAAGAGTCCTTGTTTCAGAAATTTGGCATTTCGTATAATGAGTTCTCAGAGTTAACCGAAGAAGGGCGTATGGAGCATGTTCGTAAATATGCTCGAGACAGGCTCAAACAAGGAGAACGATTGTGGTGGCTTGAACCCGCAACAGGTGAGGGTCATTCCCTGCCAATCCAAGTAAAGCTATTTGCAAACATAGAACCCGTCGAAAAACTCAAGATGCGGGCTGAAGCTGCTTTACTGTGCCCGCAGATTGTGGGGTCTGGAAGGAATCGGACGAAGTATGTTGATCCAATCATGTATTTGTTAACCTATCATGGAATATTGGCAACTCGTGATGCCTTCTCGGCTGGCAGCGCAGCAGGCCCTGAGCGCGGCGGCATCTATATTCAACGCGCACTCATGAATATAGAAGCGCAGATGATTGATGCAGCAAAGTATTTGGACGGGAGACTTTTTATAGAATATTGGGGTAGAGAAGTCGAGGTAACAGACCGGATACCAGCATGGCTTACGCTTGCCGACGAATATGCGAAACTAGCAAATCCCGCATGGAAGCCATCAGATGTTCTCTTTCTTAATCAGTGAGGCATTCTAAAACTGAGTTAGCAACATGCCACGCAAGCACGGGCGGAACAGCATTTCCCACTTGACGCTCTGTCTCCCGCAATCCTGAAACGAAAAGAAACTTGTCAGGAAAGGATTGGAGTCGTGCTGCCTCGCGCATGGAAATGCGGCGCGGGAGGGAGTAGTGATATTGGATGTTTCCATGGCATTCAGCCCTAATCGTATATCCCGGACGGCCAGCGACTAAGCGTCGGTTTCCTTGTTCTGGACTCTTGTTGGCCAAACTCCAAATATGATTGATTTGAGGAGTTTCCTGTAGCTCTACTAAATCAGAGATCGCCGTCTGGGCGGAAACCCAACTCGCTGCATTTCGCTCAGGAATTGGAGGTGAGTAATGTCGCACTCCTTTTGCCGTTCCCACGAAGAGAACCCGCTCACGCGTTTGAGGCACTCCATAGTCCGCTGCTTGATAGAGTTGATGATGCAATGTATAGCCCAGTGCTCCGAAATCTTCCAAAACCTGATGCAACCATTGTTTGTTTCGCAAAAGAGCTTTCACGTTCTCTGCAACAAATACTTTGGGTTGGATTTTACGGATTGCTTCAATCATGGCCTTGTATAGTCCGCTTCGTTTACCATTTATACCGGCCCCTTTTCCGTTAACGGAGATGTCCTGACATGGGAATCCCCCAATCAATACATCGGCAGTTGAGGGCATTGAGTCGATGAGTGACCAAATGTCTCCTTGATGGATATCAAATCCAATATTTTTGCGGTACGTTCTGCACGCCTCAGCGTTGATGTCATTTGCCCAAATAATTTTGAATGGTAGTTTCTTGTAATGTCGTCCCAAGAATTCAAATCCCCCAGAAAAACCAAGATCCATTCCGCCGCAACCCGAGAAGAGGGAGACTACGGAAAAATGACGGCTTGTATTCTGGTTTAAGGCAACGTCTCCAGTGCGTGTTCCGTAACTTGCTGGATCTTCTCTAAATACCGGAAAACTGGAATCAGACGTTAATTCGCTAATTTGTGCGAACCCGGCATTGCAATATTCTACTGCTGAACGTCGGAACCATTCTTTCAGAGTGCTGCCGGAAAGTGACAATTTCGAGTAAAGCTGTTTTTTGAGATGTGGATCGAGATCAACAACAACTCGTCCGGATTTTCCTTGCGCCATAATTGTCACGTTACTCATGTGACATAGAATGCGCAAGGGATATTCCTCTATGACAAACCAAAAGCCGAACAATAAAAGCTGTAGCGGAGGCGAGGGACGAGCCCTCCGACTGCACCCATGGTTGAACAGGCCCGGTGAATGACGTGGGACTGCCTTATGCGCGTTATGTTATGCGCCACATGGCGAGGCTCGCGTATTCAGCACCATAGGCACTGATTGCGCGTCGAGCCGCTTCTTCCAACCCATTAGTGGAATCAACGGCAAAGCTCCGTGCTCTTATGGGGTAGGCAGGACTAATGCCTCCAAACAGCCTACCAACTCTTGGTTAAGGAACGAAAAATGGACGTCAATCCGCAGAGGATAACATTGGATTTTGCAAATAATTTCCCCATAGTTCCCCGGCGATGGCACGGATTGGAATTGTAAATTACGACAGCGGGAACCTGCGAAGTGTGAACCAGGCACTGGTCCACCTCGAAGCAGATGTCGCGCTGATCGAGTCGCCAGAAAGCATCGCAGAGATGGATGCCATCATTCTCCCAGGCGTGGGTGCTTTCGGCGATGCGGCACGCAGTCTGCACAGGCGCGGCATGTGGGTGCCGCTGCGCGAATGGATCGCTGCGGATCGTCCATTTCTGGGCATCTGCCTGGGGTATCAGCTTTTGTTTGAGACCAGCGAGGAAAGTCCCGAGACGCCCGGATTCGGAATTCTGCCGGGCAAAGTGGTCAGGTTTCGCGGTGAGAATCTGAAAATTCCTCACATGGGATGGAATACCATTCACACGCGCGAAGACCCGCTCTGGGCAGGACTTGCGGCAGACCCCCATGTATTTTTTGTTCACTCGTACTATCCCGAGCCAGCGGACGACGAAGTGGTAAACGCGCGCTGCACCTACGGCACAGATTTCGCCGCCAGCATCCGCTCGGGCCGCGTGTGCGCCATGCAGTTTCACCCGGAGAAAAGTCAGGAATCCGGACTGCGTATTCTGCGCAATTTTCTCAATACTTTATGATACTGCTCCCCGCGATAGACCTCATGGATGGTGCTGTGGTCCGGCTCCAGCAAGGCAAAGCCAACCAACGCACCATCTATTCCCACGACCCTGCAGCATTCGCAAAAAGATGGGAGGACGAAGGCGGACACTACCTGCATGTAGTCGATCTGGACGCGGCTTTTACCGGAGAAAATAAAAACCTCTCCGCAGTCGCTGCCATAGTGGAAGCACTCACCATTCCTTGCGAACTTGGCGGTGGCATGCGGTCGGAAGCGGCCATCCGCAGAGCGTTGGACGTGGGCGTGGCGCGAGTGGTCATCGGGACGCGGGCGGCGGAATCCATTGAGTTTGTGAAAAAAATGGTGGAGCTGTTTGGCGGGGGGAAGATCGCTGTGGGCATCGATGCACGCGATGGTATCGTCGCGGTGAAAGGTTGGACTGCATCCACCGGCATTTCGGCCACCGAGCTGGCATTGCAAGTGCAACAGGCCGGCGCAAAGACAATTATTTACACCGACATCGCGACCGATGGCATGTTGGCGGGTCCGAACTTCCACGAGCTGGAACGGATGCTGGAACTACTGGAGGTGGACTTGGTGGCAAGCGGCGGCGTGAGTTCGTCGGAGGACCTTCTTCAACTCGCTGCGATGCCAGGGCTCTATGGAGCAATCACTGGCAAGGCTCTGTACGAGGGGAAGGTAAATCTACGTGCGGTGAGAACGCATCTCGATGCCCAACCATAGTAGCGGGCGCGGTGTGAATCTCCTGAAACACGCCGGCTGCGACGAGAGTTTCTTCCTCGTAGAAAGCGCAAATCTGTCCCGGCGCGAGCGCGCGTTGCGCCTGCTCGAACTTCACCTGCCAGCCTTGCGCATGGGCTGCCACATGCGCGGGAGAAGTCGGTGCGCGGTAGCGTGGACGCGCCAGAAGTCGGGAAGGCACCGGCAATTCTCGATTCGGAAACGACAGCTCGCTCACGACGCAGCTTGTAGCATATAGCCCGGGGGTGTCCGGCGTTTCCAAGGCCATCACCAGCTCGTTTGTATCGAGTTTTTTGGCCACCACCACGTAAGCTCGATGCGCCACAGGCGACGCCACACCGACTCCGCGTTTCTGCCCCAATGTATGAAAGTGCAGACCGCGATGGCGTCCGATCCTGCGTCCGTCCAGGTCCACAATGTCGCCAGGTTTGTCGGGCAGATATGCGGTAAGAAAGTCCGACATTTTCACTTCGCCGATGAAACATATTCCCTGGCTGTCTTTTTTATCTGCATTGGGCAATCCCATCTCCGCCGCGAGTTGGCGGACTTGCGGCTTCCACAATTCGCCCAGCGGAAACACGGCCCGCGCGATCTGATCCTGTCGCAGCATCGCAAGGAAATAAGATTGATCCTTGTTTTTATCAGCACCCTCGCAGAGATCGAAGGAGCCATCGGCAGCCTGCCGCGTTCGTGCATAATGCCCGGTCGCCACGGCATCGAACCCGTGCTCCATGGCCCACTCCATGAAGACCCCAAACTTCATCTCGCGGTTGCACATCACATCCGGATTGGGTGTGATGCCGGACTCGTATCCGCGCAGCAGATATTCCACAACCCGCTCGCGGTATTCCCGCATCAAGTTCACCACATGGAAATCGATCTTGAGGTGAGCAGCCACAGCGCGCGCGTCTTCGATATCCTGCTGCCAGGGGCAATGGCCGAAGACATTCGGCTCGTTGATCCAGTTTTTCATGTAGGCACCGGTCACGTCGTGCCCAGCCTGGACCAGCAATCCGGCTGCGACACTGCTGTCCACACCGCCCGACATGGCGACCAGAATTTTCAAACGCGGTTTCACAGCGCAACGCTATACGTGCTCAAACAAGGAAACAAGCCACCGCCCCGTCAGCTATCAGCCTTTCACTGCCCCTGCGGCCAGGCCTTTTACAAACAACCGCATCGTGAAGATGAACAGGATGATCAATGGCAACGACGAGATGGTATAGCCCGCCATCATTTCGCCCCATTGCTTCACATACTCGCCTTCGAGCCGCAATAGCCCCACAGGGATCGTGAGCTTGTGATCATCGCGCATGATGACCAGCGGCAGAATCACGTTGTTCCACAAGCCGAGGAATTTCATGATTCCCACCGTGGCCAGAATCGATCCTGACATCGGCAATACGATGGTAAAAATCTGCTGCACGTGCCCGGCTCCATCGATTTGCGCAGACTCAAACAACTCCTTGGGTATCTCTTCGATAAATTGTTTTAAAATAAAAATCCCGATGACCTGTCCGCCCGCCGCGCCCACGACGACAAGTGCCCAGAGGCTATTAATGAGATGCATCTCCTGCAACAGCGCAAACAAGGTCACCAGCGAAGCTGCGGTGCCTGGCAGAAACATGCTCGCGATGATTCCGTAGTAAATAAAACTCCGCCCCGGGAAACGATACCGCGCAAGCACATAGCTGGTCAGAATCACCATTACCATGCCGAGGACGACTCCTGCCACCGACGTCACGATCGAGTTGGCGATGTAAGTCTGCACGATGCTCCAGGCCTTGCTCCAGTTCTCCCAATGCCACGTGGTGATGTGATCGAAGAACCACGGGTTGGCCTGGTATTGCTCGTTATTTTTAAAGCTTACCACCACCATGATGAACAGCGGGTAGAATGCAAACGCCAGGATGAACCACAGATAGCCATGTTTGATCCACTCACCCAGCCGCTTGTGTTTGGGATTGGCCATGCTTATTTCTCCACTTTCACGTATTTGTTGTAGATGATCGTCAGCAACAGCACGATGACGAAAAGCACCATGCCCAGCGCACACGCGTAGCCGAAGAGACCTTCTTCAAACGCCTTGGCATACATGTACAAGCCGGGCACCATGCCCTTGTTCGCAGGGCCGCCGGACGAGCCCAGAAGCAGCAGGAAAAACTCATACGCTGTGAGCGTACCGATGGTCATGAATATCAGGTTTATCCGCACCTGCGTCATGATCAGTGGCAGCTCGATGCGAAACAGCATGCCGATCGGGCCTACGGAATCCAGTTCTGCCGCTTCATACACATCCTGCGAGATTTGTTGCAGCCCGGAGAGATAGATCAACACGCCAACGGTGCCCACCCACGGGAAGCCCCAGAAAATGATTGCCGGCAGCACGAGGTCCATGTTTCCAAGCCAGGCGGGACTTCCCTCAAGAAATTGTCCCGTGGGATTTATCCATATTTGCGTGAGACAGAAAACCAGCGCACCGCCAAACAGAAACACACTCCCCGCTATGCGCAGGATGTCACGCGAGAGGAAACGATCGGCCTTGAGCCTGACCACTTCCGCCACCACCACTGCCACTGCGAACAACGCCGCAACGCGCAACGGCGAATGCCACAACGCCACTGTGCCTCCCAGAAATAAAAACGCGTACAAAATCCAGTTGCCCTGGATGCGCCGGGCCAGCACCACGAAAAGTGCGATCATTGCCAGCAGCACCACCAGCACTCCCAGCCCCGAGAGCATCATCCCCATCGAGCGCGTCACCGGCACCAACAGAGCCAGCGCAATCAACCAGAAATAGGATTGCACCCGTCGTGAGGAATGGTCAGGCCAGTTCACCATCGCAAACAGGAACGCCCCCAGCAACATCACCCCCCAGATATTTCCGAAAACCGGATTCACAAACCCCTCAAACAA
>CBDUBV010000140.1:0-7254 GCA_965365475.1 uncultured Chthoniobacteraceae bacterium | reverse complement strand
CTCAGCCGCCGCGCCGACGGCGTTTTACGTTCACTTGCGCCAGACTGCGTGAGAGCACGGCTTCCAACGCTGCGATCTCTTCGTTATCACTCGCGTTCGCCAGGGCTTTCTGCGCACGCTCAATCGCGGCTTCCGCAGCTCCCTCATCAATCGCAGATTCTTCGACCGCGATTTCTGTCAGAATGGAGACGCTCCTTCCGGTGATCTCGGCAAACCCCTCCCCAATAGCCAATACTTCCTCCTTTGGCCCCCGCACGATTCGCAGTTCCCCAGGTCTCACCGGGGTGAGCACCGGAATGTGCATGGGTAATATGCCCAGCTCCCCCTCTTCTGCTGGAAGAAATACCATGTCCACGTCGTCCGAAAAAACGGACCCGCCGGGGGTCACTATGTCAAGCTTGAGGGTGGCCATGTTCGGTCCTAGTCGTTGATCTGATCGATCCCGCCCTTCATGTAGAAATTCTGCTCGGGCACGCTGTCGTGTTTGCCCTCGAGAATTTCTTTGAACCCGCGAACGGTTTCCGCGATGGACACGTATTGCCCTGGCGTGCCGGTAAAGACTTCTGCCACATGGAACGGCTGGCTTAGGAATCGCTGAATTTTACGCGCGCGGAAGACGGTGATTTTATCCTCGGGGCTAAGTTCGTCCATGCCAAGAATCGCGATGATGTCCTGAAGGTCTTTGTAACGCTGAAGCACGCGCTGCACGCCGCGCGCGACTTCATAGTGCTCTTTGCCCACGCTCTCGGGCGAGAGTGCTTTTGAAGTGGACGCGAGCGGATCGACCGCAGGATAAATGCCCTGCTCAGCGATGGAGCGCTCCAACACGATGGTGGAGTCGAGGTGGGCAAAAGTATTGGCGGGCGCAGGATCGGTAAGATCGTCCGCCGGCACATACACTGCCTGGAAGGAGGTAATGGACCCGCGCGTGGTGGATGTGATGCGCTCTTGCAGGTCGCCCATTTCAGCCGCGAGCGTGGGCTGATAACCCACGGCGGATGGCGTGCGGCCCAGCAATGCAGATACTTCCGAACCGGCTTGGGAAAAGCGGAATACGTTGTCCACAAACAAAAGCACGTCCTGATTCTTCTCGTCGCGGAAATATTCCGCCATGGAAAGCGCGGAGAGTGCCACGCGGAGACGCGCACCGGGAGGCTCGTTCATCTGACCATACACCAGTGCGACTTTGGACTTGGACAAGTCTTTCTGGTCGATGACGCCGGCGTCGCTCATTTCGTGGTAGAGATCGTTGCCCTCACGAGTCCGCTCGCCGACGCCTGCAAACACGGAGTAACCGCCGTGGCCTTTGGCGATGTTATTGATCAACTCCATGATGACGACGGTCTTGCCCACGCCCGCGCCGCCGAATGCGCCCACTTTACCGCCCTTGGCAAAAGGGCAAATGAGATCGATGACTTTAATTCCGGTTTCGAGGATGCTTGCTTGCACGTCTTGCTCGATGAGCGAAGGCGCTGGGCGATGAATCGGGTAACGCTTGGTGAACTCGACGGGGCCGCGTTCATCCACGGGGTCGCCTGTGACGTTAAACACGCGCCCGAGAATGCCATCGCCCACGGGCACTGAAATAGGAGCACCTGTCGCGCGGACGGGAAGCCCGCGTTTCAAGCCCTCGGAGGAGGACATCGCGATTGCGCGCACCCATCCGTCGCCGATGTGTTGCTGGGTCTCAAGGACCAGTCGCTGGGCGACGCCACTGACCTCGAAGTCGATTTCGAGCGCGTCATAGATTTTGGGAATCTCCGAGCTGGAGGAAAAATCGACGTCCACAACGGGGCCGATAACTTGAACGATAGTGCCGGTATTCATAAGTGATGTTTAAAAAAAGAATTAGCCAAGAGCCATTTGGGCGGTGGAGATTTCCAGCAGCTCATTGGTGATGCTGGCCTGGCGGAGTTTGTTGTATTCGAGCGAGAGATCTTTGATGAGGCTTTTGGCGTTGTCGGTGGCATTTTTCATCGCCACCATCCGGGCGCTATGCTCGGAGGCGCGTGCATTGAGCAGCATCTGGTACACTTGATAGTGCACATAGTAGGGCAGCAAGGTGCCAAGCACGGAAACGGGATCGGGCTCAAAACGAATTTCCTGATACACTTCCGAGCGCGGGTTCGCTTCGACAGCGGCCAGAAGTTCAGACGCGCTGACCGGCAGCAGATTGCGGAGCTTGGGTTGCTGCGTGAGCGTGTTGACAAAATACGTGAATAGCACGCTAACCCGGTCCACTTTTCCATCCATGAACTGATCCAGCGCGAACTTGGAAATGCGTTTGCTCTCGTTGAATGGCAGAGCTTCGCTCAAATGAAAATCCGCAAGCAGATCGCGTTTGCCCCGCGCACACCATTGTGCTCCTTTGCGTCCGACTGAGACATACGAAGTCTCTGCGGTGTGCATGGAGCTGCCCTCACGCAACAGGTTGGTGGTGAGCGCGCCGCAAAGTCCTTTGTCTGGCGTGACGAGCAGAATCAAATGCCGATTGCCTTCCCGGGGCTCAAGCATGGGGTGCGACACGTCGCCCGCGTGCGCCTGCACGTATTCCAATGTCCGAATGAGCAGCTCGGAGTACGGCCTGCCCGCGAGCGCGAGTTGTTGCGCCTTGCGCATCTTGGACGCCGCGACCATTTGCATGGCCTTGGTGATCTGCGCTGTGTTGCGAACCGATTTGATTCGGCGGCGTAAATCTCGGGTGTTCGGCATGGATTATTGCTGGAAGGATTTATACTCGTCCAACGCGCTCTTTAGCTGCGCAGACAGGTCATCATCGATCGCCTTTTTCTCGCGGATCGCTGCAAGCACGGACTCCTTGCGGGTGGAAAGAAATTCTTCCAAACCTTGCTGGAACTCTTTCACTTTATCGACGTCCACCGTGTCCAGATAGCCGTTCTGCATGGACCACAACACGGCGGCTTGAATCTCAATCGGCAGCGGGTTGTATTGGTTTTGCTTAAATAATTCCACAATGCGCTGACCACGGTCCAACTGTGCTTTGGTCTTGGCATCGAGGTCTGAGCCGAACTGCGCAAACGCGGCCAGCTCACGGAACTGTGCAAGGTCGCCTTTTACTTTGCCTGCCACCTGTTTCATGGCTTTGGTCTGCGCGGCACTGCCCACGCGCGAGACCGAGAGACCTACGGAGATCGCAGGCCGGATGCCTTGATAGAACAAATCTGTCTCCAGATAAATCTGGCCGTCGGTGATCGAGATCACGTTCGTCGGAATGTATGCCGACACGTCACCAGCCTGTGTCTCAATGATAGGCAATGCGGTGAGTGAGCCGCCACCCGCTTCTTCCGTGACGCGCGCACTGCGCTCGAGCAACCGGGAGTGCAGATAAAACACATCGCCCGGATACGCCTCACGACCCGAAGGCCGCTTCAACACGAGCGACACCTGTCGATACGCCACCGCGTGCTTGGAGAGGTCATCATAAACAATGAGCGCGTCCATGCCATTATCCATGAACCATTCGCCCATCGCGGCACCTGCGAAAGGCGCGAGGTATTGGTTCGTTGCGCTATCGGAGGCCGGAGCGGAAACAATCGTCGTGTAAGGCATGGCACCTTCTTTTTCCAGGACTGCAAGTGCGCGAGCTACGTTGGAATTCTTCTGCCCAATCGCGACGTAAATGCAATAAAGCGGGCGAAATCCGGGCTGACCTTCCTGCGCTTTATTGATGCGCGCCTGGTTGATCATGGTGTCGAGCGCGATGGTGCTCTTGCCCGTGGCACGGTCACCGATGATCAATTCGCGCTGGCCCCGTCCGATTGGGATCATTGCGTCGATGGCCATGATTCCAGTCTGCACGGGCTGACTCACGGATTTGCGTTTGATAATACCGGGCGCAATTTTTTCTACTGGATACGATGCTTCGGCCTGGATGTCGCCTTTGCCATCGATGGGTTCGCCCAGTGAATTCACCACGCGCCCAAGCAATGCCTTGCCGACAGGGACCGAGAGCAGGCGTCCGGTAGTGCGCACTTCCATACCTTCGACCACGGACGTGAAATTGCCCAGAATGATCGCGCCCACTTCGCTCTCTTCCAGGTTGAGCGCGAGGCCGTAGAGTCCGCCGGGGAACTCGATCATTTCGTTGAGCATCACATCGCTCAACCCCTCGATCTTGGCTACACCGTCGCCGATCTCCCGGACGATGCCTACGTTGGATTTGATGGTGGCAGTTTGAAGACCTTCAATTTGTGATTCGATTTCCTGCAGGATGCTCATGATGAATAGTTGGAAGAATGTAAGATTTTAAATTTGGTTTTGAAGTCGGGCCAGCCGGTCTCGGACGCTGCCATCCCAGACATCGCTGCCGACTTGAATGCGCAGCCCGCCTAGCAAGTCGGGATTGACTGCATACGTGATTTGCACCTGCTCACCGAAGCGCGCATGCACGTCGGATTGCACTTTGTTTCGCTCCGCCGGAGTGAGTTCCACTGCGCTCTCCACCACAGCCTGGTTGCGTTTTTCCTCCAGGCGAATCAGCCGCGCGAAATTCTTGAGCGCATGCGTGTAATTGCGCGGTTTGGCCCTGGCAATCTCGCGCACCCATGTCAACGCGCGGTGACGGTCCAGGCGTCCGTTCACCATGCTGGAACGAAACATTTTCCGCGAGAGTTTACGGGCTTCTTTATTCAGGCGCATGAGACGTGGTTAATATCAGGCTGCAACTTGCCGGGCCGCTTCTTCATTGAGACGGCGTTGATCGTCCGGCGTAAGAACCTTGCCCGTGACTTTCGATGTGGTGCTCACGACCAAGCGTCCAATTTCAGATCGAAGTTGGGCCATTACCTTCTCGCGCTCGATCTGCGTGGCTTCGTGCGCTTTTGCTATGATTTGTTCGGCCTCAGACACGGCCTGTTGCTGCCGTTTCTCCGCAATCACCGCAGCCGACTTCCGCGCTTCATCGATGATGCCCTTGGCTTCTTGGTTTGCAGCTAGCAGAACTGCATGCGCCTGCGATTCCGCATTGGCCAAGGCGAGCTTGCTTTTTTCCGCATTCTCAAGCCCTTCCGCGATTGTTCGCCGACGAGTTTCCAGAACCGCAATGATGGGTTTATAGGCGAACATTTGCAGCAGCAATGCCACGATGGAAAAGCTGATGATCTGCGAGAGAAATAATCCCCAGTTGAATCCAAACTGCTCGCCGGTGGCACTGATCGTGTCGAGGATGCCACCGTCGGGAGCGGCCAAAGTGATGAGCGTTGCTAACATAAATAAAAGTAAGATGAATGATCACTTGCACGTGAGCGCGGAGCCCGGAAGGTGTCTCCGGGCTCCGCATCTACGTGACTATTGACCCTTGGCAAGGAAGATCGCGAAGAACACCACGCCTTCAGCGAAAGCGGTGCTCAGAATCGCCTGCACAAGAATCTTCGTGGCTGCGCCGGGGTTGCGTCCGACTGCCTCCGAAGCTTTGTAGCCGATAATACCCACGGCAAGCGCGGAACCGAGAGCCGCAAGGCCGATGTGGAGATTGCCGGTGATTTCAGCAAGAAGTGGCGTGATCATTTGGTTGTATTCTTTTCTATTGTGTTTGTGTGTTGGGAATCGGATGCCCCCGCAGTCTTTGCCACGGTCCGGCAGCCGAAATTTTTCTAATGTTGATGAGCCGGTTCGTGGTCCTCGCCGTGATCACAGATGAGCAATGTGAACACGGCCGTGAGCAACATAAAAACGAGCGCCTGCACGAGACCGACCATCATTTCCATAAAGTAAAACGGCAGCGCAATGAGCCAGCCAAATGTCGGCGAGAGCATCGCCATGGATTCCAGCATCGTCTCGCCCGCGTAGATGTTGCCGTAGAGTCGGAAGCTGAGCGACACCGGACGGAACAGGATGGAGACAATCTCCAGCAACCCAACCGCGATGAATACGATCACCATCAGAAATTTCAGCAGACCGGTCGTATCCCCTTTTGGTCCGAAAATATGCATGATGAAACCGCCGAAGCCATTGGCACTCACAGCCCAGTAGAGCCAACAAACGAAAAACACGCAGGCCATGCCGAAGGTCATATTGAAATCCGCATTGGTTCCGCGCAGCAGAGGGCGGCTCAGGTGATGCAAGGCCCCGTTCTCATCCGGATGTCCCCATCCGATGGAGCCCACACCAGGGAGCAAGCCAAACCAGTTCGTGAAAAGAATAAAAATAAAGATGGTGGCAAAAAACCAAAACGTTTTCCGAACCAAATGATGGCCGATGATTCCCTCCAGAAATCCATACAGACCTTCCACCAACCATTCCCAAAAATTCTGCGCACCTTCCGGCACTGGTTTGATATTCCTCGTCGCGATCCGCGCAAACACGATGATCATAAGTGCGACGACCCAAGTGAGCACCATGGAGTTATTAATCTGGAACCAGCCATTTTGATAAATGACCGGCGAATATGCTGAAAGTCCATGTGCGCCTTCTTCACCTGCTGGAGCGGCGTTTGCAGAGAACGCTAACAAATACACAGCTATGAGCACTGCGGAAAGCCAGCGTGTTATCGAGTTACAGGAATCGCTATAAGAAATCACAAATCAGGAGAATTTGGGGGCGCTTTCGGCAGTAAATCTTGGTCGATTGCTAAGACCTAAAAAATCACTCCCGGGCGAGCGCAAGCGGACATAAAACACTCGTCCGAAAATTTCACAAGCCCTATTTGTAAAAAAAGGACGCTTTTTATAAGAAGGAGCGCGTCTCCCCAAGTGCCCTGGACAACCGCGCCAGATACTCCTCGCGGGGAATCTCGATGGCTCCAAACTGCGCGAGATGCGGTGTGACCCACTGGGTATCGAGCAACTGAAACTCCCGGGCATGCAACTGCTTCACCAGATGATATAGCGCCACTTTGGAGGCGTCCGTCACGCGATGAAACATCGATTCCCCGAAAAACGCAGCACCCAACGCCACCCCATACAGCCCCCCAACCAACTCGCCTTCTTGGAAAACTTCAACAGAGTGCGCGTAGCCTGCCTCATGCAGCGCGACGTAACTCTCATGTATCGTCGGCGTGATCCACGTCTCCCAACGGTCGGCACATGCCGCGAGCACTTGTGAAAAGGCTGTATTTATTTTGATGTCGGATTCCTGCCGCTTGAGGGTCCGGCGCAGGCCATGCGGCACGTGAAAAGTATCGAGCGGAATCACGCCGCGCATGTCGGGAGAGAACCACACTATCTCATCCGATTTGCCGCCCATGGGGAATATGCCGCTGGCGTACGCTCGCAGGAGTAGATCGGAAGAAATCAC
>CBDUBV010000139.1:0-7290 GCA_965365475.1 uncultured Chthoniobacteraceae bacterium | reverse complement strand
CGCCATCGCTATTTTCCATCTCCACATGGCCGAAGCCGGTGAGTTGAAAAAAGTCTTTGCTCAGGCGCACTTTTGCCAAGCGCCCTGGCTTGAGAGGTTGCAGCGCATCGGGCCGGAATTTGCCCGGCGAATCTTGCCGGCCTCGCATTCCGAAAACAATTTTCGGAGGTGTGGGCGACACATACGGGAACACCACATTGGGATCAGAACTATTGATCTGGCCTTTGAAGCGCAACGTGAGTGATGCCAGTGCTGCCAACTCGGCGACATCTGCCCCGGGCCGCGTCTGCCGCAGCCCTTTGAGCGTGCGCCCGAGCATCTCGCCGTCCATCGCCATGGAAGGCGCGGTGATCTGAATATTTCCGCCATCGGCTTCGGCTAGATATTCCGGTTGCAAATGTGCGCCTGTGGGAGCTAGCGGACTCAAGAATGTCTCGGAGATTCCCCACCGCGAGGCGGTGCGTGTAAACAGCGGAGTGTATATGCCTTCGTAACTTTGGTCGGGAGTAGCCGATGCGATGTCCACGAGCCGTCCATTGGTTATAAGCCGTGTTGTTTTCACCACGCCGGCTTCATGGCGGAAGTAGCCACCGGAAACATTTAAAACGGAACCCTTTCGCGCGATAAAAGCTTGCCCAGCTTGAATCATGATGTCGCCACCCGTTGCACTGAGCTGGGACGCATTGCGCTCGATGATGTTGGCAAATCCATTGGCATCGCCCAGGGGTGTACCTGTCCATGCCCGGCCATTGTAAACGCCCGAGCGTCGCAGATCGATGACCAGGTCCACGCCGCGCAATGGCCCTTCACGTTGCAACGGAGCCACGGCTAATTCATTGCCGCGCAATTGCACCGTGAGAATGCTGTGCGAGAGCGGCACACATACGTCTGTAGAACCAGACACATCGATTCGTGCCGACCTATCGAGATACACTTGTCCACGCGTGTAGATAAAATCCGGCGGCACGCGGCTGAATTGCGCCACGCCGCCAGTTTCCACACCCGTGGCGGGTGCCCAGCGTCCCGCATCGATCTTCACTTTTGCTCCCGGAGCAAACACCGAAGATTTGCGACCGAAATACACATCGCTGCCTTGAATGTTAATGATCGACTCCAGTGGCAATCGCGTGCCCACCGTGGTTTTGCTGCTTTCGTAAGCAGGCAGGATGCGCACCACGCTTCCACTGCAGAACCGCACCTGCCCGGTTTCTCTATTTATAAAAGGTGGCTGCGCAGCCGAGTTCGAAGGCGTGTATTCCTTGTTCGGAACTGCGTCGTAGTTTGCGAGGATATCCACACGCCCGTTGAGGCTCACGGTGGTCCGGCTGTCGATCGCGCCATTCATGCGCAACTCTTTGCCCACAATCGTGGCATTGCCAGTGGGCACTTTGATCAGGCCGTTATTCACCACTGTTCCGCTATAATCGCCCACGTGTCCCACAAAGACATCCAGTCCGCGCAGGCTGGGGTCGGAGGAGGGATGCGGCTCCCAGCCAACCTGCAATCCGGCGGCAAGAATCGTCTGGCCACCGGGGGTGGAGATGGTGCCGTCGTTTTTCACGTTCGCACCAATGAGCGCCACGCGTCCGCCGCCGCCGCCCGGCAACGAGGGACTTTTAAGCTGCGCACCTGCCTGCACAATTACATCGCCAAATCGTCCCGTGATGTTGCTGGGCTGCTCGGGGATGAAAGCTCCTTGCTGCGTGGAACTGAAAAGAAATTGTGCGGCACCTTCCTCCTGATTGAGCAACCCACGTTCGAGCAGATTAGTATTCACCGGCAACGTGGATGCCACAAACCCACGGGCATTCACCTGGCTGGTGCCGCCGAAGATAATGCCGTTGGCATTGATGACATACACCTGTCCATCCGCCTTGATCGAGCCAAGAATCTGCGAAGGACGTCCAGCGGGATCTTTGACCGTGTTGAACGCGACCCATTTGCCTACGTCTTCACCGCCCGCTTTTTGATTGAATCGCAGCGTGGTGCTTTTCCCGATATTAAAATTCTCCCAGGTGAGCAGAGCCTGAGATTGATTTTGTTTAACAGTGACGATTTTGCCTCCGCCTTTGCCGCTGCGCTGAGTGGGGAGCGAGGCGCCTTGCCACAAGGCGGAGCCGGGTCCAGCACCGGGCGCAACGACCAGGCCGCCAGGTGCAAGGCCGTCGGCCACGAGCGGCAAGCGCACGGATGGCTGCAGAGGGTCTGCACCTGTCGTGGCAGACGCTCGGGCCGCAGCCGCACGCGCAGCGGATTGCATGGCGTTTACTTCCTGGATCGCGCGTGTGGTGCGCGCCAGCGAGTCGGACGCATTCTGCGAAAGCCGCGCTGCTTCCGCCGCACCAGAGGCGGCAGCGGCACGCCCATCGTCCGGCTGGGAACCAATACGCGTACCTCCGCGCAGGATGTCTCCGCCGCCAGCCCACGAGCTGAGCAGCAACAGACATCCCACCAGGAGGACGGGAAGCTTGCGCGAAAGTCCCATGCAGAATTACTCCGCGCGCAACAGCTGCGAGACCGCTATTTCGTTAACAGAAACCGGTTTGTCCTTCAGCAAAGTAGCAAGATAGGCCTCGCTATTTTCCCGTGCCCGCGCAGCGCGCAACTGGCTGCGAAGTTCATCGCGCACTTCTGCAAGCGAAGCTGTGTAAGGCTCCTTTTTTTCCATCCACTTCACGATGTGCCAGCCATCCGCCAGTTGGATGGGCTTACTCACTTCATCCTTCTTCAATTCCTCCAGAGCGGCTTTGACTTCTGGCTGAAGTTGATTCTCCGCAACCCATCCGATGATGCCATCGCGTGAATTGCTCTGGGTGTCCTGACTGTGCAGGCGCGCCACCGCTGCAAAATCCGCTTCGGGTTTTGCAAGATCGGCAAGCGCGGCATCCAGCCTCGCCTTGGCTTTCCCTTCCTGTGCCGCGATGAAGATTTGCGCTACGCGATATTGACGCGGCACGAGCAGGTTGGGCTTGGCCGCTTCATACGCTTCAGCTAGCTCAGCCTCGGAAGGATACTCCGAAGCCGGTTCCGCTTTTGATTGTAGGAAACTCTCCGCGATGGCTGCGTCGCGCACGCGTTCCAGATTGCGTTGCACCTCGGGCGATTTGTCCCAGCCTTGCGCTTTGGCTTCGCCAAGGACCACGCGTTGAATCAGCAGGGTGCGCACGATCTGGTTGAGCATCGCAGGGTTTTCCTTCAGCGATTGTTTGCGCTCGCCGTCGAGGTCTTCAAGAATGCGCAGCATCTCATCGATCTTCACGTCGTCCTTGCCGATGGTGGCGAGCAGACCGTTATCGGCTGCCAGAGAGGCATGCAGGGAGAGGATGGCGCTGAGACAAATAATGGGGATGGTTTTCATGATGAATTAATTGGTGATGGTTTGTTCGGAAAGTTTGTCGGAGTAGTCCTGCACGAGGTTTTGCAACTTCACGCGAGTGGTGCCGATGAACGGCTCCCGGGCGGTGATTGCGGTGCCTAAGCCAAAACGCTCGTAGCGGCTGAGTATTTCCTGCCCGAGCCGGTGCAGCTCGGCATTCTTGCGAGCGTAATCTTCCGCTTTGCGCTCCATCTGGATTGCACGGGCTTGCATGCTGGCGCGGGCGGATTCCTTTTCGTTGGCCACTTGCGCAGCCTTCTCGTAAGCAGCTTTCCATTTGCCCAGCGTGGTGTTGAGGCGCACGATCTCGCCATCCTGCCGGGCGATCATTTGATTCATCTCGGTCTTTGAAGCTTCGTATGCTTCCTGGTCGGACACTGCTTGCTTGAGCATGGATTCCATCTTCTGCGTCAGCGCGGCGTGGTCGGCTTCCAGCCGCTCCTTGGCGATGCGTAGCTCATCGGCTTCGGCCTGCACGGTGCGAAGTTGCAGCGTGGTCGCACGCAGCCCTTCGCGCAGCTTGGCCTCGGCCTCTGTCTGTTGTTGGGCGTGCGTGGTGCCCGCTGCGGCCATCGCAAGAAGTAAAATAAGGGATGTTTTTTTCATAAGTTACGGGCTTAGAATTTTGCGCTGAGATCGATCTGCAGAACGTCGTTCCTCAATGGCGGACCCGTGATCTCGTCAGACGCCATCCAGCGAATGCCCATGATCACGCGGTTCGAAAGCGCCAGTTGCCCAAACACGCTGTAGCCCTCCACATTGGTTCCACCCAGGCCGAAATCGGAATCGGTAAAGCCATCCACCACGGCATCGCTTTCCACATAGCGGTAGTTGGCACCCACGGTCCAATCCCAGCGCTTGTTCATGAGCAGACTTCCCGCTCGCACGCCGACAATCCATGCGGTATCGCCTCCGTCGAAACGGCCGACGGAATCCTCCGACGCTCCCGAGCCGCGGTTGTTGACGGCCTTGCTTTCGATCTCAGAGCTGTCGAACGCTGTGTTCTTTATATACTCTCCGAAGACCGATATGGTGATCGGCTCAAATGCATTAAAGTCGATTTTTCCTGTGAGCACAAACGGCTCAAACCTCGATGCCAGGCCGTAGTATTGAAATTGATTGGTGGCGCCGAAGTTGTTGGCCGGAACGGGCAGGATGTTGCGCAATGCCATGTAGGTATTGCCTTTCTGCGCGAACAGTGGACGCGTGTGGTCGGTGTTGCCTGCGTCGGAACTGGTCAGCGGAACGAAAGGCTCGGAGAGTTCGCCTTCGACATTGTGGAATTTGTAATACGCAGCACCGGCCTTGAAATTTACCAATCGATGGGCCTGCACATCGACCCCGCCCTGAATCGCATAAACATATTTGTCGTTGCTCTCAAATTTCGACGGCTGATTGGTGGCGAAATTAAATGCCGTGTTGAAAATAGGAAACGCCCCTGCATTGAAATACGGTGTCACACCGCGAACCACCTCATAGCGGCCCTGCAATGCGATACCATCGAAACCGAGATCATCGTCCCACATGACGTCGCTCGAGAAAAACGGATTATCAAAACGCCCGATGGTGAGCGTGACTTTGCGGTCCGCAGTGGGGCCCGCGTCGAATTTGATATATCCTCGATCAAGCCACAGGGAGTATTTGGAAAATCCACCATCCGCACCGAGTGTCTGGTTCGTCGAGACAGGCGAGGAATCATTGCCGGTGGCGATGCGAAGTCCGGCTGTGAAACCATCGCCAAGGTCCGCGCGAAGACCCATCCGAACGCGCAGCCGTTGACGCTGTCGATCAGTATCGACGTTCTGTTGCGGAGAGAACACGAACCCGGCAGTGTCGAATGGTGAACCGGTGTTGATGGAGTTGAAACTCGGGAAGGAGCCGGTGTTGTCATTGCCCTCGGGGAAAAAGATGCTTTCATGCCGTGCGCGGATATCTCCAAATAGCGTGATGCGCTGGGTCCACTCCGGCATGCTGCGCGGCGCGGCCCAATTCTCCGCGATAGCCTGGTCCATGATGTCGCGCTTAAGTTCATCGCGTATCTGCATGCGCACCGTCTCGGGGATATAGGTCACGCGGATGTCGTCGGGATTGTATGCCACCTCCTCGGCTGCTGCGGCGGAGACTTGCGCTGCGGCATCGGACATGATTCGCGTTTGTTCATTTATCAGAGCGGCTTCGTCTTCCGCCTGGCGGATGAGGCCTGCTGCATCGCCTGCTGCGATGATGCCCCGCTCGACCAGGAGGTTCACCAGATTCACGACGGCATTGCCGGTGGGGGTCGTGCTGATGGTATCTGGCATGAGAAGATTCGGATCACCTGCCCCGTCGATTTCCATCTCGGCAATGGCTGCGAGACTGTCGTCCGCCACGGCTGCGGGATTGCTTGCAGCGGGCGGGGGCGTGCTGATTTCCTGCGCAGAAGCCAGCACCCCGGTAAATAAAATGCTGGAAAAAATGGAACGCTGAATGGATCGGAACATAAATTGGGTCACAAGGTGGTCTGTTTCTTGGCGGTGAGTCGAAGGACGATTGGGCGCGGCATGTCTGCTGGCGGCGCATCTTCAAGGCGAAGGCCGGTGAGGATTTCTTCGCGAATTGCCTGGTCCAAAGCGGCGGTGCCTGTCGTTCCGGCTAGTTCAGCGCGCGTAATGCGCCCGGTGTTGTCCGGCCATATGCGGACTTCCAACCGCATGCTGGCGTTGCGAGTCTTCGGGTTGCGGCGCATAGCTTCCGCCACGCGATTCTGCACCATCGCAGCATAGCGACCGTATTTGGAACCGCCACCGCCTTGACCTCCCTTGCCGCCAATGGAGCCGCCTCCACGCGTGCCAAGGCCGAAACCATCCGGCGGCCCATCGCCCTGAATGCCAGTGCCCAAGGGTTCGTCTGGCGGGTCGTCGTTGGCAGGTTCGGCTGCCTCTTCCGGCACAGGTTCCTGCTCGATCATCTGCTGATCGGGATCGGGCGGGGTCTCGCGTTCAGGCGGTGGTGGAGTGGGCACGGGAGTAGGCCGCGGTGGCGGAGGCGGTGGAGCTATGTTGACCACGGTCATCGTGGGCGGCGCAGCCACACGGCTTTCGCCTTTTGGCATGAGATAATACAAGGCAATGCCGCCAAGCAGAACAACCCCGGCAAAGATAATGCCGATCTTGTTCCGCTCCCAGAAGCTACGGTCGTCCTCTTCTTCCTCGATCTCCATGGTGGTTATTTGGGAGGTTGTGTGGCCAGACCGATCTGGGTGATCTGCAATCGACCCACCACATCGAGCACATCCATGATGCCTTGATACTGCGTAAGCCGATCACCGCGCACGACGACGGGGAATTCGGCGTGCTGCACTTTGTGTGCGGCGAGTCGGGTTTCCAGCTCTGTGAGACTCACCGGCATGGTGTTAAGAAAGATTTTTCCCTCATTGTTCACAGTGATTGCCTGACTCTTTGGGCCGCCAATGGCTGGCGCGGTGCTGCCCTTGGGCAGATCGACTTTCATTCCCTGCACCCCGGCAGTCGTCATGATGATGAAGATCAAAAGCAGCACCAGATACAGGTCCACCATGGGTGTCACATTGATGTCGTCGTAGGCTTTGCCGGAATCGGTTTGCATAGTGGGTCAGGAAACGGGTTGCGGCATCGTGATCTGATCGGGCGAAAACTCTTTAGTCGGACTTTGCTCGACCGGCGCGGAGTGCTGCGCGACGCGTGCTGGTGAGGACGTAGGCAGCTCTCCCGGTGTCGGGTAGAACTCAGCCATCTTCGCGATGAACTCATCGATGAACACTTGCATGGATGCCAGCAGGTCTTTGATGCGCGAACTCAGGTAGCTATAAATAAACAGCGCGGGAATCGCGACAACCAGACCGGCGACTGTGGCGAGCAGCGCACTGGCGATACCAGGCGCGATGGAGTTCACCTCCA
>CBDUBV010000138.1:0-7291 GCA_965365475.1 uncultured Chthoniobacteraceae bacterium | reverse complement strand
CTTTGTATTTTTAACCGCCAGGGGCGATTGCAAATCGCCCTTCCATGTCGCGCATCGCCACCGGAATGGCGACCTCCTGCTCGCCACCCCCCCCCCGCCTGCTAACGCGCAAGCGGTAGCACTTTGTATTTTTAACCGCCAGGGGCGATTGCAAATCGCCCTTCCATGTCGCGCATTGCTACCGGAATGGCGACCTCCTGCTCGCCTCCCCCGCCCGCCTGCTAACGCGCAAGCGGTAGCACTTTATTTAAGCGGCAGAGTAACAAGAATAGCTGGAATCTCCACCAGATGGAGAACTCGAGTTTGGTATTCCCAGCGACCACGGAATTTACCGCCGGAAATAGGCCAAACCGCTCAGTAGGTTGCATGAAGAGTGCGAATCCTGCGTCATCGTAAAAGGTCTCAATAAGGCGACGAAATGCTTTTACGCCTTTCTTAACTCCATGCGTGTACTGCTCTTGTTCACGTGCGCTTAGTGTTCGGTGCGATCGCGCTGCGGCACTGAGTATCTTGGCCGCTTCGAACGCTGATTCCATGGCGAGAAACACCCCTGACGAAAATACAGGATCGATAAAACCGGCACTATCCCCCACCCTCACCAAGCGGTCGGAGGCGTATTCCGTGTGGCTATAGCAATAGTCCGTGGTCACCTTCCATTCCATGCACGGCAGAGCCGATTTCATCAGTCGGCTGACGATCGGGCTTTGATCTTTCAATTTATCGAAATGCTCCTGCGCATCCCCCATGCGACCTTCCATTTCCGTAACCGCTCCCACTGAGGTGCGCTCGGAATCAATAGGGATAAACCAAAACCAACCTTTGGGCAAACGGACGATAATTATGTTTCCAGCCTCGCGGCCGGTCGCCCGAGTTACATGAGTAAAATGATTATAAACCGCCATCCGCTTAGGATAAGGAAGTTCGTCTCTTCGCGCCGCTCCCGACCGTCCGGACAAAGCCTCCCGACCACTGGCGTCCACCACATAGCTGGCCAGAACGCTGCGAACCTCTCCTGCATATTTCAGTGAAATGCGATACCCTTCCTCGGTCTTCACGAGCCCTTTGACACTCGCAGGCTGCACTACGGACACGCCGGATTCAGCCGCATGCTGCAACAGCAAATGATCAAACCGTGCACGGTCCACCTGAAATGTATATTCAAGTCCGGGAATCATTCCTTTTGCAAAAACATTATGAACCCGCCGTGTGCCCCAGCTATTATAAAACTCAGCACCATATTTGCGTATGAAATTTGCCTCGTGCAACTTTTCCCACACCCCAAGCTTTTCCAGCAGTGGATTGATCATCGGGATCAAGGACTCGCCCAATCGGAATCGGGGAAAGGGTTCCCGCTCGGCGAGCACGACTTTTAATCCTGCGTGCGCCAGAAGCGTGGCAGCGCAGCTCCCGCCAGGCCCGCCGCCGATGACGAAAACATCGCATTTTTCCTTGATCGACTCTTTACGCTCCATGTTCTGGTTGCGTAATGTGAGCGTTCGCTCTCATAAAGCAAGATTGAACCCAAATGGGCATCCACAGCATTACAATTCAATACGGAGCTGCATCTTCCTCTCTGGAAAATGTGGATGGTAGCATCCGCCTGCATGTAGCCACGCCGCATCTGCTGGGCCCGAAGGAGGAAACCCTTTGCACATCCGCATCGCCCGTTTCTTCAAATAATGGTTTCCATATTCTCCAACACGGAGATGTACATTTCGGTGCTGCATTATTTCCTTTCGGTGCAAACCATACGGAAGCCGCTCGCGAAGCGTATTTGCAATTGTTCCGCACGCTCGATCCGCTATCGCTTTACCGCGTCTGGCATTATGTTCCGGGCATCAACCAGGATTGCGACGGAATGGAAATTTATCGTCTCTTTTGCAAGGGCAGATCGCTCGCATTCGAAGAGCGTTTTCATGAATCCGCCACTTCCCAGATGTGTGCAGCGTCGGCTGTTGGCGTGGGCTGCGACCAGTTGATCGTGATTTTTGCCGCTGGAAATACGCCCGCTGTGCACCTGGAGAATCCAGAGCAAATTCCCGCTTATCAATACCCGCGCGATTACGGCCCGAGACCGCCTAGTTTCTCACGCGGCACGTTTGTTAAAAATGATCCCTCGCTTCTGTTTCTTGCGGGTACGGCCAGCATCAAAGGCCACGAGAGCATTCACGCCGGAGACTCGAGGCAGCAGACGATGACTACTCTGGAGAATATGTCCCTGGTGCTGGCTGGAGCAGGGATCGGCCCTCGCAGCCGCCCCGTTTCCGCAGCGGGAAAAATCTACTTACGCAATCGTGGTGATGCGGAATGGGTGTTGCATGTCGTGGAAGAGCATTTTCCTTTCCTGCAAGGCAACACAGTCTGTATCGAAGCGGCTATTTGTCGCAAAGAACTCGACGTGGAAATAGAAGCCACGCTTCAACTGTAAAAAGCAAAGCGGGCTCGCGGATATAAGCAATCCGGAGCCCGCTCACATATTCCTTACTCGCTTAGTAGCGGTAGTGGTCCGGCTTGTAAGGGCCTTCTACTGGCACGCCGATATATGCAGCCTGGCGGGCGGAGAGTTTCGTAAGTTTCACCCCAATTTTTTCAAGGTGCAAGCGCGCTACTTCTTCGTCCAGGCGCTTGGGCAGCACATACACACCGGGCTTGAGCAGTTCCCGCTTCTCCCAAAGTTCAAGCTGAGCGAGAGTCTGATTGCTAAAGGAAGCAGACATCACGAACGAAGGGTGGCCAGTCGCGCAGCCCAAGTTCACCAGCCGACCTTCCGCCAACATGAATATCTCATGCCCATTGGCGAATGTATATTTATCCACCTGAGGCTTAATATTAGTTTTGGTCACGCCTGTTAACGCATTCAGTTTATCCACCTGAATCTCATTATCGAAATGGCCGATGTTGGCTACGATTGCCTGATCCTTCATCTTTTGCATGTGCTCGACGGTGATGACCTCCAGGTTGCCCGTGGTGGTGATGTAAATATCCGCTTCCCCAAGCGTGTCTTCCACGGTGGTGACTTCATAGCCTTCCATAGCAGCCTGCAACGCATTGATAGGGTCCACCTCGGTCACGATGACGCGCGCGCCTTGGCCACGCAGAGACTGCGCACAGCCTTTGCCCACATCGCCATAGCCACAGACCACCGCAACTTTTCCAGAGATCATCACGTCGATCGCGCGGTTCAATCCGTCGATGAGCGAGTGGCGGCAGCCGTAGAGATTGTCGAACTTGGACTTGGTCACACTATCGTTCACGTTGAACGATGGCACCAGCAGCTTGCCTTGCTCGTGCAGGCGGTACAACCGGTGAACGCCCGTGGTGGTCTCTTCGCTCACGCCTTTCCAATCCTTCACCACTTCGTGCCAGAGATAAGGATTCTCCGCGTTAATTTCTTTAAGCAGATTTTTTACCACCTGCTCCTCCGTGCTTTCGGAAGGTGTGTTGACCCACTCGTCGCCTTCCTCCAGCTCGTAGCCTTTGTGGATAAGCATGGTCACGTCGCCGCCGTCGTCCACAACCATCTGCGGGCCATTACCATCCGCATTGACGATGGCCTGGTAGGTGCACCACCAATATTCCTCCAGCGATTCGCCCTTCCATGCAAATACCGGAATGCCCGCCGCTGCGACGGCCGCCGCTGCATGGTCTTGCGTTGAAAAGATGTTGCAACTTGCCCAGCGCACATCAGCGCCCAGCTCCACCAGTGTCTCGATGAGAACGGCGGTCTGGATGGTCATGTGCAGTGAACCCGTGATGCGCACGCCAGCCAGCGGCTTGGCATCGCTATGCCGACGCCGGATGGACATCAGGCCAGGCATTTCCTGCTCAGCGATGCCGATCTCTTTGCGACCCCAATCGGCCAGATTAATGTCGGCTACTTTATAAGGAACGGTTTTTGTTTGTAGTATGGTGCTCATATTATTTTGGTAATGCTTTCTTTAGTGCGCTGACTTTATCGGTTTTCTCCCAGGTGATTGCGGACAGGTCTTCCGTGCGCCCGAAGTGTCCGTAATTGGTTGTTTTGCTATAAATAGGACGCAGAAGGTTGAGTTGTTTCACTATGTCCGCCGGTTTAAAACTAAACACCGTGCGAACGGCTTTTTCGATTTTTGCCTCTTCCACGGTGGAGGTACCAAACGTGTCGATGCTCACGCTGACCGGCTGCGGATGCCCGATGGCATAGGCCACTTGCAATTCACACCGCTCCGCCAGGCCAGCGGCTACGATGTTCTTTGCCACCCACCGGCACATGTAGGCTGCCGACCGGTCCACTTTACTTGGGTCTTTGCCAGAAAACGCGCCACCGCCGTGACGCCCCATGCCACCGTAGCTATCCACGATGATCTTGCGCCCGGTGAGGCCGCTGTCGCCTTGAGGACCACCCACCACGAACCGCCCCGTCGGGTTAATAAGAAATTCCGTGGTGCTGTCTAGCATATGCTTGGGAAGCACTTTGCGGATCACATTTTTAATAATAAAATTCCGAATCTCGTCGTGCGCCACATCCGCCGCATGCTGCGTGGAAATGACCACGTTCGTGATTCGCACCGGCTGATTGTCCTCATACAAAACAGACACCTGGCTCTTGGCATCGGGCCGCAGCCACTTCGCTTTGCCTGCCTTGCGCAGCGCAGTGAGTTCGCGCCCCAAGCGATGCGCAAACATGACAGGCGCCGGCATCAGCTCCTCGGTCTCCTTGCACGCATAGCCAAACATAAGCCCCTGATCTCCCGCGCCCTGCTCCGCTGTCCCCTTGCCTACCGCTTTCTTCGCATCCACGCCCTGCGCGATGTCGGGGCTCTGGCTGGTGAGCAGATTCGTGATGAAAATCTTGTCCGCATGGAACACATCATCCTCATTGGTGTAGCCGATCCCGCGCACGGCATCGCGGACGATGCTGCCGATGTTTAAGACGGAATCCAGCGAGGCGCCTTTGATCTTCGGGATGGTGATCTCGCCGCCGACTACGACTTGATTGCTCTTAACAAACGTCTCGCAGGCCACGCGGCTGGTCTTATCAATCGCCAGACACGCATCGAGGATGGCGTCCGAGATGGTGTCACTGACTTTATCGGGATGACCTTCCCCGACGGATTCTGATGAAAAAATATAACGACGAGCCATAGATTGGATAACAGGTTTTACGGTGAGTGGATGGGTGTGGATGCACAATTTGTATTAACAAATCATGATGCGGTGATATATTACCTCCACTCTCTATGGCGTCAATTGTAAATTCTTTGCGGATGCTTTCCGACCCCACGCGCATTCGGCTATTGACTCTCCTGCAAAGCGAAGACCTCACGGTGGCCGAGATTCAGGAGATTCTGGGCATGGGCCAGTCGCGAATATCGAGTCACCTGGCGCGGCTCAAGCGCGCGGGGTTGCTGCACGACCGGCGTGCTGGGAAGAATATTTATTATGGCGTAAACAAGGAACCCTCCGCGTCCAATCCGTGGCCGGTGCTGCGGGAGGTGGTGCTTCGCGGAGGCAGCGAGCTGCCGGAAGCGGAGCAGGACCGGACCGCACTGAAGTTGGCACTCCGCCGCCGACAGGACACCGCGCGTGAGTATTTCAACCGGCTGGCTGGCAAGTTCGGACGCAGCTATTGTCCGGGCCGCACCTGGCGCGGATTATCGCACCTGCTGCTGTGCGCACTACCGCCGATGCACATCGCGGACTTGGGAGCGGGCGAAGGCACGCTCTCGCAACTGCTGGCCAAGCGGGCGAAATCCGTCATCGCGGTCGATAACTCGGAGAAGATGGTAGCGTTCGGATCGGAACTGATCCGCGAGCATAAATTCACGAACCTGGAGTATCGACTGGGCGACATCGAAGCTCCGCCGATCAAGGCCGCCAGCATCGACCTGGCGATACTCAGTCAGGCCTTGCACCATGCGATCAATCCGCAGAATGCATTGCATGCCGCGCACAAAATTTTAAAAAAATCCGGCACCATAGCCGTTCTGGATTTGCTCAACCATTCCTTCGAAGAAGCCCGCGAACTCTACGCGGACCTGTGGTTGGGATTCAGCGAAGTGGAGCTGCACCGGATGCTGCAAAAAGCCGGGTTTCGAGACATTGAGATTGCGGTGGTGGACAAGGATGAAGAGAACCCGCATTTTCAGATCGTGTTGGCGACGGGAGTAAAATGAATATGCCGCCGGGGTCTTGCTCCTGAGCGGTCGAGACACTATAAAGCTCGTCTCACATGTTCATCGTCCGCTATTTGTTCCTGTTCCTGGTGCTCTTGATTGTCGGCTGCGGCAGCACGCCACCGCAAGCAACACGCGTGCCCAAAGTCCGCATCCAGTGGTTGGGGCACAATTGTTTCCAGATCACATCTTCGCTTGGGATCACGCTGCTGACCGATCCGTTTGACCCGAAGCTACTGCCTTACCCGGTGCCCTCGGGCCTGCAGTCGGACATCGTCACCGTAAGCCACGAGTCGCCAGCCACCAACCACATCGATCTGGTGGAAAACTCTCCGCAAGTGATTCGCTCGCGCATGGGCGTGGGCAGCAATCGGGCTTACGGACTGCTTATACGCGGTGTGGATGTATCGACGAAAAATGCACCCACCGGGCGCGACGTGGCATTCACCTGGGACATGGATGGTGTCCGGTTCTGCCATCTCGGCGCGATCCAACAGGCGCTGACGATGGAGCAAGCGCGAGCGCTGGGGCGACCTGACGTTTTATTCCTGCCCGTCGGCTCACCGCCAGAATTAACTGATTCGGCGCGCGATAAAATTCTACAGCTCTTGCAGCCTCGCATCGTCGTGCCCATGGGCTATGGCACCCGGCGCACTGCACGCATTGACGCCGGTAAACCCTCCCGCTGGCTCGCGGCCCAGGAGAATGCGCAATCTCTCCCCGTCTCCAACTTCAGTGTCACCCGCGAGAATCTGCCATTTACTCGCGCCGTGCTGGTCCCAGCAATCCCATGAAAATTCTGATCGCAGGCAGTGGCGGACGCGAACATGCGCTCGCATGGAAGATCGCTCAATCGCCGTTGTGCTCCGCCATTTTCTGTGCACCTGGAAATGCGGGCACCGCTGAGCTGGGCTCGAATGTAGCCATAGCAATCACGGACCTGGAAGCACTGGTGCAATTTGCTGTGCGTGAAAAGATCGACCTCGTGGTGATCGGGCCGGACGATGCGCTCGCGGCGGGGCTGGCGGACCGACTGCGAGCCGTCGGGGTGCGAGTCTTCGGACCGCAAGCTGCTGCGGCCAGGCTGGAGTCGTCCAAAAGTTACGCGAAGGATTTCATGTTGCGGCATGGCATTC
>CBDUBV010000137.1:0-7304 GCA_965365475.1 uncultured Chthoniobacteraceae bacterium | reverse complement strand
GGGCATCCCCGCCGAGCGCATCGTATTTGATCCGGGCATCGGCTTTGGCAAAACCGTGGAACACAATCTTACACTACTCAACCATCTGCACACACTGGACGTCGCCAATCGTCCACTGCTCGTGGGCGTCTCGCGGAAATCTTTCATTGGAAAAGTAGTGGGCTCTCCGCGCATGGAAGATCGTGAGTGGCCTACGGTCGCGATCACCAGCCTGGCCAGAGAGAAAGGCGCCCGCCTGTTCCGAGTGCATAATGTCCTGCCCAATCGGCAGGCACTTACCATGACTGAAGCCATCCTCCACGCGTAAATGCCTGAACCAATTCTCAACGCGCTTCGCAACTACTGGTCGGCAGTCATTGAGATTGCGATCATGAGCGTGGTGATCTATTTCGGGTATCTGTATTTCCGAGGGACTCGCGGCGCGAAAGTTCTGACCGGCCTGGCCCTCTTGTTCTTCGGTCTGAGCGTTGTGTCCGGCATGTTGGATTTGCAGGTCATCTCGTGGCTTCTGGAGCGGTTCACCGTTTTTCTAGCCATCGCGTTGGTCATCATCTTCCAGCCCGAGTTGCGGCGCGTCCTTGCTGAACTAGGCAGCCACCATATTTTTTCCACGACAGGTCAGAAGCGCGAAACCATCGAGCTGCTCACGCAGGTCATATTCGAACTTTCCCATCGCCAATTCGGCTCGCTCATTGCAATCGAACGCGACACCGCCATGAATGTGTATGCAGAAAGCGGCACCAATCTCGACAGCGAATTCAGCCCCGAACTGATCATCACCATCTTCCAACCCAAGACCCCGCTGCATGACGGCGGAGTCATCCTTCGAAACGACCGCGTTGTCGCTGCCGGCTGCATCTTTCCGGTAAGTCAGCGAGAGAATCTGGATCGTAATCTTGGGCTTCGGCATCGCGCCGCGCTGGGTGTCAGCGAAGAGTCCGACGCGATCGTTCTTGTGGTGTCCGAGGAGACTGGTCAGATTTCCATATGCCATGCGGGCAGTATCGAGCGCGGGTTCACGCCAGAGACATTCCGACGCCGACTCAACCAACTTCTATTATTAGAGAAATATGAAAAGAATGATCCTGAACAACTGGAAGGTGAAGATCGGGTCAGTTCTAGTGGCGGCAGCGATATGGTTCGCAATTAAGAAAAACATCACCCCGCCGCCGAGCACACCCGAGATACGCTTTGGCACGTCGCAACCTGTGCTTGAGTAATGCGAAGCTTGCGGTGGGCATGGCTCTACATGTTAGATGCAGCGTCATGGATGCCTTTTCCAACCTGATCGTATTCGCTCTGGCTTTCTTGCTTGGGTCTATTCCGTTTGGATTTCTCGCAGGCAAAATGCGGGGAGTGGATATCCGCAAATTGGGTAGCGGAAACATCGGTGCCACAAACGTGTTTCGCACGGTGGGCAAGGGCCCCGGATTGGCAGTATTTCTGCTCGATGCTGCAAAAGGCGCGCTGGCTGTCTGGCTGACCACGGTAATCACGCCGACTCAATTGGCTCCAGGCGCGTCGATGGTGATTGCGGGGCTGCTGGCAATTCTCGGGCATAATTTTTCCCCGTGGATGGCGTGGAAAGGCGGCAAGGGCATCGCCACCTCCGCCGGGGTATTGATCGCCGTCGCGCCCTGGGCTGTGCTGGTGATATTTGTCGTGTGGCTCATCGTCTTCAAACTATCGCACTACGTGTCGTTGGCTTCGGTGCTGGCTGCAATGGCGCTTCCCTTGGCGGTGTGGATACTGCAATGGCGCACGGGGACATTCGATATGTGGATACTGGGTTTTGCAGTGCTGGCGGCTTTGCTCGCAGTGTGGCGCCATCGCAGTAATATCCAGCGTCTTCGCGACGGCACCGAGCCACAGATCGGTGGAAAAGCTTCTAAGGAGGTCCGGTGAAGAATATAGCCGTTCTCGGCGCCGGTGGCTGGGGTACCGCTCTGGCTCTAGTCCTGGCTCGCAACGATTGCCATGTGCAGCTCTGGGGGCACAACCCGCAGCATATCGCCACCATGTGCGCGTCTCGCAGCAACGAGGCGTATCTGCCAGGCATTGCTCTGCCGGAAAATATTGAACCCGTTGCGGAGCTTTCATCCATCGCAACTGCGGAAGTCTTCGTCGTCGTCGTGCCATCCAGAGCACTGCGAGCGGTTGCTACGGAACTGCACCGGTGCGGCATTCGGCCCGGTGCACCTTTGTTATCATGCACCAAGGGCATCGAATTCGAGACGGGTTTGCGAATGAGTCAGGTATTGGCGGATGCCCTACCGCAGCATCCTGTCGGTGTTCTCTCCGGCCCAAGCCACGCGGAGGAAGTGGCTCGCGGCATCCCCACGGCGGTGGTGATTGGTGCGGAAGACACACCGCTCTCAGTGGCTTTGCAGGCGCTGTTTTCCAATCAGGATTTCCGCGTTTATACCACACGCGACGTCGCAGGCATGGAGCTTGGCGGCGCCTTAAAGAATATCTACGCAATCGCCGCCGGAGTCAGCGACGGGCTGGGGCTCGGAGATAACACCAAGTCCGCCCTGGTGACTCGTGCATTGCACGAAATGACTTTGCTGGGAGTGGCGATGGGCGGTGACCCAGCCACTTTCACCGGTCTAAGCGGCATTGGCGATCTCATGGTCACGTGTTTCAGCCGACACAGTCGCAATCGGATGGTGGGAGAGAGAATCGGACGCGGCGAATCGCTGGAATCCATCACTGCTTCCATGCAAATGGTGGCGGAGGGCGTTCCCACCACGCGCAGTGCTCGTGCCCGGGCGCTGCACTTCGGAGTGGACATGCCGATCTTAAGCCAGGTGTACAACGTGTTATTCGAAGGCACCTCTCCGCAGGATGCGCTCCGGGAATTGCTGCTTCGCGATCTGCGCCCGGAATCCCCCAGCCCGTCTGGCTGAGGCTCAGGGCACAGCGCGTCCGTTGCGTGCTTCCAACAAGCGATAGAAATCTTCGCGGCTATAAGGAATATCAAGTGATTCGACAGCAGCCTTTACACGCTCCGGATTTGTCGTTCCCACGATGGGCGCGATGCGGGCCGGATGTATAAGCAACCACGCAAGGATAACCTGCCAGGGTTTTTTATTATAATGCTCAGCCTGCCGGTTGAGTTCTTCCGCGATGCGTGTCTCCTGTTCGGGAGTGAAACTGTTGCCCCATGCGGCATACGCCACACCCCCAAGCGGACACCAGGCGGAGGGCGTGATGTGCCGCTCCATGCATTGATCCAGTGTGCCATCCTCCAATGCATCGATGCGATGGATATTCACCTCCACCTGATGCATGATCAAGGGCATGGGACAGATCGATTGCAGCATGGAGATGCTCGATGGACGAAAGTTGCTAACCCCGAAGTGCGACACTTTTCCGGAATCCTTCAGCGCGCAAAATGCGGATGCGACTTCATGCGGATCACCCAGGTAGTCGAGCCGATGCAACAACAACACGTCGAGACACTCCACGCCGAGTCGCTTGAGCGAGCCTTCGGCCTCAGCAATGATGTGGGCTTTGCTGAAATCGTATCGGGAAGGATCGCCGGGACCGGGTGAATCTTTGCGACGGATGCCGCATTTGGTGGTCAGGATCGCCCGCGCACGCAGCTCGGGAAGTTCCTTCAGCAGCTTGCCATGCAGCGTCTCGCATTCGCCATGGCCATAGATATTGGCGTGATCAAAATGGGTGTAGCCCGCTTCGTATGCGGTCAATAACGCCGTGCGTCCGCGCGCCAGAGCTTCCGCAGTGCCATCGCCGCAGATGCGCATGCAACCATAAATAAGACGTGAAGATGTGAGTGGACTGGGACCGAGCGGGATGGATTGCATGCCGCGATAATCCAGAGCCAGTGCTGGGTTGACAAGCACGACCGTGCCGCTCCGCAAACGTGCGCTTGCCGCAGTGGCCAGGCAGACTATGATGCGCAGCCATGAACCTTATCCTCACGCTTATCGGCCCAGACAAACCAGGGTTGGTGGATGCCCTTGCCGCTGCCATTGCGCAACGACATGGCAACTGGACAGAAAGCCGCATGATCCATCTCGAAGGCCAATTTGCAGGACTGTTGCGAGTCGATCTGCCCGAGGAAGAAGTGTCGGACCTCGAGGCGGCGTTATCGGAATTGCAGACTGGCGGCTTGCATATTCACATGGTCCGCGCCAGTGATGGGAAGCAAGCGACCAGGCACACGGGCAGCATTCATCTACTCGGACAGGACAGACCGGGAATCATTCATGAGATTTCGCGAATTCTGGCCCTGCATCAGGTAAATGTGGAAGAGCTGGAATCGGCTTGTTCGAGCGCGCCCATGTCGGGAGAAATTCTTTTTGAAGCAAACTTGCGCGTCACTTTCCCGAGTGAAGCAGCAACTGCAGATGTACGGTTGGCGTTGGAAAAACTCGCAGCGGATATGATGGTGGACATCACTTTCAAAGACTAAATGGTTTCCATCAAATCACTGTCGCGTGCGGATCTGGAGCAGCATCTGACTGAGCTTGGCGAGCCCGCCTACCGGGCCACACAGATTCTGGAATGGATATACCGCAAGCGCGTGGACTCTTTTCATGCCATGAGCAATCTTCCTGCTTCGCTGCGCGAGAAATTGCAGGCTGCCTTTACCTATGGCGGGCTGCAACTCATGCGTCCGCTGGGCTCTCTAGACACAACGCGCAAATTTCTCTTCGCTCTATGCGATGGTCGATTGATCGAGACGGTCTTGATCCCGGCTTCGCCAGCACTTTATGGCGATGCATCGGACCGACGCACCATCTGCGTGTCCACACAGGTGGGCTGCGCCTACGGGTGCAAATTCTGCGCAAGCGGATTGGACGGCTGGAGCCGCAACCTCGATGCTGGCGAGATCGTGGACCAACTACTCGCCGTGGAAGGTGCTTCCGGCGAGAAGATCAACAACATCGTATTTATGGGCATGGGTGAACCGCTGGCCAATTACGAAAACCTGCTGCGAGCCCTCCACATCATCAACAGCGATTGGGGGCTGAACATCGGCGCACGACACATCACCATCTCCACTAGCGGACTTGCACCGCGCATCCGCGACCTTGCTGATCAACCGCTTCAAGTCCGCCTGGCCATTTCGCTCCATGGCGCGACGGATGAGGTCCGCGAAAAAATCATGCCGATAAATCGCCGCTACAACATCGCTACGCTGCTGGATGCGTGTGAGTATTTTACAAAACGCAAAAAGCAAAAACTCACGTTCGAATACATCCTGATCGATCAGGTCAACGACAGCCTGGAACAAGCGCGACTCCTTGCCAGACACGCACAGCGGCTCAGCGCAAAGATTAATCTCATCCCGTATAACACTGTGGAAGGACTGGAATGGAAACGTCCGTCGCTCAATCGGCAGGAGCAATTTCTCGCCACGCTATCGAAAGCCAAAGTCCAGGCCACGATTCGCCGCGAGAAAGGTCATGATATCGAGGCTGCCTGCGGTCAACTGCGACTGCAGACCGAGCTGAGCAACAAGGGTTCCCACTTGTCAGCACGCAACAACTGAGGCAGCTTGCACGCCATGAAACGTTCCGGTTGTTTTATCTTGGGTATGAGTCTGTTGCTGTGCGCGAGTCTGGCGCTCAACGCCTTATTATTTTTCGTGGCCATAGGCACCACCGCAAGCCTCGGCAGCATGCAATCCCGCTCTGCCCAATTGCCCGTGGATGAGCAAGTGCTCGTGGAGGGTGAGGACGGCTCACAGAATAAAATTGCTGTCATCGATCTCAATGGCGTCATCAGTTCAGGCATGCCCGGCGAGCTTACAGACTCCATGGTAGATGATATTAAATATCTGCTTGAGAAAGCGGTAAAAGACACCCACGTGAAGGCGATCGTGGTTCGCATTGATTCGCCAGGCGGTGAAGTCACCGCTTCCGATGTGCTGTATAAAGCGATTGCAGACGCCCGCCACATCAAACCGGTTGTCATTTACATGGGCAGCGTCGCGGCATCGGGCGGCTACTACGCTGCGTGCGGAGGCTCATATGTAATGGCAGCGGAGACAACCATCACCGGTAGCATCGGCGTGATCATCCAGACTCTCAACTACGAGGATTTGCTTGGCAAAGTGGGGCTGGACGCAGTGGTGTTCAAAAGCGGACGCCTCAAAGATATGCTAAGCGGCAGCCGCGAAATGACGCCCGAAGAGGAGAAATACGTGCAGGCCATGGTCATGCAGACGTATGATAAATTCGTCAGCATCGTAGCCAAGGAACGCAAGCTGCCGGAAGCCGAACTGCGCGCCGGACTGGCAGATGGAAGGATCATCTCCGGTATCGATGCAGCGGCCGCAGACCTCATCGATGAGGTAGGCTACGTGGAGGATGCTTACGGCAAAGCGCGCGAGCTGGGCAAAGCCAAGGGCGCAACCGTGGTGCGCTACGCCCCGCAGTTCCGACTGGGCAACCTTCTGCGTTTGATGGGCAAAAGCCCGGGATCAAAGATGCAGATCACGCTTGCCAGCGAATTGATGCCCAAGCTGGAGCCTGGGAAAATGTATTTCCTGCCTGGACACTTCGCGCTTTAGCTCCCCGTGACAGATGCGATAGAGCTGACGATCAGCGTTATATTTGGCGCACTGTGTGTGGCGATTGCCGCGAGCATTTACGCGAAGGCCTATAAGAAGGTGGCGAGCGGCGGTGGACTCATCCCCCCACCTGCTTATCGCAGCGGCGACCTGATATTTGCTCTCATGCTCGCTGCCTGGTTTGGCACCAGCGCATTCTCTGGCTTTCTAATGAAAGAAAGTGAGCGGGTAGTTGACTCCGGCGGCATTATCGATGGCGGAGCGATGTTTATTGTGATAGTTGGGCTCATCATTGCATTCACGTGCAAACGTAAGGTGGCTCGGAGCTTTGGATTTTTTACCACGGGACCTGTGAAGGTCATTGGCTGGAGCATGTTGTATCTACTCGCAGCATATCCATTGATCGTGCTGGGAAGTTTACTGGCAAAAATTCTAAGCCGTGCAGAGCCGACCAGTCAGGGCATCGTAGAATATTTCATGACCACGGAGGATCCCACGAATCGGCTTCTTGTGATCGTGATGGCCGTGCTGTTGGCGCCCATCGCGGAGGAGATAATCTTTCGCGGTTATCTATATGGAGTCTTTAAAAAATACCTTGGCTTTCGCACTTCCATGCTGGCCACTTCCGCGCTCTTCGCCTTGGTGCATCTTCATTTCCCAAGCTTGGGAATCCTGCTCGTGCTGGCCATCTGCCTCACGCTAGCATACGAAGCGACAGGCTCCATCTGGGTGCCCATGATCATGCATGCCCTGTTCA
>CBDUBV010000136.1:0-7454 GCA_965365475.1 uncultured Chthoniobacteraceae bacterium | reverse complement strand
GCCATCGTGTGAGGAAAATTATTTGCCGCCCGGTGCGTCGCCGAACATGAGCTGGATGAGCTCGTCCATTTTCACGGTCTTGTCCGCACTGGATTCCGCGATCTCCTGCGCCCGCTTGTCCGCATGCCAGGCAAGGAAAAGCTCTGCCGTGTCGCGGCGGAACTTGTCTTCAGCCAGTGCCACCTCGCGCTCTTTCAGCGTGAGTCGGTTTTGATCCGCCCGCACCCGGTGCGCCGTGAGCTCCGTATTGCGCAGGCTCACGAGGCTGCTCACCAGCTTGTCGAGATCATCATCCTCAGCCGTCTCCAGAAGCTCCAGGATGCGCCCTGCCGCGATAGCAGCGCCGCCCTCGGCCAGGTCGCCCCCGGCAGCCTTGGCGAGCTGCAGGCTGTAATCTGAGAGCTGGCGAATCCGATCTGCCCGTTCCATGTCGCGCAGCCAGTCTGCATAGCCGCCCTGCCGCCATTCCGTGAGGTTCTGCGGGCTCACCTCGTCGCCGCCGAATTGTTCCTTCAGCACGCGGATCGCGTCCGGATGAGTATTCAGCCAGGGCAGGATCTCAGCGGTGCCGACTTGCCCGTCAAGGATCCGGCGATTGAGCTGCTCGCGGAGTGTTGCGGGTAGGCGTGCTATTTTTCCGATGCGGGCCATAGTTTGAAATGCTGAAAAGCTGAAATGCTGAGATGCTGAAATTTTGTTACGCCGAAACGATAAAGGTGGGGAAACTGCAGAACAGATTGCGCTCGCTCGCCCTGCGGCGTGTGAGGCCAGGCAGCACACGGCCTCCGGCTTTGTTCCATTTGTGAAATTCATTTGCCGCGCCCCAGTAGTCGCCCTGGTTGACCAGACGCAGCAGCGTGCTCTTGCGCAGGTTGCCGAGGCCCACGTTGAATGCCAGGGAAACGATCGCCCCGTATTGATCAAGGTTTACCGGCGCTTCGATGAGCGTGATCACGCCTTTTGAAAACATGGACATATCATGCGCCAGCAGTCCGTCCGCTTCTTCGCGGGTGATCGTTCGCCCGGCGCGCACTGAGCCGTCCTGGTGAGTGATTCCCGTGTGTCCATAACCAATCGTCCACACACCGGCAGGGCATCTGTAGGCCTTGAGAAAAAGCCCCTCGAAATGTTTTACCAGATTGAGCGTGCGGGTGTTGACGTGCATGGCCGTGTTCGGGATCAAGGCAGTCTGCGGCGTCGTGGGTTGCCGGGTCTCGCGGGAGTGTGGTGAGGCTGTCGCGCGATCTCCGCACGCGGTGCGCGGGCCACCTTGCGCTGAGCGCTCCATGCCAGCCCGGCAATGGTAAGTATGCCGCCGAGAATCTCGCCCGCTCCCTGCACAAAGAGTCTGGAATCTTCATCCGTGAGGAAACCTTGCGACATGAGTAGCACGCCGAGCGCACTGAGACCGTGGCGGATGATGAGCAGAATAAGTTCGCGTGGGAGTTTTTTCATTTTGTGGCAAGGGCAGTGCGCAGGCGGGTGTAGAGCAGAGCGGCCTCAACCACGAACCGGGTCAGCTCTTCAGCAACCAGCCAGCGGTCTTCGGGGATGAGCGGAAACACGAGATCCAGCACACGCTTGAGCTTGTCTTTGCCGGGGATATCTTCCGCTTCCAGCGCCACCACCACCGGCCATGCAGTGATGATGATCGTGCGGGCCTGCCGCCAGGGGATCCGGCTCAGCATGCTCACGAGAGTTGAGAAAAGGGTTGTCTTCATAAAGTGTTATTGCGCGGTCGAGAGAGCGTCCGATCCGAGGTCGCCCACAGTGCCGATGCCCTGGGATAACAGTTTACCGGCGTTCCAGAGGCTGATTGCTTTCGTGCCCTGCGGCTTGCTGCGCACGCTGGCGATGCCGTCCGTAGTGGAGATGCTGTCCGTGATCACGCTGCCGTCCTTGGCCTGCGTGGTGCGGGTGTAGCTGCCGCTGCCCTGCCATTGCGCCGAGAAATCACTATCGTGCATGACTTCCGCCGTGTGGTAAGTCACCGTGCCGTCAGGGTCCGTGCGCTTGGTCTGCGAAGCGCAACCGGTCAGACACACGATGAGCAACACAACACCTAAAAGGGTCAAAAAAGCTTTCATATTATCGCGGGGTGAGCAGGTCGCCGCGTTCCCACGCGAGCAGACCGGCGGGTGAGATTTGAAAATGTTTCGAAGCGCCGAGCCGTGAGTGAAACCCCTTCAGCAGATCCATGCCCGTGAGCATATCGAGTGCGCCCGTGACATCATCGTGGGTCGCGGCAAAGTCCAGCCACCGGGATCCATTGATCCGGTTGGTAATGAGATCCGCAGGGTAGGCAGCGCTGCTGCGCTCTGCGAGAAACCGCAGGCATGCCAGGCGCAGCTCTTCGCGCTGTGCGTGGGAAAGGGTCATTTCGTGAGACTCCCTTCGATGCGGCCCACGGCCCGTTGGATGTCTTGCAAGTCTTTGCTGAGAGTGCTTTTCAGCCCCTCCATTTTCTCATGGATGCTGCGGATATCATCCCTGCGTTGATTGCCACTGTCTTCAATCTGCTTTGAGAGATGGCGGATGTCTTCTGCCTGCACCCGGCGCAAATTATCCAGCTCGCTCTTGGTCGCAAAATTTTCCACCAGCTCTGTCTTCAGCGTGAGCACAAATTCCGAGAGTGGCGGGCTGCGTTTGAACTGCCCCCAGATCGCAGCGGCCGACGCGCCCATGGAGAGCAACACACCGATTGCCCCGAGCATATAGGCAAGAAAGATCTGCTCCGAAGTCACCGGCGGGGTGGGAGCGGTAAGAAGTATAGAGAGAAGCATCGCGCTTGCGACACTGCCCCAGAGCCCGCGCGGGCGCTACGCAGGGTGTCCGCTCTGTCCAGAGCCCCTATTTGAAGAGCGCGGCCAACTTCAGCCGCGCAGCCGATGCCACAGCCTTCTTTGCGCGATCGGTAAAGTCCGAACGGGTAAACGGCATGAACGGCCTGGCAGGGATCTTCACCGACTTCGCAAACACCATTTGCCCGCCGATGGAAAATGCCAGGCGTTTTTTCGACTTTGGAATAATCGTGCCGCCGAACTGGTGGATCGCCGCATACTTCCGATCACTGCCCACAGTCACCGAGGAATTGGTTAGACCGGTGATGCGCACCGAGCGCCACAGCGTGCCCGTGAGTTTCAGCGTTGCAGCGCCACCACCGCGTTTCGGAGCCCACGCCGAGGGCCGGAGCGAGCTGTCATTAAACGCCCGCTGAGAGATCGCCACCACTGCCAGCCCCATCGCTTCGAGAATAGGACGCCGGTTCTGCACGCCCTTGATCGCCTTCGCCAAAGTAGGCGAAAGCGTGTCGCGTGTGATAGTGAATTTAATTTCCGTGCTCATCCCAGGTTTGTCAAAGGGCCGAGATCCAGCGGAGACACCCCGCGTGCAGCATCCGCGTGCAAATAAATCTGCGTGGTTTCGACCGAGTTGTGACCCATGAGCCGCTGAATCGTCGCGATGTCCACGCCGCTCTGCAGCGAGTTCGTCGCGTAAGCATGGCGCAGCGTGTGCGGGGTTATGTTGCCCGGCAACCCTGCCGCAGCGGTCGCTTGACGCATGGCCTTTTGCACACCCGCCGACACCGCATACCATCGCCGCTGATTCCGGATCAGCGTGGACGGGAAAAGATATTGCCACTCCAGCGAACGCTGTGCCGCCGGATACTTGACCGCCAATCGCCCCGGCAGATCCACAAGGCCCGCACCTTCCGCGAGGTCTTGCTCATGGAGCGCCTTGCGCCAGGCAATGTGCCGCTGCAGCGCAGGCACGAGCAAAGCAGGCAGCAGAGTCAGCCGGTCACAATCGCCCTTGCCGGAATAGATGCGGATGGTCTTGCGTTCGAAATCGACATCCTTCACCCGCAACGTGCAAGTTTCCTCCACGCGCAACCCGGCTCCATACATGAGCGCAGCCATGAGCCGCGGTTGCCCGCGCATCCCTGCGAAGAGCCGCGCGATCTCCTGCCGTGTGGGAACCGTGCGGAGCGTGCGTTTTTCCCGGGGAGCCGGTGGAAGCTCCAGCCGTCCCACATCCACGCGTAACACCCGACGGAAAACAAAAATGAGCGCACAGAGAGCCTGCTTGCGTGAACTGTTGGAATATTTTTTCTCCTGTAGCTTCCGCATAAATTGGGAGACCATCCTGCCGGACCATTTGGAAGCTGGAAGGCGTCCGGTGAACACATAGAACTTCCGGATCCATTCTTCGTAGCGATCCGCCGTGCGAGGCCGGAGTGGCTTCTCAGCCGCCACCCGCCGAAACTCAGAAATAATGCCAGTTGTCTTCATAAGGGTCAGTTACCGAAACTAAGTTTTTGGAATAGTACTGTTCGTCTGATTCATTTGCGCTCCCATGGTTCGGCGTAGGGCAGCCCCACGAAGGCGAACACGGCGGCCTCGCTGTCCATCGCTGTCACGGTTCCGTCAGATAGCTTGGTGTATCCGATGCCGTAGGGGTTCCATCGGTAGCCGCGCCGTTGCGCTTCGGTGGCAATCCGCGTGTTGCTGTCGGCAGGGCCGGTGCGGCAGACCAGATAATTCCACCATGATTCCGGCACAGTGCGGAAGAGATCGACGGGCATTCCCGAGCGGTGGACGGCCAGCTTGTTTTTGTCGCCCCATGCCGTGCCGCCTGTTTTCGACGGGCGTTTCGTTAGCGTTCCATCGTCCAGCATCTTCGCGATTTCCTCATCGGCGAGACTGACGGATTGCGTCGAGAACATATCCAGCGGGCGTTCTGCCATCCGTGAGACGTAGAGGATTTCTACATCCCCCACTTCGGCTTTTCGGCGGCGGAGACTTCCGGCGACGATCAACTTTTCGCAGTGCGGTTTCAGCCGGTCGCACAGTTCGCGGGCCACGTCGAGCGCGGCGCTTGTCGGCCGCTTCACTTTCGCAACAGACGAACAAGACGTGGCTGGACAACCGCTGCCAGCGTTGGAGTTTGATTTTGTATTCATAGCGTTTTTCCGCTGGCATCGGTGCCAGCACTTGTTTCGTCCAGACGCGCCCCACATGCAGGCCGGGGGTTGATTTTGGAAGTGCCTTGCTCATTGCTGCAGCTCCATCATGAGGCCCCAGATGTCGTGATACGCATGCAGCTTGTCGCGCTGATCCGGTGTGGCTGCGATCTTGGTCTTGAAGTTGCTGTAATCGAGATCCACGCAGAGCGCTGCAAACACGCGCCCGATATTGTCATCCCCCACAATGATCCGAAAACGGTAGTCCGCCTGCGGCCAGCGTTCGATCTTCTGCGAAAGATCACAGACGCGCTGGAGGTTTTCGAGGTCCGCGCGCACCCGTGCGCGGATGTGATAAATGCCAGGGCTTTTCCTGACGATGGAATAGAACCCGTGTCGAGTTGCAAGCCACATATTATTTTGTCCAATCGATGGCAGCTTGTTTGATGCGCCGAATGCCAGCCGCCATTGCCTGGCCTTCGGATGTTGAAAGAAATTCCTGCCATGCCTGCCACTGCTCGCGCTCACTGTCTTCCTCCAGCGGAGCGATGGTCGCCACGGGTTGCTTGTCTTCATCAAAGAAATGCAGGTTCACGCCATCGGTTTGCATCCCTGCATACTCCAGCGAGTGCTCTGCGCTCTGGTCCGTGCCGCCTGCGAGAAAGAACCACAGCAGGCCATAGTGCAGGATCTCTGCATCCGCGAGCACGTGCGTGCCGTCTGCGATCGTGGTGATGGTTGCGCCGTCGGTTATGTGTTCTGCGAGTGTTTTCATTGGATGATGCTTTCTACTGTTCGCCCGTCGGGCAGCACGCTCACGCCGTGTTTGGCAAAGACCTGCAGTAATACCTGCCGCTCTGCACTGCTTGTGGTGCGGATGTGATCGACATCGTCAAGCAGGCTGAGCCCGTTCTTGAAAATGGTTTCATTGCTGTGGGCGTCGGCATATTTCTGCCATTGCTCGATCGTGCGTCCGCGAATCTTTTGCGGATCTTTCGCGTGGGTGTTTTCACCGGCCGGGCGGACATCGCCGTACTTGTCGCCATTGAAAGACCAGGCATCTGTCCGCGCCAGCAGCGTGGGCTTGAATACGACGCCGTGATGCGCTTGCACGCGGTAAGGGCTCGCGATGCGGGTGAAGAAATAACTTGCCCCGCCGGTGTTCTGGTCCTGGCCGGGGGAAGCGCCTTTGTCCACAGGCACGCCCACGCGCATGCGCTCCATGGTCGGTGTCACCTGCCCGCCACCGTCAAGGATGGAGTTGATGAACTCGGGCAGCGGTGTGGCTGCGCTGTGGATGAGTCCGTAGCCCTGCATCTCTGTGGCGATGCGGCTTGCCGGGATATCGAACCGTTCCCATGTGCGCCAGCCATCGCCCCAGGCGTTTGGTTTCCCTTGGGGATTGTAGTCGGGCGATGCGTCGAGATCCACTTTGAGGCTGCGCTTTGTCCAGGCTTTGAGCTTTTCGACTTTTTCCAGCGTCGGCAGATCTTCAGCGAGTATTTTTTCCCAGGCTCCGGAGGGTTTCGCCAGGGAAAGCGTTTTCTTGAGATAGACGAGCTCGGAGACCGGCGCGGGGGTCGGCTTCGGATCCACTCCGATCTCGCGGATGGCGTCCAGCGCTGCCTGGATGCGCTCCGGGCTTGCGTCTCCGGTCACGCGCACGGTCGCGACGCCCCGGTGTGAGTAAGGCGTGCTGGCGTCCCACGGCGCGAAGGTCACTTCCACATCGCCGGAGGTGATCTTGTATGCACCGGACACTTGCCGCACGGCCACGCCCTGCGCTTCGCGTGCATGGCCGCGTTCCCGCGTCTTCTGCGTGTAAACGAGGTCCGTGCGTTCCACCTTGAGCCCGTTCTGCTCGGCCGTCTGCGCGTCCACCGGCACGGGGGTGTAAGTAAATTGATTGTGCCACTGGGTCTTTGTCTTGGCAGCTGCGGAAGCCTGGGCATCGGCAATGGCTGCCGCGTATGCCTTTTTCATTTCCACCTCGTGCGAAGTGCCGGGCTGAAATGCGTCCAGTTGCTTGGCGGTCTGTTCCAGTGCTGCCAGCGTGGTCACGTTGTAGGCTCCATCGCTCACATGATGATTCACCGTTGCCAGGGCTTTTTGGATGACAGGCCAGAAAACATCCGCGCCCAGCGTCTGCGGGCCGGTCGCCGTGGCGGGCGTCGCGCCGTCGAGCAGCGTGCCGATCTTCGCGCGGATCGCAGCGTAACCTTCCTGCGTGAAGCGGAGCTTGGCCCGGGTCACCGGCTCATCGTTTGCATCGCGTTCCTGCCAGAACAGGATGGAGTGATCTTCGATCGCGTCTTCATCGCCCAGGTAAGTGCGGCCAAGGATGCGGCTTGCGCGCACCTCTGCTGCGAGCTGCGGAGTGATGCTGCCTGGGTTCGCGTGAGCCGTGAGACTGTCGAGCCTGCGGGAAAGAATGTCGCGCACAGCAGCGGGAGCGGCCGCCAGCAGCGCATCGCGCCGCGAGAGGATATCA
>CBDUBV010000135.1:0-7551 GCA_965365475.1 uncultured Chthoniobacteraceae bacterium | reverse complement strand
GGTTTCAGCCGCAGCGATACCGCCTGCATCTGATCCTGCGTGGGTACGCGTGTCTCCAGCGCGGAGCGAGTCACCAGCATCGAGCCTTGCGACATCGTAGAGAATTGCCGCAACACATGCAGCCGCTCCGCAGCAATCTCCGGGTCCGGCAACGCGCCCTCCACCGCCGCCATCTCAAGCTCCGGCAAGAGCAGTGTGCCGCACTGAAGCGTGCTCAATTCCTGGTGCAAATGTTCCTGCTTTCTCACGCCATCCGCCACGATCCAGCACCTTTCCGCGCTGGCCCGCAACACCAACGCTGCCACGAACGCATGCGCCGCAGGAGTCACGTTATCCAGCGACACCGGCTCTGTGCGCGTGCCGATGGCTGCGAGCCTGTCCCGGAGAGCATCCGCGCCAGCAGTCGTGCGCAACAAGGTTTCCAGCGGGTCTTCAGACGCCTTCGCAGTTTTGCGTTTTCTCATTTCCTGGAAGCCTCAAAGCAAGTCGCCACGCGGTCCGTGACCGGAGTGGATGCAGGCAGCTTGCCATAATACGCCCGACAAACGCCCACCCCGCTGCTTGTCAGAAATATCTCATCCGCCCTCTCGATCTGTTCACGAAATATCTCTGCGACTCGCACCGGGAAGCTCGAACAGACAAAATCCCGCACCACCCCGCGCCGCGCACCCATCTCCGCGCTTGGAGTCCATAGTTCAGCGTCGATCACAAGAAAAACATTTGCTGTCGCCGCCGAGATGAGCCTCCCAGCAACATCAAATAGCAGAGCCTCCTGCGCTCCGTGCGCCTGTGCCGCATGCAAAGCCCGCAGATTCGGCCAGTAGGATGCTGTCTTCCATCCATGAGGCGCAGGCACATGCGGCTCGTCCATGATCCACAGTTTTCTGCAGCCCAGCAACGGGCACTGCGATTCAGCAAGAATAAACACCCGTGGTGCTACAATGGGCGCGCCAGGTGCACCATCCCCGGCAGTCACATACACGCGCACCATTCCATCCTCCCGCCTCACTTCTCCTTCAAGCAACCTTCGCACGCTCCGAAGCGCATCCGCCACCGGCGGGAACCCAGCTTCATCGCATGAGCACTGCAACAGCGCCAGGTGCGCATCGATGTGCCACAGCCCGTCGGGCGTATTGCGCAGCGTCTCGAATAACGCCATGCCATGACGGCACCCCCGGTCGGTCACAGGTAGCAACGCGGGCGAAAGAACTTTTCCCTCCTCCAATAACCAGGAAGTCGCGGGCATACTAATCCCACTCCGCCAGACAATCGCCCGGACGCAGCACCGTCACGCTCGGGATCGCAAGGAAATGCGCATCATCCGTAAGCACCGCCGCATCCAAGCTGCGGGCGATCGCCGCAATTAACAGGTCCTGCGCAGGCAGCGTGCGTCCCTGCCGATCCAGTGTCCAGGCCAGTTGAGTCGCGTTCTCCCACACCTTGTTGGAGGTATGCCCGTAGCGCATGACATTAAAAAAACCCGCCAGGTGCTGGCGGAGGTCCGCAGTGCGCAGTCCACGTTCGACCTCCAGCCGCACCATCCCGCACGTGATCAAGTCTCCCTCGCCAATCCAGCTGCCCAGCACTCCCACCGGGTCCCGCCTGCGCTGCAGCAGCCCGATGAATACATTGCTATCAACGAGAACGCTTGCGTCCATTTTTGGTGCGGTAGGTTGGGGGAGGCTCGGCCACCCGCATGGCGTGAATGTCGTAGCCAGGCTCCACGCCGGCTGCCAACTCCTCGGGCGTAAACGGAGAAGGCAATGCCACAAGTGCCTTGAACCGGCTCTTCCTGTCCATCTCCCGAAGTGCCATCTCGACGGCCTCAGTCTTGCTTGCAAACCCAAACAAATTCATCACCCGCTCAAGAAGCTCCTCATCAATATGCATGGTCATCTTCATGCCATACCCTATATGGCATTTCTCCCCGCCCGTCAATTATTTTTTTCTATCCCCTCCAATATATTCTCCTCTCCCGCTATCTCCATCTGCGGTTCACCTCGATACAGCGTGATCACTCCCAGCAGTGTGAGATCTTTCCCGGGCAGCACTTTTTCCGCTGGACCGCCAAGATGTGCTTCAAAAGTAATGTGCTCCGTGCGCCGAACGATCGCAGTAAAACCGCCGCGTCCCTTGGAAAAATTAATAAAGATCAAATGCCCGCTCGGGCTGCGCCCCACGCGTTCGACTTTGCCCCTCACGCGAATCTCCTGATTCTCCAGCCGTCGAAGCAATTCCACATCGCTGGCGTCCACGATCTCATTCTCTTGCACGACAGCGGGGGGAGGGGCGGGGATCACCGTCTGCAAGTCCTCGATCTTTCCAAGCTCCAGGGGCGTAGCTGCAAGCTTGGGCAATTCGAAATCCACCACCACCGGGTTGTGATCACTCTCTTCCGGAAACTGCGGAACCTCACTCCTCTGTAGCGTGAGACCGCTGTAAAACACATGGTCGAAGCAGTTCGAAGGGAACGGCCCCATCGCCGGGATCGTGATCCGCTGGCGAAATGGGATACCCGCGTGATTCCATTTTAGCCCCGCGTCCTGGAAAGCCCGCAGCGTCTTCTCGCGCTCGAACCGGGCATCATCCATCGTTGTATTAAAATCCCCCCCGATCAGCACCGAGCATCGTGCATACTTCGAGTACAACTCCCGCATCTTCTCCACATGTCGCAGCAACTGCCGCGCAGATTCCTGACGCATCGCGAAATTCTGAGCCTCCTCCCCACGGTTGCTCTTCAGATGCACCGAATACGCCAGGAGGATATGGTCCTGCGGCAAGCGGATAGCCGCAAAAGCAAACCCTCTCGGCGGGCCCTCCTCATCCCCATGGGAAAAAGATTCCACCCAAGCACTGTCCGCCGGAAACTTGCTCGCGATGACCAGATTCTGCGTGCGCTCAGGGAAATCCGAGACGAGATGCAGGTGCATGCCCGGCACACCATCCGTGAGATATTTTGCACTCTTCCAGTCTCGTATTTCTTGAAGAAATAAAACGTCCGGTTGCAGCTCCTGGATACGAGCCAACGTCTTCTTCTTGTGTTCCTCAACCGCCTCCTGGGGCGCATCGGGAATACGGCCTGGGAACCATTGGATATTCCATGAGACCAGTCGGAACGAGTCGTTCTCAGCAGAAGCCAGCGGAGCCAGACAGCCACACACCGCCATGGCCGCCAATAAGGGGAGTTTCATAATATGAAGCAATCATCTATATCGAGATGCTGCTGTAGGCAACCAAGTATCGTTGGCACGGCGATTGCTTATTAGCACGTATGATAGCAAAACTTCTATCCCAAGTAATTTTTGAAATCCGGCTCATGTTCAACCAGTCCGCAGAATCCGACATGTGTCGGGTTCGCGTCCCAACCAATCGTCATTACATTCGTCCCCGTCTGGACCAGATACCCATGTCCAGGCGTTCATAAGCGAGAGCTTGCTGCGGAGGCATAGCCCTTGCATGCTAAGCCAGCATGCATACGCACGACATGGCAGACCAACACCTCGCGCGTGCGCTGGCCACGCTCGATGCCAGCGACCTGCGTAATACCGCCCCGCGGCGTGCCATTTTAAAATTCCTCACCGCCAGCCATGGCCCTTTCAGTGCCGAGGAAGTCCACGCCGGCATCGACGCCGCGCTGTGTGATCTCGTCACCGTCTATCGCTGCCTGGCCGCGCTGGAAGAGATCGGGCTCTTGCGCCGTTGCGACCTGGGCGACGGATGTCAGCGCTACGAATACAACTCTCCGGGTCACCACCACCACCATTTGGTGTGCAGAAAATGTCGGCGTGTGAGCAGTCTCGATCTGTGTGTAGTCGAGCCCTTGGAGCGGCTCGCGCGAGAGCAGGGGTACACGCAGATAAGTCATGTGCTGGAAATATTCGGGTTGTGCCCCGAATGCCAGTCACCGCAGTCGGAGTAGGATTTTCTATTTGCAAGTGAGCGAGGTTTTCGTGAGTGTCAGCGCGCGGTAGCGGCCCGGATGGCGAAATTGGCAGACGCGCAGGATTTAGGATCCTGTTCCGCAAGGAGTGTGGGTTCAAGTCCCTCTCCGGGCACTTCGCTTTTTGGGGATTCCGTGCAAATACGGAAGAAATCAGCATCCTTTTGCCTTACGCACTTTCTATAAAGCGATGGTATAAGAAAATAGCATTCGGTTTTGTCACGTTGGGGCACGGCTTTGTTTGATTTGGCCAAGCTTTTCTTGCGATCAGACGGCGGTGAGACCCTTGCGAATGGCGAGTTCGGCAGTGGCGTTAAGGCTGAGCCCGGTCTTCTCTGCGTTCAGCGCAAGAGCTTCGTGCAGACCGGACGGGATGCGCAATACGAATTTGCCGCTGTACTTGCGGGCGGGGGCGGGCAGCGGCCGACGGTCTGCCAAGTGGATGCCCACGATCTCTTCTGCGACTTGGCAGACTTCTTCGAAGACTTTGGCGCGGTCGGGCCCGTGCACGCCCCCATACCCCAAGGCGGGCACTCTGCCCACATAGCAGCGATCTTCTTCGCTCCATTCGACTACTTTGGCATAACGGTCTGCGATGGCTTTGACATTGTGTTTTTTCATGTGTTTTGTTCCAGTGCTATGGTTATCTGACTTTCCACATAGCGCGGACAGTCGTCGCCTGATTTGCCGCACAAGGTAACGACTGCGCCGGTGCCTGGATGGACATAGTTGCGATGATTGCCTTTATCTCCGCGATTGATCCACCCTGCTTTGATGATGAGCTTCTCAACTGCACGGATTTTCTTTGGCATTTATAGGTAGTATCATAGTATTGCTTGAAAGCAAATGATAAGATTAATAAATGTTTTCGTGCAGTCGCTTATGCCATGGGAGATTTTGCGATGCTGAGAGCGGAGGCTGGAAGCTTAACGCGGGCCACCGAGGATTTGCGGGCCATGCAAAGCGCACATTTTGGGAGTAGAATGTGTGGTCCCTCTCCGGGCACTGTATGTGAAGAAGCTTGTCGCGAACTTCCCCGCGAGCTAACGTGCATTGCCATGGAACAATTTCTCGATTTCGTGATTCGTGCACTGATTGAATTCCCTGAGGAAATGGTCATCGTGCGCAGCGAGGAAGGGCGGAAGATTAATTTCCGCGTTAAACTGCGCCGTTCCGATGTAGGCCGCGTGATTGGCCGTAACGGTCACGTAGTGGACGCCCTGCGAGCCTTGCTTAATGCCGCCGCCGCCCGCCACGGCCAACGCGCCCACCTCGACGTGATCGAGTAGAGTTACGGCATACATCTGTGCACGCGACTATGATTCTCTCGGGTAGGGTGGAGCGTCCCGCCCGCCTGGATCATTCCTTCTACAAACCACCACCACAATCTGTCAGTCTGGTCAATTATTGCACCCTGACTTTAGTTTTCCCACCAGCTTGGCGTGAGGCGAGGGGACAGGCAAAGTTCCCAGTGGATGAAATTTGGTGCATTCGAAATAGTAAATGCGCCTTGATATAGATCGAATGGTTTTCATAAGATCGAGTCCCTCCCATGCCCCCCCCGCCAACTACGACCCCCTCTCGGCGTTTGCATCCGGTGACGTAAGGCGGCATTGCCCGCGATCCTGCATCTGACCAATTTAAAAGACATCTGCGCCGATTGACACCACCATGCCCGAAGACTTCAAAACTTTCTTCCGCACCGCCACCAGCAATCTCCAGCCTTACGAATACCAATCGAGACTTGCTATCCTTCCATGTGAAAGCCGACTCATCAGCATCCCCACCGGCCTTGGCAAGACAGCGGCCGTCATCTTGACTTGGCTATACAATCGAGTTCACAAGCGCGATGGCTCCTGGCCCCGACGCCTAATTTATTGCCTGCCCATGAGGACACTCGTTGAGCAAACCGCGAGTGAAGCGAAAAGGTGGATTGAACAGCTTGCGAAAGCCGACCTCATCAACTCTGAAGCTCCCCAAGTCCATCTCCTCATGGGCGGCGAAGATAAGAATGATTGGGACCTCCACCCCGAAGCCGACGCCATCCTCATCGGCACCCAGGACATGCTCCTCTCCCGGGCCTTGAATCGTGGCTACGGCATGAGCCGCTATCGCTGGCCCATGCACTTTGGCCTGCTCAACAACGACTGCCTCTGGGTGATGGATGAGACGCAGCTGATGGGAGTAGGAGTCGAGACAAGCGCACAGATGGATGGCTTCCGTCATTGGGCGAGGTGGCTTCAGCATGGCCCGTGTCCTACATGGTGGATGAGCGCGACGCTGGAGGATGCACGTCTCGCCACAGTCGATCACCCCGCACCTGCCAGTGGATGGCCGCGTCTTGCGCTTGAGTCCAAAGATCGCGAAGCAGTGTCGCATCGTTTGGCGGCGAAAAAGATTCTTCAAAAGGCCAAGCTAACCATCAGTAAGCAAACTATGGCGGCAGACCTTGCCAAACTGGTGCTGGAAAAGCATGTCGAAGGCCATCTCACCTTGGTCATCGTCAACCGAGTGCAGCGGGCTCAGGAGCTTTACGAAGCCCTCAATAAGGCAGGGAGGAAAGACAACCTCGCGCTCGTGCATTTTCGATTCCGTGCGCCGGATCGAAAGGCGCATCAAGACATGCTGATTCAAGGCAGCGGTGACAGAATCGTCGTCGCGACGCAAGCCGTGGAAGCTGGCGTGGATGTCAGTGCCCGCGTTCTCATCACAGAGTTGGCTCCCTGGTCTTCGATCGTCCAGCGATTGGGTCGCTGCAATCGTGGTGGCGAATTTAACACGGACGGCGCAGATGTTCATTGGCTCGATCTCGATTTCGATAAAGATGCCGATGTAGCACCTTACACACTAGCAGAATTGAAGGACGCACGAGCCGAAATGGAGAAGCTGGAAGGGGCCAGCGTCAGTCCAGAGGCACTGACTTCGGTGAAAGTATCGCCGCCACCCGTGATTCGTCCGGTCATCCGCCGTAAAGACCTGATCGACCTCTTCGACACGACTCCCGATATCGCCGGCCATGATCTCGACATCTCGCGTTACATTCGTGAAGGCGACGACACGGATGTTCAGGTATTCTGGCGCGATCTTGGTGCGCCGGATTTCAGTCCCACCGCGAATACTGAAGGCCCAGCCCGCGATGAACTCTGCCGGGTGGCGGTATATCGCTTCCAGGCGTTTCTCGACAAACTTAAAAAGGCCAATGATGGCCGCAGAGCCTATGTTTGGGATGGGTTACGCGAGGAATGGAAACCGGAAACACGAGCGAGAGCCGGAGCTGTTTATCTCCTCGATCATCGAGCGGGGGGATATGACATTCAGCTCGGCTGGACGGGTGGAGTGGCCACGCTCAAGAAGGAGTCCGAGTGGGCCAGCCCGTCAGCCATCGCCTCGCGTCCTAAGGAAGATAGCACGCAGCGCGATCTCCTTAGCTTCACGGGTACACCATTAAGTCTTACAACTCACACCGATCACGTTGTGGCAGACTTACAGATGATTCTCGACACCCTTGGCTTATCTTCAAAATGGTGCGCCCCGCTGCTCACTGCCGCCCAATGGCATGATGTCGGCAAGAGCTTCAAAGAGTTCCAAGACATGCTGAAGTCTGCGGCGGG
>CBDUBV010000134.1:0-7554 GCA_965365475.1 uncultured Chthoniobacteraceae bacterium | reverse complement strand
GTTGGTGAAAGCAAAAATATTAACCGCCGATGCGGGCGTGCCGATGTAGCTGTCGAGTCCTGAGAAATCCTGGATGACACGAAAATCAGAGCGTGCTTCGAGAGTAGCCTGCGTGGGGCCGGACGGATTAGCGATGGTATCAATCGTCTGATCGCCATCAGGATCGACGGCGGAGGAGCCAGTGACGGTGGAGCGATCTGTGATGACGGCAGCGCGGAGGCCGCAGGTTGTCGTCAGAAGACAGCAAAGAAATAAGCGAGCGGTGTATGTTTTCATAGTTGAGAAATCTAGTGGAGGAAACATTGGCAGACGGCAGAGATAGATTTTTTCGAACCGGTCGTCGCAATGGAAGTTCTTCCGTTCATGGCAGATGGACTTGAAGACGCAGAAAGCGCCGGGGTGGGTGGGCTGAAGAGAGGTTGACGGAGTCGGCGAATGTAAAGGGCGTGGTAAGGCTCACCGAACCAGGGTTGGTCGCCACGCTGTGCCAGGAATGGAGATCGTTGCTGGCGAGGATTTCGTAGGTAAGTTCAGGGCGGGCTCGGAGGAAGGAGAAGGTTAGAACATCGCCGGAGATGCCCGCGGTGGGTGTGGCAATTGAAGCTGCTGAGCTGGGCGATGTGCCAAGGGCGTATTCAAGCAGATTGGACGAGCCATCAGCGTCGGGATCATAGTCAGGCTGGGCGGTGGGTAGGGCGAGGCCGGAGGCATGAGTCCAGTCTGGATAGGTCATTGGCGGGTTGGAGAGTTGTCGCCACCAGAGGCCGCCACCGCGAGTGGCAGCCGCGTAGTAGGTCTCGCCATTCCACGCGATGGCTTTGGCGCGCCAGATGCGTGGCATATGCATGTAGCCGTGAAGGGGCCAGAGGCCTGTCCAATCGCGGCGGGAGGCGGTAATGGAACCGGGAGCACCGCCGAGAGTCAGTTCGATCAAGGCGTAGCCGTGTTTACCAAACTCGACGTGTGTGCTGGCGATGAGTTTGCTTCCGTAACCGACTAGGCCGACGGTATTGAATGCCATTTGAGTTCCGTTCTGCTCCCACCAGGGCTCGGGGTGGACGTCGAGTATTTGCTGGTGAGTCATCACGCCTTGGAAAGACGTGCCGCCGTTATTGGAAGCGAAAACAAGCTGGGCACCTGGGTTACTGCCGGTATCGGAGAGGGCGTAGGCAAGGTATTCTGTGGAACCAGAGCGCCAGTAAGCGGCTTCGCGCATGTTTTGGCTCACTGCAATCGCGGCGGTGGTCCATGTGCCGGCGGAGCGAGTGGCACGGTAGAGGCCGCGCAAGGTGCCCGCAGAAACATAATAATAAATCCGATTCTGGTCGGCGGGGTCGGGCCAGACGCGGGTGATGTTGAGCGAACCTGATGTGATTTTTGCGAAGCTGCCTGTGCCGGACTCGATCAGGGGATAAATGTTGTCGATGAAGAAGAGGCCAGTCTGCGTCCCAAGGAATACAAGGCCTCGATTGGCAGAATGGCTCTCGATGGAGTAGATGCGCTGGCCAGCACCGACAGTGCCAGTATTTTCATTGATGCCGGCGGTGCCGCCGCTGTTGCCTGCGATGCTGCTCCACGCATTCATTTGTGCTGTTGTGGTGGGGTTGAGGACGATGGCTTTGGCGCGGAGAGAGCCGATGGATGTAGCGGTGCCACCGCCGGGCCCGGGAGCGACTGCGGCAAGGACGTAGGCGGGTTTTGCGGCGAAAGCCCCCTCGGGACGAAGGATGTGTACGGCGTCGCCCGAGCCGGTTCCCAAGGGCGAAAAAGCTTGGGTCCACGAGACACCCCCGTCCCAACTTTCCAAAAGGCAGTTGTCGGCCATGGACTGCACGACGTAATTCTGGTAGGCGTCATTGTCGAAGTTGACGGTGGAAGAAAACCCCCGGTTTTTATAGAAAGTGGTTTCGGCGATGGTGCTTACGGGCTCGGTGCTGCGGACAAGATAGCTGTCGCGGTCCACTTGACGAGTGGTGGCATCGATTTCGCCGATGTATAGGGATTGTTGCGAAGCGACCCAGAGGCCGCGAGGAACAGGCCATGTGGTGGGAGTCAACGCGTATTGGCGGCACTGTGGGGATATGTTGTTCCAGCCCATGTCGAAGACCCAGCCTTGCTGGTTGCGGTTCGCGCCGACTGATTGTTTGAAAGCGTAGTTGAATGAGCCGACTACAGTCTGGTCGTCCGGCTGTCTGGTGAAGGTGCCGAGAAACAGACCCTGCGAGGTGTCGGCACTGCTGGCCATGCAGCCGAGCAGGAATTGATAGGTGCCGCTCAGGCCGTGGGTGGCTACCCCGGAGCGCGGGTCAATGATGGGCTTCCAGTATTCATTGATGGATGCAAGGGGAAAATAAAGACCGTTGGGGTCGGCGGGGCTTGCCAGCTGTGTCCAGTTCCACACCCCGACGCGGGCCACCCAAGGAGTGGTGAGAACGCGAGTGGTGACGGCGGCAGTGGTATCGTCGGCGGGATGGCGCTGGCCCCAAACAGCAAAAATAAACTTCCCGTCCGGGGTGACTGTTGCGCCGCGACAGGAAGGGTCGGTGTAAGCAGAGGGAGCGGGAAGTTTTGTCCAGTTTGTTCCCCCGTCGATAGTGCGATAGAGGCCCGAGAAAGCACCAAGGTAGAGAGTCTGCGCGGTGGCGTCGGCGGGATCGAACTCGAGCGAATAGGCGTGGCGGTAGTCGGAACCGGACTCGTAAGTCAGCGCGTTCCAGGTGGCTCCGCGGTCGGTGGATTTAAAAAGGTTGCGCACACCGAATCGCGTCTGGGTCGGCTGCTCGGTCTGGCCTTCCAGGTTCTGGACGCCGCTGTCTTTGATAAACCAACCATTTAACGTGTAAATAGTGGAAGGTTGGGAAGGATGAATAAGAATGGTGGAAGTGGCGGAGGCTGAGCCTGCGACTTGGGCGTGGGAGGAGAGGAAGGTGTAGTTCTGACCAGCGTCGTCGGAGACGTGAAGACCGTAGGCAGTGCCGGTATAGATGCGAGAGGGATGCCCCGGCTCAACCGCAGTCGTGAACGACATGTGGTGGATAAGCGTCTTGCCAATCCACTCCCATGTGCGTCCGTAGTCGTCGGTGCGGTAGTTGCCTTCCACATCGCTGTGAAGATAGGCTCGCCCGGGCGTCCACGGGTCGAGGTTGATTGCTTGAATCTGGCCGCCGCCGCCGGGATGGCCGTGGGACCATTGACTCCATGCACTCGCATAGCACAAAAGAAAGCAGCTGGCGATAAAAGTGTGAACAAATGCTTTCATGGAAAAAATGTCAGATTGTCGAAGACACCCGAGCAAGTGTTCGAGTCGTTGCTGGACGCTGCCACCACGCCTGCCAGCGTATCCGTTGCCAATGCAAGGGTAAGATTGTTGCCCACCTGCGTCCAGACGACGCCGTCCGACGAGCGAAAAGCCCTGAAAACATTGCCTGTTCGAGCCAGTCTCAGCCAACGGGGCAAAGTTTGCGCAGTGACATTGTTCTGTGCCACAGCTCCGCCTGTTGCAGTCCTGCGCATGAAATAAATCGTTCCGTTTGGCTGAATGACAAGAGCCACATATCGGGCATTGGCCGCTTGACCTTCGCGAATCATCAATCCTGACCTGGCACCGATTGCGCCGCCCGGATTATCGACGTTCGTAAGACGGATGGTGATCGAACCGTCGCCCACCATTGTTTTAGTCGTAAACCCAAAGGCGTCCCTGGTGGCGTTGCTGCCCTGGCGCAGTCCCTGTGCTCCAGCTCCGGCCACCAATCCTGCGCTCGCAGACTGCCAGGCTGCGCTGCCAGGGGTTGTCGTATTGCCAATATTTGCAAATGCCCATCCATACGTCTCCGGATCGTGCTCGGTCCGGGCTGGGCCATCGAAATCATCGTCTTCGATATAGACTCGCGACGTTGGGTTGTGGGATAAAACAGCACCACCCGTGGGCGAAAAAAGTGTTATGAGAAACTGCGGCCGCGCTTCGAATAACGCGTCGTCCATCAGCTGCACGGAAACAAGTTGCTCGCCGCTTTCTCCATCTGCCCAGAAAACCGAGCCCGTGCTCGCCATGTAATCCAAACCGGCAATCGCTGTATCGTCCGATGTGGTGAAGCTTGCCCCTACAGCACCGGTGTCGCCGCCAACCCGCTCGGCAATGAGGAAGACCGCCGACGCTTTCTCAGTAGCATTGGCCACGTGATGATGCCTCCAACGGATGGTGCCTGCTCCCGGAGCGAAGCCACCGAGCACCGTGGCAGGTGTGCTGGAAAAATCGTAAACGGGTATGTCTGGACAGAGTGCCGCAACCCCACCTGTCCCCGAGGTCGCCGGAAGGCTGGCAAAAGAAAAATCGTTGCTTGAATCCCACACCCCGGAACTCTGATTGATCGAAAACTCCACGGTTCGGCGCCAGTTATTGTATTCCCCGGGCCCCACCGAGGCATTGGCGAATCTAATTTCAAAATAATAAAGGTTCCCACCAGCAGCGGTAGGTCCCGACCATGTGCAAGTTTCAGATCCAAAAACGGATGGCCAGAAGCCCCCCATGGTGACACGAGAGGGATCCAAAGTTCCGTCCAGAGAAAAATACAGCCGGAACCCAATCGATGGCACCTCTCTGGCTGGCAAGCTGGCACGGTTGCAAAGTTGGGCCACCACTCGAATACCGTTTGTCGGCGCACTGTCGGTGCGCTGATAAGCCGCGACAAAAAAATCGTCGGTCTGGTATGTCTCACTTCGTGAGAGCATGTCCGGAAAAACAGCCAGCGGTTCTCCGGATGCCGCCCCGGTCTGCTGGATGCGACGAGCAAGTACACTCAACAAGCCTCCGCTATAAATAATTGGCTCCTGATAGCCTATCACCGTGGCGGTCACGGGCGAATTCATACCCGGATAAAAATCCTGATGATTTGGACCTGGCCCGAGCAGTCCGTAGGTCGTGAAAGTATTTTCGGCGGGGATCTCTCCCATCGGTGTTCCAAAGCCCGAGTGCATAAATGTCGCACCACGGTAGTGCAGATTATTGATCCACCTGCCGCCCGGCTTCGAGTAGCCTTGCAGGAAACTCATGCCGGAGGGATTGTCCCCAAGGATGTAGTCGATCTGGCGAACTCCATGGACGAGCCCGGAAGAGTTCGTGTAGGTGCCGGTAAAAAGGCCAATCAAGTTCGCTTTTTGCGTAGCATTCGTGTTGAACGAGGAGTCCGCCCATTCGAGGAGCGGCGGGGCTTGATCGAGCAGGGTATGGACATTCCAACCGGGCCCCTGGGTGCGTGCGACAAACCCTCCCGGCGTGAGCGTGGGATCTGTGGTGCGTCCCGTCGCATTTGACCGATCATTCACCCAGAAATTGGCGTAATTGTTACTCTCAGTCACAAACGCGACTCGCCCGGAATCTGCCGCGAGCATGGCATAGGCACCCATATCGGCTTCGCCGGGGGATAGATTTCTCCAATGTTTAAGTCTATAGGACGAGTGAGCTGTCGAGTTGTAGAGTGCTTCGGCTTTGTCGATATAAGCAGCCGTGTAACCGAAGGTTCCCGCCGCGATTTCGGCACGATGCAACCAGGCCGCCCCGAAAATCATGGATTTGCTCCAGGCACTGCTTCGATTTGGATAGCTTGGCAGATTTACTACATTCCCATTCGTAAGGCGCCGCGTGATCGTGGACGCGTTTGGATAAACTTCCCCAAAAGCATACACTGAGCGGGCCATCGCAAGTAGGGAATCGGCATAAGCGGTTTCTCTTCCCTGACGGAATACGATGGAGGCAGAAGCCATGGCCGCAGACACGTGCCCCGCTACGTCCGCACCGCCGACCGCGGTATCCACCCAATAGCTAGGCCTCACGGATGCTGGCAGCCCGTTCGAGATGTTGATGGCATCAAGAAGTTCATGAGGCCAATAACCCGAGCGATCGTTCGTCGCGGCGGGATCGTTGGGGGGATTATTGGCGATCGCGCCCTTGCCCACGTAAATTCGAAAGCCGGTCGGGCTGGACGGGTCGACGCATCTTAGCAGGTAATCCGTGCCGTGCTTTAGCGCGTCTAGTCCGCGAGCATACTGGCCAGAAATAACAAATTCCTGACGATAAGTGGTGAGTGCCCATGCGAGCATGGTGGCGCCAAACGCATTGTTCGAAGTCCAAACTACTCCGTCTCCCGCGTCAAACCAGCCTCCAGCAAGGTTGCGCCCCACATCGCTTCCATCCCGCAGCGTGGAGTTTCCACGCCATTCAACGCGATTGTCAGGTCTTAGGACTCCAGCGGCCTGCGCTTCGTAAAAGAATAGAGCCTTTTGCAGTGCCTCTTTGTAGTTGTGGCCTTGGGCATAGAGTGGTGTCCCTGTGGGAAGAGCTACTAGTGCCAGGCAAGCTATTAAATTGGGTTTGCAAAGGTTCACTGGGGAAAATAATGGATTGGTCGTTGTTACTTGGGCGTTCAGAAAGAGGCTAATATGTGACGGCGAAATTTTTATTTTTTAGAGTTCCCTTTTTCACGGCTTCTACATGCCCATCCACAAACAGGGCATTGGCAGCTTCCCCTGGTTGACGATAGCGGATAGTCCCTGCTGTCTGGGGGTCAGAATCGCCCGTGGTGGGAATGAGTTCCTCAGCTCGGCTGGCATCTTGCATGCGCTGGTCGGTTGGATCCACCGGAAGGCCATTCAATCCGCCATTTGCCAGAGTGCCGTCCGCTCTCTGCGAGGCATCGATGATGGAGATAACCTGGGCAGGCCGCTGTATGCTCACAACTTTCGTGCGGAGCGAGGCGGGGTCCGCTTCGCTAGTTGGAGCCCAGCGGTGGACATTGGGATTGCACGAGAAGGTGCGGTAGTTGAGCCAGCCGTTTTGTTCCATGAGATGCATGGGAGCCTGGATCTTACGGTTTGGGCAGACGTAAAGTTTCTTTCCAGCACCCTTGCCATTGACGGTATCAAGGAATTTCTCGATTCCCTCGAGTCCGTATGATTGCTGTGGCCAGTAGGTACGCATCAGAGGAAGAAGGCCGTCGTTTTCTCCTGCATAAAGGCTCATGGCTGCCCCGATCTGGCGCATGTTGGCCAGCCCTTGTGATGCTCTCGACTTTTCAAGTGATCGCGTGATCACCGGAATCGCCAAGCTTGTAAGGATGCCTATTATTGCGATGACAACGAGTATTTCGGTGAGGGTAAAGGCTTCTCTGTGTGCACGGTTGGTAGAGGTATGAAATTTCATAATTGCGTTTAATTTATAAAATTATTGTGCACGAACTTTCAGGCGCAAGTATCGGCGCGGCGGGCTATCGGTGAAGATGCTGAAGCAGTCGGTGAATGTAAATGGATCGCCCACAGTGAGCGCGGCAGCGTCGATGGGAGTATCGGACCATGTCGCGAGGTCGCTACTGGCTTGGATGGTGTAGGTGAGCCCGGTGATCACTTGAGGCGTGAAAGTGAGTGTAAGAAAGTCGCCCGTCACTGCGGAGTCAGGCAGGATTGCGGAACGTGCTGAGGTGGGCGTCGAGCCAAGAGCATATTCGAGAAGATTCGGAACGCCGTCGCCGTCGGTGTCGGCGGTATCGGCAGCACACCCAGAGT
>CBDUBV010000133.1:0-7588 GCA_965365475.1 uncultured Chthoniobacteraceae bacterium | reverse complement strand
ACCCCTAAGAAAAAAGCGACCAATTCTTCAGAGCTTCCCTCCACATCGCCCCAGTCGGTCGCCGACATCACGGCACCAAAGAAATTTCCCGACCTGCCTATTGCGATCATCAGTGACGTTCACGCCAACCTGCCCGCGCTGGAAGCCGTGCTTGCCGACATCGCCTCGCTGGGAATCGAAGTGATTGTCTGCCTGGGCGACACGGTCGGATACGGCAACGATGCTGCGCGTTGTATTCAGCTTGTCAGGGAACGTTGTGTCTTCAGTGTGCGCGGCAATCATGAACTCATGCTGACCGGCTACAGCAAGGCGCTGCTCAAACAAATGCCCGTTACAATCGGAGGGCCGATCCTGAAGGCGAGGCAAGAACTTGAAAATGAAATCGAATGGGCCAAAAAATTGCCGATGAGCGTCGTCATGTCTCCCTTGGTGTTCAGCCATGCCAGTTTGCACGAGCCGAAGGAATTCCATTATGTCTTTGATCCGGGCGATGCGCAGGCGCATTTCGCAGCCACACCGGAGCAGACAAGTTTCTTTGGTCACACACACCAGCCCGCAATCTGGCAGGAGAGAAATGGGAACGGCAGCACACCGTTGTCATACCAGCCTGTGTATGACGCCGTGATCCTGGACAAAGGTAAACGCCATGCGATCAACGTGGGCAGCGTAGGCCAGTCGCGTGACGGCGACGAACGTCCTGCCTACGCAATATTCAATCCCGGCAACCTCATGCTCGTGTTCCGCAGAGTCCAAATGTCTAACTCATGACCATGCCGATTGTCCTCCGAAAACAGGTCGGTCATGTATATTGGCATATTTCTTGTGCACTGCTCCGCATTGTATTCGATTCGCAACGCCCATGGCATCCGCAACATCCGCAATTTCCACCCAAAAAACATTTTACTATGGCATTCTGAGTGGCCGACCCCTTTTTTAAGCTCGGGGAAGATAGGCCGAAGATAGCCGCAGTCCTCCGTGGTAAACCAACCTGCCTGGTTCGCAGCATGAGCCGCTACAAGGAAGCCAGGCAGAATCGTTATTCGAGGACCGCCATCCTTTTTCAAATTTTTACGCACTAACTCATGGTATCCTCGAGTTTACCGCATGACCTATTGCGGGCCGATGACCTCTAGTGCCCGCAGTAGTGCCTGCTTGCGGTTCTCAACGCAGAGCTTTGGGAATATCGATTCGATATGCTTCGCCACCGTGCGCTCACTGATCGCAAGGATCGCCGCGATTTCGGCGTTTCCCTTTCCCCGCGAGAGCCAGAGCAGCACCTCGGCCTCCCGCGCCGTGATACGACAAACCTGTTCCAGTGCCTGCGCAAGTATTGAGGAGTCGCTCTCGCGCGAGGCGAGCAGCCAGTGGCCCGGCTCAATCTGCGCCGCGCGAAACAGGTACGACCGCCCTCCCTCCCCCGTAATCTCCAGCGGCTCGAAAAGCTGCGAGACCGAAAGCTCCGCTCGTTCCAACCAGCGAAGCAGATCGCCCGGCAGCCTCTCGCGTGCGCAATCGGGGAAAAGAGCTGCCAGGTGCTCTGTGGCACGTTCGCTGGCATGCGCCACGTTCCCGCTGGCATCCACCAGAAGCACCCCAAATTCCCCTCCCGCATTGAGAGTTCGCGCCGAGAGTAGCGTGAGAGCGCGCGAACGCGTGAAGGCGATGGCATTCTCAAACGCCTGCGTGAGGTGCGGCTGGAGCGCGGCGGCCATCGCCCGATCCCGCTCCGAAAAACGCCGGGAGCCGTTCACCGCGATAAAGACTTTCAGCTGTTCCGCACCGCGCAGCGTGAACGACAGCGTATCCTCGATACCCATCGGCCCGAGTGCCTCCCGATACGTCGCCCTCCCATGCAGCTCCGACTCCGAGAGGAAATCGCTGATCATCCAGACCCCATCATCCTCCCCCCGAGCGTAGCGCTGCATCAGCGGGTGCTGCCCAATGTGCCGGTCGAGAATGGGCTTATAGACATCACCGCGCCGGGCCACCTCCTCCGGCTCGTAGCTGATGCGCGCCCCGCATGTCCGTAGGTCGATCTCGTTGTAGCTTGAGAATAATGCCGGGATCAGTCGGTTTATCACGCGTAGGCTGATTTGCGGAAAACTGTGCATGTCCGCCGCCATATAAAGCTCCGGCAGCGCTGCGAGCACTACATACATGTCACGCCGCCCGAGCGGCACCAACTTGGGTGAGCTTTCTACGCAATTCTGCGTATGGCGGGACTCAAAATATTCTGATGAGTTCATGACCATTGCTTACTACCAGCAAATCAAACGCAAACAAATCCATAACACAATTCTCGTTCTTATGAAAAAAGCCTACTTTCGTCTCGCTAATATTACCCTCGTTGCCTGTGCGTTGCATCTGTCGGCCATCGGCGCTTCCGCGCAGATGATCGCGATCGACAACGCCTCGTTTGAGGATCCCATTCTCAGTGACCTGGGCTTCACCCTGGCTGCTCCGCCTAGTTGGAAAGCAGGAGGTGATGCTCAATTCTACGGTGTCTTCAACCCCCAGGATTTCCAGTATCCCGGCGCCACGGGCGGTGACCTCCCAGGCACCGCCTCCGGGCCGCAGCTCGGGTTCATCGCAATCAATGGGGGCACAATTGGCACCCTGACCTACTCCGGATCCAGCCTCGGCTTGTTCGTGCCTGGAAGGACATACACCCTCACGGTCGCAATCGGCAATCGAGCCGACTACGCCGAGGAGCCGCTACATAGCATCGCGCTCCTAGCCGACGGTGCGCCTGTAGCAACCAGCCTTCCCGCCGTGGTGCCCGATGGCACGTTCGCCGATATCTCCGTCAGCTACACAGCCCTCGCAGGTGATTCAGGGCGTGCAATTGGCATCGAACTAATCGGAGCGCGAAACAGCGTTTACACCGCAAATGTTCAGGCGAACTTCGACAACGTCCGGCTCTCATCGGTGCCCGAGCCTTCGAGCGTACTGCTGCTAGGCCTGGGCGGCTTGCTGTTTGCAAGGCGGCGAAAGGGCTGACACTTTCCCTTCCATGTCGTCATGTAAAGCGGCGGGTTCAGTCCTCGGCAACCCATCCCGCCAAGCTGGAACGCAATGGCAAGGCGAGCAAATGAAGTGGCTACTCGTAAACGTCTTTGCGATGGCCGACAGCCACCACCAACACCAGCAACACCTGATCTATGATCAGGCAAAGAATGCGATAATCTCGGACGCTGTAACGCCACAACCCGGCAAGATCGGCCTTGAGACCTTTGCCGAAACGGCGCGGCTCTGCGTTACAGGAAACCCGTTGTTCGAGGTAGGCGAGAATGTCCCGTTGTGCTTGATGTCCGAGCTTTTTGAGTTCCCTCAAGGCCCGTTCATCGAACCTATAGACCCAGCCTACGCTTCACATCCTTGGCGGAATAGGTCTTGGCAGGACGCTGCAAACGCTGCGTGGCCAGATAGATGCCCTCCAAGTCTTCGAGATGCTCGAGGATCGCCTCGCGGACGTAAAAGGTCTTGGTGCGTCCGGTCTTCCAGGCCAGACGGTCAAGGCGGTTCTCGGTATCGGTGTCAAGTCGGATGGCAAGCATGGAATCACTCTGCCGACGCTATACACGTATAGCAAGCTCACCACCGCGCTCGTCTTCTTCATTTTTAGCTGCTTCATCCGCTGCTGATGATCGGCGCAGCTAAAAGGCAAAGCATCTCACAGCAGGGGGGAATGTTACAAAACTGTCACTGTACTTTTTTTGACCGCTTCCTCCATTGAGCTGATCCATGCAGGGCAGCGGCTTTTCAAAAATCATCCGGTGCTTTCGTGAAGTCGCCAGTGCGGTGCCCGATTACCACAAGGGCAAGTACATCCGCTACTCCATTGCGATCTTTCAGCCTTCTCGGTTTTTTTCACCCAATGTCCCTTGTTTTTGAGTTTTCAGAGAGCGATGGAAGAGGCCCGCGGACGCAATAATGCCCGTTCTTTGTTCGAGGTGGAAAGAATTCCCTGCGACCATCATATCCGCCACACCCTTGATCCCATCGCCCTCCCATCTCAGCCTTTTTTGACGAGTTTCACACGGGCTTTGAAGAAGCTGACCTGCTTGCGACCATGCGCGTGGTGGAAAACACCCGTCTCATTGCTCTGAATGGGCATCTATTTCTTGGTTTGATATTGCGGTCGTGGGAACTTTGTGCATTACTCGCCGTCCTATGATCGTTACTACGGCGCAGCTATTCAAACAGGCTTATGGCAAATACGCTATCGGAGCTTACAACATCAACAATGCCGAGCAGGCCATGGGCCTTTTCAAAGGGTCCATCGACTCACAAGCTCCATTCATCATCCAGATTTCCAAAGGTGCCCGCAAATACACCGATAAACGCATGCTGGAAGCGATCATCCGCGCGGCGGAAGAAATTTTTCCCGAAGCTGTGTTCGCGGTGCATCTGGATCACGGCGACGAAGAGACCTGCTATGACTGCATCGATTCCGGGTTCTACAGCTCGGTGATGATCGATGCCTCGCACGACTCGTTTGAGGACAACATTGCGATCACCAAGCGTGTGGTGGAGCGGGCGCATGCTAAAGGCATCTCTGTGGAAGCAGAACTCGGGCAGCTTGGAGGAGTGGAAGAAGACATCGTGGTGGACGAAGGGCACGCGTGCTTGACGAATCCGGATGAGGTTGAGGAATTTGTGGAACGCACTGGCTGCGACTCGCTTGCTGCGGCCATCGGCACCAGCCATGGCGCTTACAAGTTCAAAGGCCAGCAATCGCTGCACTTCAATGTGATCGAGGCGATTCAGAAAAAATTGCCAGGGTTCCCCATCGTCATGCATGGCAGCTCCTGTGTGCCGCAGGATGAAGTGCGGCGCATCAATGAAGCCGGCGGCAAGCTCGACCCGAGTGCGCGCGGAGTCGATGAGAATGAATACCTGCCCGCAGCCAAGCTCGGAGTCACCAAGGTGAATATCGATACCGATGGCCGTCTGGTCTGGACCCGCGTGCATCGCGAATTTTTCCGGGATAAACCTTCGGAGTTTGATTTTCGTCCGCCGGGTAAAATTTTCATGGATGAATATGCGAAGTTCATTGCCAGCCGCAGCGAGAAACTCGGTTCGGCAGGTCGGCTTGCAGAGGTCAAGGCCGCCCTCGCTTAGTCCTGCCAACCGCCGCTTAATATTTCACGGCTCGCATCGTCAACCTGGCGATTGCGAGCCGTTGATTTTTATGTAAATACTTAAACTACGATCCCGTCTTCTTGCGCATGGCGACTGCGTGCAGCATCGATGCGCTAACCTTGCTTTATTTTCAACACGCCTTCCAGGCTTGCATAATTCTGATCCGGTGAGCACCGCAACACGCTAAATACCCCATTCGTTTCCAGAATGACGGCACCCACCTCCTTCAGATGGGCCAGACCCGCCTGTCGCACTGCGGCCAACACCTCATCCCGAGTCACCCGAGCATGCAGTAATGCTTCCTCGATCATCTCGCCTCCATACATGAGCAAAATCGGCTCTCCGGTGACCAGCTGACGCACCCATCGGGTCCGTACGCTCAGCCAGGTGATGAGAAACTGCAACCCGATTAACAGAGCAAGTGCGAGTGCTCCCTCTGCGAGCGCGACATCTTTGGACAGCAGGACGGTAGCGAGCGTGGAACCCAGTGCGACGGTTGCCACCAGATCGAACGCGTTCATTTTTGACAAAGTGCGACGACCGGAGATGCGCAGGAAAATAACCACCGCCCCATAGGCCAGCACGCCCACCACGATGACGCGCGCCAGACTTGTCCAACTGTCGAAAAACATTTGTTCCATAGAGGGTGTTCGTCGCTGGCTCCGCTTTGAGTGTGAGTTTTCTCTCCCCGCCCGGCTTGCAGGAGCGGGCGACAGAAATCCGGGCTTGGCTGTTTTTTTGCGTTTATCCTGACACGGCTATTGCCTATAGTCGCCCGAGAGTTACTTATGAATATCCCCCGTGCTCTAAAATATTTCCGCCAACGGCACGGAATTCGCTTATTTCGTATTGATCCATGGCCGTAAACCTCACTGGCAACGAAGCAGAACAGATTCTTCAAACAATCGAAATGTTTGAGGTAATCACGCAGGCTAATCCGGACGATTATCAATCGTTGGATCTGTTGCGTGAGGCTTACATGAAGCTGGATCGTCTGGAGGATGTGTTGCGCGTGAGCAAGATGCTCGCGGGTGCTTACGAACGCAGCGGCCAACTCTCGGCTGCGTTGGAGGAGTGCCATTTTATACTCGCCCGAAACCCCGAGGAGGCCGGTGTGGCTGCTATGCGCGACTCGCTGACGCAAAGTCTCGATGCCGCGAAGCCGGAGGACGTCGTGCAGCCCACTGCAAAAAAAGCCTCGAAAACAAAGGGCGCGACTTCATCTCTGATCACCATCGATCGCACCCGGACCGGCTCGGGTGCAATGGACCAACCTCTGGAATTGCCAAGCGAAGATGGCAATGAAATGTTGGTGCGGTTCCTGCTCGATAACCAACTGCTCACGTTTGAAGCGGTCCAATCCGCCCAGAACCGGCTCAAGGCACACAAGGAAAAGCGCGCGGAGAACGAACTTGGATTGTCGCTGCTGGAAGAAGCTCTGCGCCAATCGAATGTCGGTGACGAAGAAGATGTCTATCTCGCCTTGCTGGAGCGGTCGAAGATGGGGTTTATCCCGCTGGAATGGTACGAGGTGGATCGTCAAGTGGTGCGGATGCTGCCAGAAGAGTTCACCCTCGGTCGATTACTCATGCCCTTCGATTTGATCAGCCGCACGCTTCTTATCGCCACGTGCAATCCTTTCGACCAAAGCGGGCGCGAGGCGGTGCAGCGGCATCTCGACTACAATATCCAATGGTTCTTCGCTCCGCCAAAACAGATCCGCGACAGCTTGAAGGACGTCTATCGTCTGTCGGAGAAATAACATGAGCATTAAATCCTTCGGAGAGCGCATTGCAGAGGTCCTCATTGAAGATGGACTTCTGCTGCCCACGCAGCTTGAAGAAGCTCAAGCTCTCCAGGAGAAGCAGGGCGGCAAATTGTTAAAGGTCCTCGTGGATCAGCAGTTTGTCACCGAGCAGGACATGATGATCTCCACGGGGCGATGCCTGAATACGCCGCCGATAAATCTCTCGAAGCTCCGTGTGCCGGAAGAGATTTTTTCCCTTATCCCGTCCGATCTTGCCAAGAACTACAAAGTCGCTCCGGTAGCACGTCTTGGCAGAAAGCTGTTTGTTGCCATGGCGGACCCTCTCAACGTGCTGGCACTCGATGAACTCCGGCACCGCACGCGACTTGATATCGTGCCGATGATCACCACGGAGCGCAGCGTCACGGAATTCATTTCCGGTAACAATGAAAGCTCCCAAGGCATGGCGGAAGTCATGCAGGAAGCAATGAGTTCCGCAGCGGGCGACATCGAAGTCACCGAAACCAAAAAAGATGAGGTGGACCTCGACTCCATGGCGCAGGCCAGTGAGGACGCACCCGTGGTGAAAATCGTGAACCTGATCCTCGTGCAGGCACTGAAGGAAAAAGCTTCCGACATCCACATCGAGCCCTTCGAGAAATCGTTGAAGCTGCGCTACCGCGTGGACGGCAATCT
>CBDUBV010000132.1:0-7616 GCA_965365475.1 uncultured Chthoniobacteraceae bacterium | reverse complement strand
CACATCGGCGGTAGCCTTGCAGGATGCGGTCGCGATTGCCCGTGAGATCGCCCACCGTGGTATTGATCTGCAGGAGCCCGATTTTCATGGTTCAGCGATCGGACGAGATGCCGTAGTTGCTGCGGTAGCCTTTATTAATGGACTCATCGGCCTGCAACACAAACACGCGATAGAACTGAATAAGACACGCAGCAGCGAAGCCGGCCAGGATGCAAAGAATAAGTTTCTGTGAGAAAGTATGCATCGACTTGGCAGCACACTATCAAATACCCGCAAGCGCGTCACCAAAATCCCCATTGCCCGGTCTGGATAATGTAGATGCCGAGGAGCAGGTTGGTCAGCGCGTGGGCCCACACGCAAGCACCCAGACTTCGGGTCCAAACGGCCAGAGCGTTGTAGAGCAATCCGGTCACCACAGCCGCGTAAAAGTCCGGCCCGCTATGTGCCAGCCCGAAGAGCAAAGCCACTGCCACGAAAGAGAGCGGAGTAAAGGCTCCAAATGGCACCGTGGTAAATGGGTCTCGCACCAAATAGCGCATGAGAAACCCGCGCCAGAAAATTTCTTCCAAAAAAGGAACCACCACCACGAGCCGCAGCAATCGGAAGAAATACGTGAACGCCATCCACGCGGGCTGATCCTCGAACACGGTCGGGTCAAATCCATCCACGCGAGGTTCTTTTCCAAAAATCAGTTGAGGTGAAATCCAAATGACCAGCACGACCACACCCATCAAGGTCGCCAACCAGAATCCGGTGCGCCATTTAAACTCGTAGAATTTACGATAATGCAGCAGCAACCAGCCGCAGACAAGTGTCTGCAACGGATAGACCCAATACTTCGGCTCCAGCAGCAGAAAAGACACCTTATTCCCACTGGACACGGAATAATCGAGCGCGAGTTTTCCGATCAACCCCGACAGCGCGAGAAAACCCATGAACACCAGAAACGGCAGAATGAACGCGAGCCGGACGGTGCGTGGATCGATCTCGTTCTTGGCAGTGGACATGGAATGATGTAATCACATGCTGATGACAAATGGCAATTCGCCAGAAGAAAATCCTCCGGATATAGAACAGGTACTGCGCGAGCTGGAGATGCAGCGACTGGCTCACGCTCCCCTGCGCAATAACGCTACGCGCGCCCAGCGCCGGGTGATCGCCATCAGCATATTGCTGTTTCTGCTCGTTCTGCTCATGGCAGGCCTATACCTCATGGCGGAAATGCTGGAAGGCCAGACCGCACGACCCAGCCCAGCGTTGCAAGCCGATCAACCCTGACGCATGGACCCGATCACCAGGCGTCAGATGGCGTTGCCGCAGACTCTGCGAATCGAAGCGACCACGCGTCCAGTGCATCCACTGGAGGAATTGTCCATGGCGCAGCTGCAGAAATTGGCTGACGAGTTCGATCTCGGACGCATCGTGCAGATGGACGCTCCGTTTAATACGCAATGCAATCTCACCGACCCTTTCCGCACGGGCCAGGGCACATTCATCCTGCGCGCACGCCATGCGGAGGATTACGCCGAGCGTGTGGAATTTCTTCACAATGTGATCCGCTACCTGCGTTCACGCGGATTCCCCGCCCCGGAAGTTCTCAAGACCCGTCGAGGAAAAGCCTGGACGCTATGGGGCGATCGGTTGGTGGAAGTGCAGCGGTTTGTTCCTCACGACGTCGGCACGCACCGCGATTGGAGCCGCATGAACGCAGCCGGCAGCATTCTCGGCGAGCTGCACCGGCATCTGCATGCATTGCCGAAGAGCATGGGATTTGTTCCGCCCGAAATGCGCAACGACCTCACTCCGACTGAATGTCTGGAGCATTCCGACACGGTGCTCGCGCGCGTGCGCGCTCAGCGCGATGCCGACCCCGACACACGCGAAAGCGCGATTCAAGCCATCGAGACCGTGCAGCAGCTTGCCCCTCCGATTGCCAACAACCATGAGCGCATCATAGGCGGCATGCCCTGGAACGTAGTGCATGGAGATTTCCATCCATGGAATCTGCTCTACCGCGGGGACGACGTGGCTGCGGTCGTGGATTATGATTTCCTACAGGAACGCGAACGGATATTCGACGTGGCCTACGCCATGCGCAGCCTGGTGGCGAACCTGGATTTTCCACCTGGAGCAGCCGAAAACATCAGCTATGATTCTTTGCCTTGGTGGAAATTGCACATCTGGCTGGATCAATATGATGAATCGTCCTACCAGCCACTTACAGATCGCGAGCGGGCGCATCTCCCTGGGGAACTCATGCGGCTGCAACTCGTGGAAATCGTGGCGAGCGGGTTGCAGGATAATCCTGCGCAGGCCGTGGCGGAAGCTGCTCGGGGGCTTCCTATTTACATGTGGCTGCATAATCAGAGTTTGCTCTTTGTTTAAGGACGAAGCAAATTGGTTGGCATCTCGCACCCGACTCATGGAACAATTCCTGCTCAACATATTCTGATGGCCAAGTTGTTAAATAACGTGATCGGGGTGGATGTTGGTCAGCATACTCTCAAGGCGATCCATGTGATTCGACGCGGACGCCCGGTCATTTCAGGCTATGGCATCCGCACAGTGGAAAGCACCCAGTTGGACCAGGATGCGCTTTCGCACCACCTCAAGTTGCTTCTGGCCGATGTAGGCGGAGGCGCCCGGGCGCATGCCGTGGTGCTCTCCGGCAAGGACGCAGTGCTGCGCATCATCGATCAGCCGCAGACGCCGATCAGCATCCTTCGCAATGCCTTGAAAATTAACGGCTCCATGGTGCTTCACCAGGAGTTGCCCAATTACATATTTGATTGCGCTGCGGTGGAGACAAGCAAAGAGACATCCGCCAACCGCAACTGCAAATATCTGGTGGCCGGCCTGCCGCGAGACCACGTAAATCTCATGGTGAGCACCTTTGCCCGCATGCGTCTTCCACTGCATATGATCACCTTGCCGGGCGTGTGTCTAATCAACGCTTTCGAAGTTTGCCGACCGGAAGTGTTTAAAGAAAGCACCTTCATGCTGCTGGACATCGGCCATGAACATTCTCTCGTGGTGGGTGGCTGTCGTGGCGTGCTTTCCATGATTCGTGTCATCGATTATGGAGGTCGGAATCTGATGGCAGATCTCAGCATGAACGGAGTCGCGGCCGATGCCGAGGCCGTGCAGATGTTGCTGGATCAAGGCGATGCAGGCATGGCGGAGGCGGTCCGAATGTCCATGTCGCAAATCTGCCGCGAGATCGTTAATTCCATCGGGTTTTTCGAGGGCCAACTGGATAAAGGCATCGACCGGCTATACCTCTCTGGCGGCGCTCTTCGCTCGGACCTTGTCATGCAAGTGCTATCCGATGAATTGAATCTACCCGGTGAACCGTGGGATTTGCAGGATCAATGCGAAATAGGTCTCAGTGCCGCGCAGCGGAAGAATCTCAACGCCGATGCCCGATCACTCACCGTCGCATTCGGTGCAGCCATGGGCGCCATGTCCACAACCGTTCTCTGACCCTACCCATGCCGCTAACCATCGATCTACTTCACGAGCATCACCAACAAGAGTTGGAGCGTCGCACAGATCCACTGCGCATAGGCATCCTGGGTCTGCTGGTGGTGACCATGATCCTGGTGAGTTTTTACATGTTCAAATCGGCGAGCTACAAGAATCTAAAAAATGAGCAGACCCGTCTCCAATCCTTATGGGCGTCCAAAGAGCCGCTGTTGCAGGCATCTCTGACAGAGGAAGAAACATACCGATCTGAGATTGATACCGCCAAGGAATTGGTCCGCCGGGCGGAAGGGCGTCCATATTGGGGGCCGTTGCTGGAGCAGATTTTGCGCAGCATTCCAAAAGAAGTCCAAATTCAGACTCTAGCTGGGCAGTCCGAACGCGAGGCGCGTCGATTCTCGCTGAGCCTTGCGGGCCTCTGTGCAGGCCGCCAGCCGCGACAGAGCGCCGAGGATTTCCGGCAGGCTTTGCTACAGCGTTTGGAGACCTACTATGGGCAGGCGAGTGTGGAGTTTCCTACCGACCTCGAAGACATGCCCACCCAGGTGGTGCTCGATGGCAACAACTTCTCCACAGTTCGCTTCACGCTTACTGTAAAAGTCGAGCTGAAAGCTCTGGAATCCCCGGAGGAATGACACCATGAAATTTTCCAAAGACCAGGTTCAGAAAATTATCCTCAGTGTGATTCTCTTGATCATGCTTATCGTGGCCTACTACTCCTTTCTGCTCAAACCCCTGGGCATTAAATCCCAGGCTGCACGCCTCGAGACGGATGCGCTTGCCACTCGGGTGCGCGACGCAGACCGACAGATAAACAAGACCAATCAACTGCGCCAGGAGGCTGCTGCTGCCTCAGAGACATTGGCCTACTTCGTTCAAAACATCCCCGACGGCTCGCCCATAGCCTGGTTTCCGTTGCGGATGTCGTCGTTCTTCAAACGCTACAATCTGGAGAACCCCGCGATCCGCCAGCTGGGCACCTCTCCAGCCGGTGAAAGTCTGCCACACTGGTCGCGACTGAGTTGGGCCATCGACATTCCCAATGCTTCCTTCATCGACGCGGGCAATGCGATAGCTGCTTTGGAAAACCAGGAGTTGTTGATGGATGTGTCCAAGCTCAACATCACCGTGCAGGACGAGGATCCGGAGAAACAAAAGCTCAGCCTTGAAACCAATATTTTGCTAAAACAATGAGACTTCTTACGTGCTTGAGCCTGGTGCTTACTGCGACGCATGCTCTATGCGAAGCACCCCAGGAGATTGCCAAATTCACATTGGAGAATCGTTCCTCTTTCTCGCCCGATCGCGGCGCGCGCAATCCATTCTGGCCCATTGGCTGGAGTCCCGCAGGCGAAGCTCCCGCTGCACCCACGCCCATAGCGCCCGCGCCGCGCGTGGTTGCCGTCCCGCCTGAGAGCCTGAAAGTCACCACCACCTTGCTAGGCAGCCCATCGCTGGCCATCGTCAATGGCAAAGAGCTGACCGTTGGCTCCATGCTCCTGGTGCCCGCAAATGGCGGCGAAGCCCAGTTGCGCGTGGTGCGCATCGGCGACGGCTACGTGGATTTCGATCAGCAAGGCAAATTAATCCGCGCCACTGTTCCTTGAAAAAACACGCCAGCGGCCCGTCGCCGCGCCAATCAAGGCCGCGCGTAAATGCCTTGGAGTTCGTCCCGGTAAGCCGCGTTCTGCCGCGACGCTTCCAGTAGTAAATCGCGAGCCAATTCCTGCTCTCCGATCTGGTGCAAATACACTCCCGTAAGCCACTGCCACTCCACTTTTTTCGTCTCGTCTTTTTCCTGTTCTCGAAAGTGTCTCGCCATGTCTGCCACCGCGCTCACTTGCAGCGTATTCCATGGCGCCGGCACCGAGCCGTATTGCACCTGGATTTGCAGTCCATTCTCGTCCGCCTTCAACTCTCCGGAGGGCAGCCGTGCACCTGATTTGTTTACGATAGGCTGCGGATATTTCGTGGCATTGATGGCATCGATCAGTCGCGCTTTAAATGTCTCCAGAGCCTGTGCCCGAGACAGTAACCTTTCCTTCGAGGCTCTGATTTCCTTGGACTCCGGAGAAAATGCCTGCACCGCTTGTGTTGCTTTTGCCCAGTCCCACTCGGACCACAGCATGGAGACTTCTGCGGCCAACTGCTCATAACGTTCGCGTTCTCGAGCCACCAACGCCTGCTCGGCTTCGCGGACCGCAGCGGTGGGTGTAGGCTGGGGCGGGGGCGTCGCAGTGGGGCGCGCCTGGGAGAGGCTTCGTTCCAGTCTCCCACGTAACCTTCGAAGCGAAGCTTGCATCTTAGGCTTTTCGGACAGCTCCTTCTCGGCAACCTCCAATTGCTCGCGAGCGCGCTCCAGATCGGCAGGAGTAGTCGCAGCATCGATTGCTGCTGCCGCCCGGCTTAGCGATTGTAACTCTGTCTGCAGCATTTTTGCGTAAGGCTTGAGTTTATTGATCCAGTCATAGGCAGCCTTGGGCTCCGCCTGGAGGAAAAGCTGCAACACCGGGTCCACCTCTTCCATGTGCCCAATCTCATAGTTCTTAAGCCCAAACATGAACACGCTGAACGCCTCGATGTCGTCCGCTGCGTACATGCGTGCGGTGGACCTGGTGACCGGACCCTCGGCAGCAAGCAGACGCGACGTTTCCAGGAAAAAATTGCCGAGATCGCGATCCGCTGGGTCCATTGAAAACATATCTTCGCCTGCCATTTTTTTAAAAATAGGACCGCTCTCTTTCAAATTTCCCAATGCCATGTGCGATGCACCAGTGAAGAACCTGATCCAATGTTTAAGTGGCTGCTGGACTGGGCCGCTTTCACCCAGTGCCTGAAAAGCTTGCAGTGCTGCCTGGTGCTGCCCTTCCACAAACAACTCTCTCGCAGCCGCAAATCGTGTTTGCACATTGCCCACTGCGGCCGAAGCCATGGAAGCATTGGCAGCTTCCAACTCTTCGTCGGACGGCGGGAACATGGTGTTCCAATTCATCACCGCCAACGCCACCAGAATGATGACGAAGACCATGCCCGCCAATGTCAACCAGCCCAGCGTGGTTTTTAATTTATCGCCCTCCACCACCACCCGCTCTTTTTTCTTATGCGGCGCGGCCACCCGCTGCTCCATCTTGGTCTTGGCATACGTGAGATGCTCCACCAACTCCGTGTAGGATTCATAACGATCCTCCGGATTCTTCTGCAACATGCGGTTGATCACATACGCCGTCTCGCTGCTTATATCGGGCGCAAATGCCTGCAAACTCACGGCCTTGCTGCGCACATGCTTGAGAGCCACCAGAGAGGCGTTCTCAGCCTCGAACGGCGGGCGCCCCGCCAGCGCATGAAACAACGTGCCGCCAAGACTATACAGATCGCTTCGAAAATCCTCCGGTTCATGATTAAGCCGCTCCGGCGAGACGTAATAGGGCGTGCCCCAAATCTCACCTTTCTTTTCCGCCTCTTCCTCCATCAGCTCCGCAAGGCCGAAGTCCACGATCTTGGCGGTATGCGGGTCGGCGAACAAAATATTTCCCGGCTTCACATCGCTATGGATGAGACCTTTTTGATACGCCGCATCCAGCCCCTGCGCGATTTGGATTCCCACATTGAGAATCTGCATCTCCGCAATGCGATTCTGGATGCTCATGAGATCGTCGAGACTTCCTTTCTCCACAAGTTCCATGGCGAGATAGTATTGGCCCATGGCCGACCCGAAGGAATACACCTTCACCACGTAAGGATGGTTTATGGAAGCTGTGATGCGCGCTTCGCGTTCCAATTTGAGGATCAGTTCCGCGTCCAGTCCGAATTCCGGCTTTAAGACCTTGATCGCGATGTTGCGGTTCAGCTTGGTATCGAGCGCCCTGTACACTGTGCCCATGCCACCCACCCCCACCACTTCTTCCAGCTCGAAATGATTGAGCACATGGCGCACCCGCATGCCCGTTCCGCACATGGGACAATGCGCCAGCGCAAATATACCCTGCTCACTTACATCGACCAACGCAGCGCAAGAGGGACACGCTTCAATAAGGGGAGAATCATCCGGCATCAATCGGCACGCTATCATTGCACTTAGAAAACAGCAACATTCCGGGATGAAGATGCGCAAAAAGATTTATCGAGTGTTTTTT
>CBDUBV010000131.1:0-7707 GCA_965365475.1 uncultured Chthoniobacteraceae bacterium | reverse complement strand
GTTGTCGTGGGAGACGATGATGGTGGATGTGGGAGCAATCAAAATGGTTCCTCCGGAATATGTATTATTCCCAGCGATGGTTAATAGACTCCCAGTTCCGTTTGCCTGAAAAGTCACACCACCCGAGCCACTGATGACACCGGTGAGATCCATCGACCTATTATTGCCGGAGAATAGGAACATGTTGTTTTCTTTGGCACTGGACAGCGTGACAGTATTACCAATGGTAGTATTGCTAGAAACTGCTATCCTCGCTTGTGTGCCAGTCGCCGCGCCGCCGCCATTCATCGTGATCACGCCCGAACCATAGGTCCAGTTCGCCTGGCTATTGGTCACCGTTGCATTTCTAATCTCAATGCCGCCTGCTCCGCTATTGGATGCATTGCTGGCAGTGATGTTTGCCACAGTTGCTCCCGTGCCGCCGTCAAAAGTGACTTTGTTGGCGAAACTGGTGACGCCCTGGACAGCGAGCGAGCGCCCACTATTTACCGTCCAGGTCTGAGCTGCGCCGACATTTACAGTAGCGCCGATCGTCAGGGTCTGAGTGGCCGTGGACATGTCGATGCCGGATGACCCCAGCGTGAGCGTGGCACCCCCAGTGTTACTGATAGTTACCGTTCCTCCCGGGTTGGTGAGCTGAATGCCTGCCCAACTAAGACTGCCACCCAGTGCCGCAGTCCTGGCAGCAGTGAGGGTATTATTAAACACCGCAACATCGCTACTACCTGGGACTGTGGAGCCGACCCATGAGCCAGTGGTGTTGAGAGCGTTGTTGTTATCAGCCTTAAAGATCGATGCAGCCTGGCTGGTGGAGGCAAGTGCCGAAGCAAGAAGCAAGTAAGCAAGTTTTTTCATAGAGGTGGGAATAAGTGGTTGAACTACAGCGCCTATGTATTCCCGCTACACCCGCTCTGCAACAGGTATTTCTTATTATTCCATGGGTTCTGTCTCACAGAATTGTAGGTATTCCGCACCCTCCGGGTGACACAGTAACTTTTTGTCCGATCCAGGAGCTGTGCACCGTCACCGGCCCATGCTATACATGGGACAGCATTCATTTTTCGCCCGACCTGCTCTATTGACCCGCATGCATGGCGGAATAGCTTGCCAGTCATGAATCGCACCTCCCTCCGCTTCCTCGCAGTTTTCTTCTTCTATGCTCCCCTTCTGCACGCAGCACCCTTGACTGTAAAGGTCGAAGACGTCGTGGCGGTGGATCGAGTTCAGCGCATTGGTTTTAACATCGATTTCTCGATTTATTGGGGTCTCACCAGTCGAAAAAACCTGGTCTCGGACAACTTTGAGGGCACAACGTATCGCTATGCGATGACGGCCTCTGAGCAGGACGCTTAGGGAGCAACGCTGTGGAGTCCCTTAAGCAAGGAGATCCGCGCACTTCTTAAGGATGGAGGCACCTGGCAAATCTTAAGCGGGCCAGCCAAGGGCATGTCGGGGAAAATCAAAGGATTCACCACCACGAAAACTGACAGACAAGGCCAGTCGGGCGAGTTCGTTCGTGTTGAGTTCGATAAAACGGTTCCGGCTGGCCCGGCTAATACCGGTGTCGCGCTGGAAGTCGATGATTCCAACGTGGGGCTTATGCGAAGAGCCGAAAGTTGGAACAGTCCACAAAACGAAATCAGCAATGATGTCCCCCCAGAAGTGGGCGGCAAATCCGCGCTATTGCTGAAAGGTTCGAAAGGCGAGGCAAATTATAATTTTGCTCCCGCCATGCAAGGACTGCTGGATAATTCTGGTATTTGGAACGTCCGTTTCTGGGCGAAAAGTCCGTCCGCCAGCCCGGAGCTGAAAATCAATATCGGCGAGGCCGGAACGGAGACTCCTGTAGCGATCACTCCCGAGTGGCAAAAATACGAGGTTCAAATCGAGGTCACTAATCCTCCGAAAACGCCAGCTGGCTTTGTCACCTTCCGCTTTGTGGCCGCAAATGCCGACATCCTTTTGGACAATGTGCAGATCGAAAAAGGCACTTCCACCAATCCGACAACGCAGAACGATAATTTCGTGAAGAACCTGAAATCGCTTCGCCCAGGCACCTTGCGCAATCTTCAGATGGGCGGTCAAACGATGGAGTCCTATCTTCAGAGAGATGCTATCGATAGGACGGCCTTCCTGAGCATGATCTCAGCCAAGCCTGGCCCGAGGGTTGCCCCCGTGTTTTTGCCGGATTTTGGGTTGCCGGAACTTCTGGAGCTTTGCCTGGAAGTGGGGGCGAACCCTTGGATCAATCTCCCTGGCGTCCTCACTCCGGAAGAAGTCACATTGTTTCTGGAATTCATGGGTGCACCCGCCGACGTGGGCGGCGGGAAGCTCCGGGCAGCACAAGGACGCGAGAAACCCTGGACCGAATCATTCGACACCATATTTATTGAATATGGCAACGAGGCCTGGAACGGCTCACTACCTTACAACTCCGGCGGTTTTAACGGGGCAGACTATTGGGAGGGCATCACCCAGCAGATTAAAACCTCGCCATTTACCTCGTCGAAATATCGCATCGAATCCGGCGCGCATTCGGTAAACTGGGGCTCGCTCACGCGGCTCATGCGCAACCACCCGTCGGCGGATGGATTCGCCATCGCACCGTATTGGCTTCCAGCGATGAAAGGGTTTCCGGAGGATTTCTTTCCGCAACTTGAAGACGATAAATTCATGATGCGTTTCCGCGCTGCAAACGTCCACCGCACGATCATGGACCCTGCGGGGTATGTAAATATCCATGCCAGGACGACCAAGGCTGCTGGGAAAGAGACCAGCGTGTATGAAGTCAATAACACCGGTCTCGAGGGCACGAAAGCACTCACCGATGATCGGCGTGAATACATGATGCAGGGCTGGGGACCCGCTTTGGTCAATGCAAATGGGCTTCTGCTCATGCAGACACTCGGCATACGTGCGCAGAATTTTTTCACACTCGGCGCAACCACGCACAAAGCGGTGGCCGTCATTGCCATGGAAAATATGGTTACCCGTCCGATCGGTGAGGCGATCCAACTGGCGAATGAGTTGATCCTGCCAAATATGCTGCAGACTTCGATGGTCGGAGAGGTGCCAAAACTCGACATCGAGACTCGGTTCGAGACGGGAAAACGGGGTGGTGAAATCATGCACTACACGGACACAACGCTTGTGAACGCCTATGCCTATAAAGACGGCGGCAAGCGCTCGTTGATCCTCACGAATTTGGATCCCGAGCAGAACGTCGAGGTGGTGCTTGAGCTTCCGGCTCCCGCCAAGGGCAGTGTGCGCAAGCTGGTGCTCACTGGCGAGATTGCGGCTAGCACTCCGGACTTGGCGACTACTCAAGGCGTGACCATCGAGGAATCCACCGAGACCGGCCTGGAGACAGGATCGAAAGTGACGTTGCCCCCCGCGTCGATGGTTGGGTTTGCTTGGGAGGAATAATGAACGAGCCGGGGTTCAAACGCACGGGGCGTGTGTTGATCAATCATCTGGGTTTTCCCTGCCGTGGCGCAAAGTCAGTGATTGTTGTCGATGGCGAGGATACTGAGTTTGAGGTGCAGGATATGGCACTCAACAAGCCGGTGGCGATGGACGGCTTTGAAGATTTCCAGTCGGTATTCTCAGGCAGGCTGCACAAGGTGGAATCCGCACTCGGGGATTATTGTGTAGGAGATTTCTCGGCGTTGGAAATGCCGGGTGTCTATCGTGTGGTGCTCAAGTCCAGCCGCGAACATTCCTATCAGTTCGTGATCACTGATGGCGCATTTTCCATCTTGCCCGAGGTCTTTCTACGGCACATTCACAACTGGCGATCCGGGCCATATGAAAATGCCTGGCGTGGCCCATCGCACATGGACGATGGTTTTCGCACAGATACTGAAGAACCCATCGATGTCGTCGGCGGATGGTACGATGCCGGGGATGTGCGGCAATGGATGGTGCATTCCAACCTGCCTGCGCTGGCCTTGATGGATGCGCATGAGCGCATACCCTGGCACTATGCGGAATGGGAGAAAGTCGATGCGGGCTGGTCCCCATGGTTGCTCGAAGCGCGGTGGGGATTGGATTTCATGCTTAAAATGCAGGATGCCACGAGCGGGATGTTTTACGAAGACGTGGGTGGGGGGCGGAACTCCCGCAAAGCACCGGGCATGGTGTGGTTCTACGAAAACCACTCCGGCTGCTATGCCGACAATGCCGATAACCGCTTTACCGACAATACGCGGCAGAGCGGAGACGAGCGACCGGTGCGGATACAATACAATCCGATCGCGCAATTTACCTCTGTGCGAATTCTGGCCAAAGCGGCGCGGATGTATGCCGCAGTGGATCCCGATCGAGCCAGGAGCTATCGCGCTGCGGCGGAGATGGGATGGCAACTCGGGTTGACTCCCGATCCGCGCTACTACGAATCGTCCGGGCTGGACTTTGCTGGCTGGACGTCGGTTCGCAGTTGGCGCTGCCTGGCTGCGCTGGAACTCTTCCGTGTGGGAGCACTTGAGTGGAGCGAAGTCGAAGAGACTGTCAAATTGCTGCTCGAGTCATTTTGTCCCAAGCTGGGTTTTTGGCGGAATGCCTCGGGCAGCGATGAGCCTTATCGCGGGATCCTTCACTCCGCGCAACCACTGATCGCACTGGCTGAGGTTCTGCGGGAGAATGTGGACAATGCCCTTTGCCGCCGATCCCGTGAGGTCTTGCGCACCTGTCTTGACCGCTACGTTGCACCACTTGCTGCGGCCACGCCGTTCGGGTTCATTCCGTTTGGTGTTTATTCCAAGGCCGTGAGCGAGGGCGACATCTATCGCCCATGGCGCGACGGTTGGCTTTATAGATTCTTTATGCCTGCAAATCATCCGCAGAAGATCAATCACGGTCTGAGTGGGCACTGGATGAGCTGGGCTCACGGACTGGCATTGGTCGGTGAAGTATTGGACGATGAAAACGCCACCCGCACCGCATGGCAGCAAATCCATTGGCTTACCGGGCAGAACCTGCACAACGCCTCGCTCATCAGCGGCATCGGCTACAATAATCCCATGCCACACAGTCGTCTCATGGGAACATTCCCGGGCGGATTCCTCAACGGATTCTGCGGCGAACTTTCCGACGAGCCTTTCCTCGATGAAGACGCCAATGCGCAATGGAACTCGACAGAATATTGGATGACGCCATTGAGCAACGCCCTCATGAGTCTTGCCATTCTCTTACCGTCGGGCAGCCCAGCTACGCGAAAAATTGGCACCAGATAACCACACCATATGAACATGACTACAGAAAATGTTGGCGCACCCAATGTGCCTCAGACACGCGCTCCAAAGCAAAAACATCAAATCGATTTTCGCTACGGCCCGAAGTTGCAATGGACGTGCATTGGCTTCCCCGACGATCAATTCAAGTCGCTTATTCGGGAAGATGGCTCGCTGCAATATGGATGGAACCGGGTGATTACCTTCGGGTGGCGCCATGCCGCGAAGCCGCCACGTTGCAGTCAAAGTACCGAGTCCGCTGAATCGGCTGTCGTCTTGACTGAACTCGAGTATGACTTTGGGAAACTCACTCTCACGACCTTTGCGCACCGCGAAGCGGAGCGGAGATCGGACATCGTGTTGTGGGAACTGAAAGCCAATGCCGAGATGGACGCGCCGTTGATCGCGGCGGTCACGGTGATGGTGGATGAGGCCGATCTGGATGGGCTCAAGGAGAAATTTGCAGTGCCTTCGCGTGAGATCGCTCTCCCCATCGTGCTTGCCGAAAAAAGTCAGGAGCAGCCCTCGCTGATTCGCTCGGTGCCATCACCGCTGAGCTTATGTGAGGATTACGAGCACATCGGGCGGCACGCTTTTACCACTGAAACTGAAGCTCTTGAGCCAGGAGCGACGCTGCGCGGGGCGTTCGTCATCGCGCTTAATCACGACGAACTGGAGAAGGTGAGCGTGGAATCCTGTGAGCAGGCATTGGCGGAGACTCGTGATTTTTGGAAGTCGTGCGTTTTCCAAAAACGAAAGCTCCAAATGCCAGACGACTCTGTGCAGGAGATGATCACCGCCTGTGCGAGAAATCTGCTGCAGGCGCGTGTGATAAAGGAGGGGCTGCCCATCTTTCAGGTCGGCCCGCTGGTCTATCGCGGGCTGTGGGTGGTGGATGGTCATTTCATGACGGAGGCTGCGCGTTATCTCGGTCACGATGACGAGGCTGATCTGCACTGGGACGCTCTACTGCAATACCGGCGGGAAGACGGAGCGATCACGATCCATCCGTATCACACAAAGGAGACCGGCATCGCCCTGGCCACACTGGTGAGGCTTACTGAGCTGAGCGGGAATTGGGAGCGTCTGAGGAACAACTGGCACATTATCGAAGGCGCGGTGCGTCGCATTGCCGAAATGCGGCAAGAAGCGGCCGCTCTCCCCGAGAGCCATCCGTGTCACGGTCTGTTGCCGGAAAGCTACGGCGATGGCGGCGTGGGCGGGCAGCGTCCGGAATACACGACCGTGCTCTGGATACTTGCCGGGCTGAGGCAAGCATCTCTCGCGGCGAAGCGGCTCGGAGCGGCGAACGCGCAGGAGTTGTGCAAAATGTATGAAGACCTGTTGGCAGATTTTCAGGAGCATGCTGCTCGGCACATGCTCAAGACCGACGACGGAATCCCTTACCTGCCGATTGCCATGTTTCCCGATGAACACAACTTCGGCACGAGTCCATTCCAGGACAAACAACTCGCGCGACCGTGGACGAAGATCGCGCCTGCCGGGGCGACCTGGGCATTGTGCCACGCCATTTATCCGGGCGAAGTGTTTCGTCCAGACGATCCGATCGTTCAGAATCTTCTGGCTTTGAATGCTTCGATTGATGACGACGAGGGGCTGCCTCGCGAGACCGGTTGGACGCATTGGAAAGGGACATGGTCCTATCACGCTTCGTTCGCGGCCCATGTGGCCTTGTATGCGGGCGATCCGGCGCAAGCAGTTGATTACCTCTACGCGCTTGCAAACAGGGCGGCTACCACGCGCGTCTGGAGGGAGGAACACAGCCTGCAGAGCCATCCGCAAGTGCGCTACGTGGGCGATATGCCGCACAACTGGGCTTCAGCCGAGTTCATCCGGCTTGTGCGCAATCTTTTGGTGATGGAGATCGGAGACGAATTGCATCTCCTACGCGGTCTGCCCGAAGAGTGGATCGTAGCTGGCAAGCAGGTGATTGTGGAAGAGACGCCGACGCGCTTCGGGCCGGTCTCCATTACGGTCTCGGCCGATGAGGACGGCGAGATAGACGTGTCCGTGAAACAGGACATGACATGGCCGTTGCGGCCGATCCGCACGGAAATGCGAATGCCCGCTGGTGCCATGGATGTGCGAGTTGAATGCGACGGCCGACTTTCGCACGCAGCAGTGCCTTCCGACGGTCGGATTATATTACCAGAAGCGGCAGACATCAACGTGCGGTTTAAGTTTTCCAAATAAATCCAGCCCGATGCTCGACCTCTCATGAAATATTCCGCCCTCTCGGTGCTGCCCTTGCTTTGCGCGCTGACCAGTTGCAGCCTACGCGGTGCCCTGACTGACAACGTCCCTCGATAAATCGGCTGCCGCCTCATTGGGACTTTTAGCTTTTAGCATGCCAACACATAGTCACCTGCCTGCTTCTGCAAAATATGACTCCACTCCGATATCTCATTGTTTCCACGAAAAATCATGTCGATATCGGCTTTACCGAAAATGAGGG
>CBDUBV010000130.1:0-7722 GCA_965365475.1 uncultured Chthoniobacteraceae bacterium | reverse complement strand
CCCACCAGGTTGGCGACCTGTTGATAGGTCGATGTATCTTCCTCATAGCTCTGCGCCCACCGATCAGGATTCCAAATTTCAAACCGGTCATGCACTCCGACCAGCACCGCCTCGGCGCCCATGCCCACCTGCTGACGATGATCATCGGGAATCAGGATTCTGCCCTGACGATCTGTCGTGCATTGCTTGGCGCGTGAATAGAACTGACGGATGAATTTCCGTTTGTCATGTGGCGAGATTTTGTCATTCGCATTCACCACATCGCTCACCGACTTGAATTCCGCAGGCGGCAACACCAGGAGAAAGTTCTGACTCTGGTCCGGCACGATAAAAAATTCCTCGGTCTCAGGCCCAAGCCTCCATGGCGCAGGAACGGTCACGCGATTTTTGTCATCAATCGCGTGATGATACTGGCCCGAGAAAACTCGAGATTCAGGCGTGAGAAAAGGCATAGGGATGAATTACCATGTTGAACCACTGTCTGCCACAACGCCCCACTTCTACCCCCGAGAAATTTTTGGGTCAATAAAATTATCTTATCTACATGCTCCTTTTTACCCCTGCTCGAGGGCGGCTATGGAAAGATAAATAGCACGGAGCTTGAGGCCCGCTATTGGGTTCATCCGGGAAGTTCATGTCCGGTGGGGGCGCGCGTAAGGCTTTTGTGGATGCGGCAAGGAGAGAATCCAAAGCGGCAGAGGACAGCCGCACTCCAGGACGCTCCCGCGACAGAGAGGCCGTGAGAGGGGCGACAGCTTATGGAGTGCGCGTGTCCTCTCGCGCTTTGGATGCCGCGACCGGGCAATAGGCACGCGCGGGCTGACAGTCTGCCATCTCACCCATGCGTCTTTCTCGCTGCCGTTTGCTGACGCAAGCTCAAGGGTGAGCGATTTGGGATCGCTCCCGGTTGGATCGGCGATTTCAAAATCGCCGTTCCTTGAAGGGACTGCGACGGGCGCAACCCCGCCGGACATGAACTTCCCGGATGAGCCCGCTATTGCCGCACCAACGGGCACGCATATCCAGCAGCCTATCGGGCTGTGGAAGGAGAAACATTTGCCTAAGCGGTGCGTCGGGTCGCAGAGCTACAAGTCCAACCGGTGGTGGGTCTGATTCAACTCCGCATCCACCGTGGTCAGCGTGAAGCTACCCGTCTCGCCATCGAAATAAACCCAGCCAACCGTGCCATCGCCAATTCCAAATAATTTGTCTCGGAAGCGCAGCGGCATTTTTTCCATGGGTTTCATTGGCTTCACCACCTGGCCATACTCCCTCACGACCCAACCAACGGTTTGCTGGGGTGCTTCAGACACGAGCTGAGGTTTGCCGGAATCCCGGTCTTTCCAGTGCTCGTGTTCTTTCACGGCCCACTCTTCAGCAACTACGAGAAACTTGTCTCCGTCGAGCTTGTGGACTTTTGGTCGGGAGATCGTCTTGCCGTCTGATTTCTTGTAATCAGTCAGCCAGACGATGCCAGTATTCTGCACAGGCCCAGATTTGGAACTGTTGGTGGACTGGAATTTGTCGTCTCCCGTCGCCTGCGGATTTTTTGATTTGGTATCAACCAATGTGCTGTCCACGATGATGGACTCGAACCCTCCGCCTCTTTGCGCTTCTTTTGCCGCGAGAGGTTTGTCAGTAAAATCTCTCACCACGTGCACCAGACCAAGATTCCTTGACTGATCGTTTGTTTTCACTTTGCTGTCGCGAATGGCGGAAAAGTTCAGCAAATACCCATCGTTGCCGACGGCCAGGTTGCCGATGTTAATGGAACTGAAGTTATTCTCACCATTGCGGGTATAGACATACCAGCCCATGGCATCGCCGGTGTGTTTGTCCTCAGCATTCAGGATTTTCACCAGTGCTATTCCTGGTCCGGGCAGGAACCATCCTGCGTCGGGCTGATCCGCCAGCACGAAGTCGGTGCCGTCGAACGCGACCCGCTGATCGAAAGAATGTTTCCATGAGTAGGGTTGACCCTTCGCTGCCGCGCTGCCGTCATCGCTTTTCACGGAAAGCCGGTGACCACTCTGGTGGCGGGACTTGATTGGTGGGTCATACGGGCTGTTGCTGCCATAGATGATTGCGATGCGATTATTACCATAGGCTATGTCGGCGGTGCTGGCCTGCATCGGCGAATAAACGGCATTGCCCACGCCTCCGCGTTTGTCGGCATCCCAAGGAGTGCCTGTGTAATCTTCGTTTGCGTTAAGATCTTTCTCCCACACGAGACTGCCTTGCGGATCGAGTTTAATAAGCTTCAAAATATCCGGCCTGCGCTGCCATCCAGCCTCCTTGGATTTGTCTTCATTTGCCGCCGTGAGCACGTAGTAATTTTCGCCATCGGCAGTGAGGCCAGCGAAACGCGCGAGCCCGCCGGGCAAATCTTTGCGCCATTGTTTTTTGAAGCTCTCGCCCTCACGTTTGTAGGCTGAGATTTTTACGCCAAGCTTTTCGGAATGATTTTGCCAGGCAATGAGAAGCTGATCGTTCTGGAAGTGGGCTTCGATCTGCGGCTGGGTGGAGTAGGTCCCAAGTGCCTCGACTTCCGCGCTGATTCCGTGAAGCGACTTATTATAATTGGTGCGGAGGAAAGGCTGGGCATCCTGCGGAACTTCTACCGGCGCGGGATTTGCTTCCACGTTGTTCGGCTTATTCTCCTCGGCAGAAGTTGCGGGAGCTGGAGTCTCGGATTGCGCAATGGGAGCCGACGCAGCGGGCTCAATCGCGGCGGTAGGTGGCTCCGCACTGACACTACTGCCATCATGAGCCCAGGCGATGCTTCCGTCCGGGCGCACCACTTGAAGAATGCCCTCGGCAGTGAGTTCTAGTTTCGAACCCGGCGTGGGATTTGTTTCCGGAACCGACCATACCGCACCCCCGGCTTTATTGCTCAGTGTAAGGCGACCGTCCGGAGTCATTTTCAACTCCTGGCCTTCGGCGAAAGGTAATCCCTGGATCAGATTCAAACCCCAGACAAAATCCAGGCTTGGATAGCGCGCCACCACTACGTTGCCGTCGGTGCCAAAAATCAGCGCGTGATCGGCCGTCTGCGACACAGCACGATCTCCGCGTTCAAAAGCACGCCCCGCATCAACAGGGAATTTGGAGATCTCCGCAGTCCCCCATGCAATCCCGCCATCGGGTTTCACTACTTGCAGCACTCCGTCCGCTGTCAATTCGAGTTGCGAGCCTGGCTCCGCGCCGCTCTCAGGCACACTCCAGACCCTGTTGCCATCTGCATCCAGGAGAGCAAGCTGGCCGTCGCTGGTCAATTCGAGCTTTTTTCCTTTTTGAAAAGAAACACCCGGCAGAAGGTTTAAGCCCCACACGAACTGCTTGCCCGGATTTCGTGCCACGACGAGATTTCCATCTGGATTAAAAATCAAAACATGATTCCCCGCAGCGGAAGCCACTTCTTCTCCCGCCTGCAAGGTAGTTCCGGCAGTGAGCGGAAAAGATTTCGATTCCATAATTTCGACACCCTCTTTCTCGTCGGATCGCCAGTAGGAGACAGGACCCTCTCTCGTGTTGATTGTGAACGGATCTGGATTCGGGTTCCAAAGCCCGAGAACGCCGGTATCCAGAACGCCAAAAATTATTTGCGTAGGATCTTGCACGTTTATCTGCAAATTCTTTGGCACCGACCATAGTTGGGTCGTATCCGAGCCGAAGATTGCAAACCCTTCGCTGTTTACCAAAGCCGTGGAAGCCTTGGAAAGATCCAGTCCCGCAGCCTTCTCGCTAAGCTTCCAGACAATGGTGTTGTCGCTGCTGCGGGCAACGATCAGGTCGCCGCTGGACAGGAAAGAAAAATAGTAGGAGCCGCCGGGGGATAAATATTGCTTGTCGCGCACCAATGGCTCTCCCATCCCGGCACCTGTGAATTGTCGGGTCTCCTGCGCCGGGGCGAGAGTGGCAAAAAGGAAAGCGAAGATCGAAGCGATCGGAAACAGCAAGCGGACACGAATAGGAGACATTCTGCAGCGAAACAGTAAAACAACTCCTTGGCAACAACCGAACTGCCTGCGAGCCTTTCGGGGATGATGCGAGATTGTTCGTGCAGCACGCCACATGGCATTGAGCATCCTGTGAGTATTAAACCCATGAAACTACCACTATTCTTTTTATTGTTGTTTGCGTCTGTTGCCGCTGGTGCCGCTGGTGCCGCTGGTGCCGAGCCATACACCCCAAAACCAGGCTCAGCCGAGCGCAAAGCGATTCTGGACGCCATTCGAGAGCCAGTGCAAAAGCATCTACAGCAGTCTGTGCGATTTAGAATCGATCATTTCAAGGTTGCGGATGGCTGGGCATTTATCAAAGGCCAGGCCCGCACTGAAGATGACAAGGCGATTGACTACTCGAAGACATCGGAGAGCCGTGAAGCCGAGTTGGCAGACGAGTTACTAGTCGCCATCTTGCGAAATAGCGACGGCAAGTGGCAGGTGGTTAAGCATGATATTCTTACTTACGACATGTGGTGGATGGGCATGCACGAAGAGCTGGGAGCGCCCATCGAGATATTCGATTATGCAGACGAGCCTGGCCGGAAGGTGCAATAACTCCGCAGAAATGCGGGCGGGCATTGAATAATGAACCGAACCGACTTATTGCGAAAATGCCGACTAGAAGAGCGGGCTTTACCTTGGTCATTTAGATTTCCGCTTCAATTTGCGCTTGGCACTTTCATGCATTTTCTAATGCAGACTTTTGCGCTCGCTCACCCAGACGGCTTATCAATCCACTAAATATCAGCGCATGCACGGGATAGAGCACATACCAATACAACATCCCAAACAGTCCGCGCGGATCGAAATATGCGGTCTGCAACAGCTTTGTGCGACCCGCTCCCGCAGGCCGTGCAACGAACTCCAGCCATGCGCGCCCTGGAACCTTCATCTCCGCACGCAGCCGCAATAATCTGCCTTCCTCGACCTTCTCGACCCGCCAGAAATCCAACGAGTCCCCGGCACGCAACCGCACCGGATCGCGGCGTCCGCGCCGCATCCCTACGCCGCCCAGCACTCGGTCCACCATGCCGCGAATCTGCCACGCCCAATCCATATATAGCCAGCCCTGGTCGCCTCCGATTCGGGCGAAACTCTCATACACCACTCGCGGCTCTGCATCGACATCCATGCTGCGCATTTCTAATATCAATCCGTCGCGGTTCACCAGAATCACAGCGGCGCCGGATCGTTGTGAGGAACTCAGCGCATCGCTCCATGCCGTATCCACGGCGTGGGTGCTCATTTTCTCCAACGCCAGCGCAACGGCACTCTCATACCCAAGCAGCTGAACGTCGGGAAAAAGCTGCCGCGCAAGATCATCGCGCACGACCACTTCGTTGCACAGTCCGTCGATAAGCGGTCGGGCTATATCCGCAGGGATCGGCGTGACCAGGTGCACCCAGTAGGAGGATAAACGCGGCGTGAGCAGCGGCAGCGCGATCAGCCGACGTTTCAGTTGCCGCTGCCTGGCGTAGCCGAGCATCATGTGTTCATAGGTGAGCACATCGCTTCCGCCAATCTCGATAGTGCGTCCGATAGCGGCGGGATTCTCCAGCGCAGCCACCAGGTAATCCAGGACGTTGCGGATGGCGATGGGTTGCACCTTTGTATAAACCCAGCGCGGACATACCATGACCGGCAATCGCTCGGTGAGATAGCGAATCATCTCGAACGACACGCTGCCTGAGCCGACAATGATTGCTGCGCGCAGCTCCGTGACGGGCACTCCGGTGCCACGCAGAGCTTCCGCAGTATGCTGTCGGGAGCGCAGATGCGCGGAGAGCGCGGCCTCAGGATCGCCCAGGCCGCCAAGATAAATCATCTGCTCCACACCAGCCTGCTTTGCCGCGCGGGCGGCATTTGAAGCAGCTTGCTGGTCTCGCGCCCCAAAATCGCGAACCGCTGCGAGGCTGTGCACGAGATAATAGACTGCATCGACGCCGCTAAACGCGCCTTCCAATGCTTCATCGAACACAAGCATATCCGCCGTGGTGATCTCGACTCGTCCGGCCCAGGATCGCCCCTCGAGCGCATCGGGATTTCGCACCAGACAGCGCACTCGGTATCCGGCCGCGAGAAGACGCGGCACGAGACGGCCACCGACATAGCCAGTGGCACCGGTGACCAGCAACAGACGAGACGTGTCATTATTCACAGCGTGAAGAAATTGGGTTTAGGCGCGACATGCAATTACGCCCGCCAACTCGCAGACTACACGCACAAAAGCATGGAGACACACATCATTTCTCCTATACTCAGGAAGTATGAAACCCGGTTTTCTGGAAAAACTCCTCGAGCGCATCGAGCGCATCAACCCCGAGGAAGTGCAGTCTTACTTGCTGCGGTTGGTGCAGGAGAAAGGGTTTCTGGAACAAATTTTCAATGCTCTCCAGGAAGGCATATTGGTCGTCAGCAAAGAAGGGCGCATAGATTATCTCAACACCTCCGCCGCCGCACTTTTCGGCCTCAACGTGGAAGAGGCACTCGGCAGCCAGCTCAGCGACAAAGTGCGCGGGCTGGAGTGGGATGAGCTGACGGCTCTGGATCGCACTGTGAGCCGGGACATGGAAATATTCTACCCGCAGAATCGGTTTATTAATTTCTACGTGGTGCCGCTGGGCACGGAGAGCGGTGATGTCTCGGCGGGGCACGCGATCATCCTGCGCGACATCACTGCGACGCGGCGCACCACGCAGGATGCCATCGAATCCGAGCGCATGTCGGCGCTTACTTTGCTGGCCGCTGGTGTGGCACACGAGCTGGGCAATCCGCTGAATTCGCTCAATATCCATCTGCAACTCATGGAGCGCAAAGCGCGTAAACTTCCCCGGGCAGAACGCGCGGAGTTCGAAGATTTCCTGCGCATCTCGCGCGAAGAAATCAACAGGCTGGATACGATCATCAACCAATTTCTGCGCGCGATCCGGCCTACAGTGCCGGACACGCAACCATGCGACTTAAACATCCTCGTGCAGGAGAGCGTGGCATTTTTAAGCAAAGAAATACAGGACCGCGATATTCTCGTGGAGCAGGAACTTCGCAGCGACCTGCCTCTTCTGGACCTTGACCGCGCTCAGATTAAACAGGCGTTTTACAACATCATTAAAAACGCTTTCCAAGCCATGCGCTCTGGGGGGCTGCTTCGCATAGGCACAGACCGTGACGATGCTCATGTGATCGTGCGTTTCTCAGATAATGGCAGCGGCATTTCGCCCGAAGATATGGGGAAAATTTTTCAGCCATATCACACGACCAAGACCACAGGGTCGGGCCTGGGTCTCATGATCGTGCGACGGATCGTCCGAGAACACGGCGGCGAGATCGCGATAGAAAGTGACGAAGGCAAAGGCGTTACCTTTACCATTCGTCTGCCGCTCACCGAGCGCAGGGTGCGTCTCCTGCAGATGGAATGAAACTATGCATTTTCGATAAAAAGCCTGCCTGCGCGTCGGCGCACGTATCTTCCGCCAGGTAGATTCGTCCTGGCGGGTGCGCGGTGAAGTAGCAATTGATCGATAGCTTCCACGAGTTCAAAACTGACATCCGGCACAGCATGGTGGGCTAGCCAGGCCCGCAGAACCCGCCTTCGCAGTGCCAACGACATGGCAAGCAGTCGCGCCACATCCAGATCGTTTGAATTGACACTGTCCGTCTGGCTGTCCATCCAGTCTTCTTCGGCTTCCAGGATCGCGGCGGTGCGGGCGAGCGACGC
>CBDUBV010000129.1:0-7729 GCA_965365475.1 uncultured Chthoniobacteraceae bacterium | reverse complement strand
TTAATAATCTGCGGAAATCTGCGGTTAAAATCTTCGGGTTAGTGGCTTGGTCCTCACGGTATTTTTTCCACGATATGTCGTCCGATAGCCAGTGCTGCGGTGGCGGCGGGGCTGGGTGCATTCAACACGTGAAGTGCCTTGTGCGCGGGCACCGATGCAAAATCCTGCTGGAGCGTGCCGTCGGGTTCCATGGCTTGGGCTCGAACGCCTGCACCACCGGTCTCCAAGTCCGAAAGCCGGATGTCGGGCACGAGCTTTTGCAATGCCTTGACGAAAAGCGACGGGAAGAGGGACTGCGCAAACTCCATGGCACACATTTTTGGATGCGCACGCATGAATTTCCAAAGACCAGGAAATGCGAGGGCTGACGCTACTTCTCCGGGATTAATACGCCAGCGCGAATAGCCCTCGCGTGCAGTGGCAAGCACCGCGCTGGGCCCTGCCTCGAAACCGCCCCCAATAAGTCGAGTAAAATGGACACCAAGAAATGGGAAAGTGGGATCTGGCACAGGATAGATCAAGTGGCGGATGGTAACCTGCGCGTCCGATCTAAGCTTATAGTATTCACCCCGGAAAGGAATAATGCGCGTCGGGGTGCGGACGCCTGCTCGGGCTGCAATCGTGTCACAGTGGAGTCCAGCGCAGTTGAGGAGAAAATCCCCGCTAAAATCTCCAGCGGAGGTCTCAACGGTCCAACCGCTGTGCGTCTCGCGCAGCGCGATGACTTTGGCGTTGCAATGAATTTCTCCCCCCAGTTTCTGGATTTCGCCTTCCATAGTGCGGATCACTTCGGCGTAGTCCACGATGCCTTCCTGTGGAACCAACAGGGCGGCCACGCCTCGGGCTGAGGGTTCGCGCTCGCGCAACTCGTCCGGGCTGAGCCATCGCAAGCCTGTGAGGCCATTGGCAAGACCGCGCTGCTCGAGTGCTTGAAGCCGCACGCGCTCAGTCTCGTCCGTGGCGACGACGACTTTGCCACAAAGTTCATGGGCTATGCCGTGGTCCACGCAGAAGGTGGTCATCTCGCGGATGCCCTCGACCGCCAGTTGTGCCTTGAGCGAGCCCGGCTTGTAGTACAGACCGCAGTGGAGCACGCCGCTGTTGTGTGTGCTTTGGTGGCGTCCGCAGGCGGGCTCTTTTTCCAAAACGGTGACACGACATCCTGGCTGTGCGCGTAGCAGTTGCAGTGTCGTCGCGAGCCCGACGATGCCGCCGCCGACCATGAGATAATGCCGGGAGGTGGAGGAGTGGGCGATCATGTAATGTAGTGCCCTGCGGCTTTGGCGGTTTCGATCATGGCAATTACGTTCTCGCGGGGAGTGTCACGCTCGAGAAAGTCGGACGTGGAAAATATGTAGCGTCCACCCGGCTTGCCAACAGCGACGGTGGCGCGTGTGCGCGCGGCGACTTCCTCGGGTGTTGCGGACTTAAGAAATGCGACTTGATCGAGATTGCCAAGCAGACAGATCGTGTCGCCCAAAGCAGCTTTTGCAATAGCCAGATCGTTGTCCCCTTGCGGTGCGGCGGAGACGGTCTCCCATAGAGTCATCCCCATCTCCCGGTAGTTCGGATAAAAGCGGGTTGCATAACCACAGTTGTGATAGACCGTGTGCTTGCCTGCGCGATGCGCTGCGTCGAGGGTTTTTTGCTCATAGGGCTGCACATATTCACGGAAGAAATCGGGGCTCATCACGGCGCTGTTTGCCATGTTCCCCTGGATGCCGATGCACTCCACGTCTGTGGCTGCCGCAGTCGCGGTGAACGCAGCCATCGCGTCGCTGAGCTGACCCATGAATGCCGCGTATTCGTCTTCTTCCTCGTAAGGGGCCATCATCAAACTCTCAATGTCGCGAAGCTCGCAGGCAAAATTAAACACGCCAGCCCACACCCAAGGAGCAAGAATACCTCGCTCGCCCATGGTGGTGCGCCACCTGGCTGCAGTGGCCTGCATTGCGTCCGCAGCTTCCGGATCAAGCTCGGGCATGTATGCGAGAAACGCCTCCACATCTTCTTTGGTATTTAGGAGGTAGCGAGTCGTGGCCTTGTGAATGCCTGCCGATGCGGCACCCACATTTGGGCCGACCTTCTCCTGCACAAGCGTGCGCTTTGGGGTGATGATTTCCAGCGTATCGTAAAGGTATTGCCCGTCGATTCGTTGACTGCGATGGACTTCCCAGTGCGGGTAGCTGCGTTGAAAAAAATGTGGGTATTCAAATGTGCGCGGCTTGGCGATGAGATCGAAGTCGAGTTCGTCAGCGAGTTCTTTTGCATCGCTCACGCGGTCCACCGTTGTCTTGTGAGGATAGTAATAGGCGAGGTAGTCATCTTGAACAAACGGCGAGACCGGCACTCGGTCTGGCGTTTCCCCACGCAGCACTTTGAGAAGACGTTGCCGACTGGTCATGGCTGCGACTCGGTGAGGGTGAGTTCGACCAGGGCGCGGCCTACGGAGGCGAATTCCCGGTAATGTTTATATGCAGTAAAAAATACCGAGAACCGGTTGCCGCCTTCGTGAATGAACGAGAGCGGGGTGCGCATGTCTTTCCACCACTTTTTCTCCAGCGGCTCGAACTCCAGAAAACCGCCCAGCTTCCAGTCTCGCCCGTCGTGGGAGTAGATGTAAGGGATGTGATTATCCTCCGGGATATCGGGATTCACGGGCACAAAGCCGGTTTCCGTGCCCCACGTGCCGTGAACGTAGTCCATCACGCCTACGTAAAGGTCGTCGGTGAGTTGATAAACCAGTGGGTTCTCCGGCATGCACTGGTATTGTCTTTTATCGCCGAAACGCAGATCGAGCGGGTTGCCATCGGGGCAGCGGGTCCAGGGTCCGGCGAGCGCAGGTGCCTCTGCGACTCCTATGCCCCAAAACGTGCAAGCAACTTTGGGAAGCCCATCGGTCTTCGCGCTGCCGTAGAGCCCGAGCCAGCGCCCATCGCAAGGAAAAGGAAAAAACGAGTCCACGCCCTGGTCACCTTCCCAAGGCTGTGCGCCATCCTCCGGGGCCAGCACGAGCTGAGGATCAGAATAAGGTCCGGCGAGGCCTCCGCGCCCGCGCACTTCGGAGCGGCGCATCATGATCCGACCTTTGCGGTGGTGATAGCCTACTACCGGCGTGCGTTCGAAGTGGTAAGCCACGTGGAAAAGCACCCATCGATCATCGTGCTCGTCGAAGACTGGCGTGGCTTGCCAGAGAAGCGCATCGGGGTCGCGCCCGGTCTCATCGCCAGTGCCCATGGCTAGCGTAGAGACGCGTTTCCAGTCGATCCCGTCCGGGCTGGTCCAATACCCGAGCCGGGTCTTGTCACTGGCGGTGCGCCCGATGCGCTCGGTAGGAAAAAGGTGATACAGCCCATCTTGTCGAAGGCAGAATCCGCCTTCGAACCCCGCTGGGATGTCGTGGCAGTCGGGATGCTGGGATGTGATCACCGGAGTATGGCTCCACTCGATGGTTCTGAGCGTGGGAATTTTCATTAAATTAAACCTTATAAAATATGAGGTAGGCAGGAAGTGACCGGGCGGCCAATGCGAAGGACTCCATCGTGCACAAAACCTTCCGGGCGGCTTTCAAGTTCATTGATCAGGTGCTGTCTGCATACGGCCATCGCGTCGGAACTCTCCGGCCCGCCTTTTCCGTCGGGTCTGCCGAGGTCGCAGAGTTCCTGAGGGTCAGACTTCAGATCAAATAACTGTTCGCAACCTGAACCTGACCACCAGATGTATTTCCAACTGCTGTCTGTAATCCAATGGATCGCCTCCACCGATTGTTCTCGTGCGCACCAGAGAGTGTGCTCGCCGTGGAGGTAGTCGCGCGGCGATCCCGCGTTGCCCCGCGCGATGGGCAGCAAGCTTTTGCCCTCCACCGAGTCTGGGATACTGAGTCCAGCGGCATCGAGCAGGGTGGGCATTACATCGCGCAACTCGACCACCGCGTCGCACGACTCGCCCGTTCGCAGACCCGAGCTTTGCGGGCCGCGCAGGATAAGTGGCACGCGGGACGCGCCCTCGTAAGGAAACGTCTTGCGGGTCATGTGGTGGTCGCCCATGAGTTCACCATGGTCAGAGACGAAGCATATCCATGTATTCTGATGCCCGTATTGGTGCAGACTTTCCGTGATGCGTTTGATCTGGGCATCGATGTGCGACATGTGCCCGTAGTAACCAGCCCTGGCGCGCCGCAGCAGAACGGGGTCAATGTTTTTCCGAAAGATCGGCTCGGCAGAGTGAGGCTGCTCGAAACGCTCGAGGACGCTGATCCAATCCCCCACGGGCGGGTCGGGCATTTCCGCATGTAGGTATTGTTCGAATGCCCACGCCGGAGGATCATACGGCGGATGCGGACGATGAAACGAGAGCATAAGGAAAAACGGCTTACGCGGGTCTCGCCTTGAGAAAAAAGATTCTGCCTGGGTGGCAATGAAATTGGTCGGGTGCAGTGACTCGGCTTTGTCCCAGGGGCGAGCGACCATCGAGTTGCAGTTGAGCCCGTGCTCGGCGTCGCTGGCATCGGGCCCGAGGCGTTGGCGCAGCCAGGGCAGGTAATCGTCGTATGTTTCTGGCGCAACCGCCGCCTTGCGACTGTGGTGCAGGTAGCCATCGTGCAGAATCACGTTTTGAAAACCGATCTGCGAACGCTCAGGGTACACATGCAGCTTGCCAATGGCCTGAGTCTGGTATCCCTGACGCGTGAACTCGGAAGCGATAGTGACCGGGTAGTTCCACGGCACCCCATCCCGATAGCCTATGCGCCCGTGCGTGCGCTGCGTGAGCCCGGTATAAAGCGCAGCGCGAGCAGGAATGCATGTCGGGCACGCGGCATACGCCCGGGAAAATCGAACTCCCCCCGCAGCAAGCTCGTCCAGATAAGGCGTCTGCACTACCGGATGGCCATCGATAGAAAGGCAATCCCCTCGCCATTGATCGACGTTAATTAGCAAAATATTAGGTGCAGCAGGCTTCATGAAAAGCAGCATATCCTGACATGCATGGGGAACAAATCGAAGTTTGTCTTCCTGCATCCCGTTGCTAAAAAGTCAGTATTCCCATTTGCATCTATCGCCTCGGGGGACATCAGGAATGTTGCTGCGCTATGCCATCCGCCTCACTATGAAAGCGATCTGCATCGCCTCGGCATTTTTCGACTTGATTGTGCCAGGCGATTTACTGAATGTGATCACCCACATGAACCATTGGCGTCCCAACAAATAGCAAGGGCTTGATAGCGCTCCGTCGCAGTCAATCCCGCCCCGCGGGAACGTCCACTCTTCTTCTTCCCGCCCGGCATCTCAACCGGGCTTTTTTTATGAATACACAACTCAAATACAATTCCGACGGGCTCATCCCCGCGATCGTTCAGGAATCCACCAGCGGCGAGTTCCCATCAGGGCGCGTGCTCATGATGGCTTGGATGAATGCAGAGTCGCTTTCCAAGACCTTGGAAACGGGGGTCATGCACTACTGGAGCCGGTCACGCAAGAAGCTCTGGCTCAAAGGCGAAAGCAGCGGCAACACGCAGAAAGTGGTCCGCTGGTTCGCGGATTGCGACGCCGATACGCTGCTGTTCGAAGTCGAGCAACAAGGCGGTGCGTGCCATACTGGCTACCGGACCTGCTTTTTCCAAGAGCTGGATCAAACAGGCACCCCGCTTGAAGTCCGCGAGGTGCCCCTATTCGATCCAGATACTGTCTATAAATGAAACTAAGCCTCACAAAGGAGGAATTCCTCGCCCACGCCACCCGCGGCAATCTCATTCCTGTGTCCGCCGAAATCCTGGCGGACACGGAGACGCCGGTGTCGGCCTTTGCGAAACTCGGCAACCACAACTATTCCTTTCTCCTGGAGTCCGTCGAGCAAAGTGAACCCGTGGGCCGCTTCTCGATCCTGGGCTGCGATCCGGATGTGATCTTTCGCAGCCGCGAACGCACGATCACCATCGAGGAACATGGCGCGGTGCGCACTTTCGAGACCCAGCGTGATCCGCTTCACGAACTTCGCGACCTCATGGCTCGCTATCGTTATGTCGCTCTACCGCAGAATCCAGCGCTGGAGGTGCCGGAATTTGTGGGCGGCGCGGTGGGTTTTCTCAGTTGGGATACGGTTCGTTTTTTTGAGCCCGGCGTCGCGCCTCCTCCCAAAGATGAACTCGATCTTCCGGACACTGTTTTTCTTATCACCTCGTCATTTATTTTATTCGATCATCGCTCGCGGCGTCTGCGGATCGTGGCCAATGCCCATGTGCAGGATGGCAACGCAGATGCAGCTTACGACCAGGCCGCGAGCCGCATCGGCGGCATTTTGAAGAAACTACAGACACCTTCTGTATTGCGTCCGATAGAACCCATCGTGCCGGATGCGACACATGCTGTGCAGTGCAATACGACGCCGCAGGAATACATGGACATGGTCATTGCGGCGCAAGAATACATTCGAGCGGGCGATGTCTTTCAGATCGTGCCTTCGCAACGCTTCGAGACGGATTTCCATGGCGACCCTGTGACGCTGTATCGGGCGTTACGGTTTGTGAATCCGTCGCCCTACATGTTCTGTCTGCGGTGTGCCGGAGAGTTCTCGCTGGTCGGCAGCTCACCCGAAGTACATGTGCGCCTCATGAATGGACGCATCGAGATTCGCCCTGTCGCTGGCACACGCAAACGCGGCACCACGCTGGAGGAAGATGTGCTGCAAGCCTCAGAACTCCTTGCCGATCCGAAAGAGCGCGCGGAACACATCATGCTGGTCGATCTGGCTCGCAACGATGTCGGGCGCATCGCCCGGTACGGCTCGGTTGCGGTCACCGATTTCATGACGATCGAACGCTACAGCCATGTCATGCACATCGTCTCGAATGTGGAAGGTGAACTCGCCGAAGGGCGCGATGCTTACGATGTGATGCGGGCTACTTTTCCCGCTGGCACCGTGTCCGGCTCGCCGAAAGTTCGTGCCATGCAAATTATCAATGAACTGGAAAAAAGTAAACGCTGTGCATACGCCGGGGCGGTGGGCTATTTCGGATTCGATGGTAATCTGGACTCGTGCATCACTCTCCGCACTGTCACCATGAAAGACGATCGCGCATATGTGCAAGCCGGGGCGGGAGTGGTGGCAGACTCCACTCCCGAAGGCGAGTATGAAGAGACTGTGAACAAGGCCATGGCGATGATGCGCGCCATCGAGATCGCTCGCAACGTATCCCCTGTATCATGATTTTAATTATCGATAACTACGACTCGTTCACCTACAACCTCGTGCAGTATTTCGGGGAGCTGGGTGCGGAGATGCTTGTTCGGCGCAACGACAAGATCACGCTCGAGGAGATCGCCCGGCTATCGCCCGAGCGGATTGTTATCTCTCCTGGGCCGTGTACTCCACGCGAGGCGGGGATCAGCTGCGATGTGATCCGGCGGTTCGGAGAGAGCGTCCCGTTGCTTGGTGTGTGCTTGGGCCATCAGTGCATCGGGGAGGTATATGGAGGGGACGTGGTCCGGGCGGATCGGCTCATGCACGGCAAGACCTCGCCCATACTCCACGATGATCTTGGAGTTTTCGCAGGTTTGCCGCAGCCCTTCGAGGCCACGCGCTACCACTCACTCGTAGTGAAGCGCAATACCCTGCCCGAGAGCCTGAGCATTGCAGCCGAGACTGCCGAGGGGGAGATCATGGGATTGCGGCATACGCAGTTTCCTGTGCATGGAGTGCAGTTCCACCCGGAATCCATACTCACGCTGGAAGG
>CBDUBV010000128.1:0-7994 GCA_965365475.1 uncultured Chthoniobacteraceae bacterium | reverse complement strand
ACATGCTCGTCGCCGCGCGCGATGCCGGGGTGAAGCGCTTCGTTTACGCCTCGTCGTCGTCCGTTTACGGCGACCATCCGGGGCTGCCGAAGATCGAGGACGCCATCGGGACGCCCCTGTCTCCTTACGCAGTGACAAAGCGGACAGACGAGCTTTACGCGCAGGTTTTCCAGCGGAGCTATGGCCTCGAAACCATCGGGCTCCGCTACTTCAACGTGTTCGGGCGCCGGCAGGACCCTAACGGCCCCTACGCTGCCGTGATGCCGCGCTGGATCGACGCGATGCTGGGTGGGCGCGGGGCGCAGATCTACGGCGACGGCGAGACGAGCCGCGATTTCTGCTACGTCGACAATGCCGTGCAGGCCAACGTGCGCGCTGCCCTCGCGCCGCCAGAGGCATCGGGGCGCGTCTACAATGTGGCCTACGGCGAGCAAACGACCCTCACCGAGCTTTTCCATTTGATCCGGGAGGGCCTGGAGAAGCTCGGTCACGCCGTCGAGCAGCGCGCGCCCGTCTATCGAGACTTTCGACCGGGAGACGTTCGGCACTCGCTGGCCGACATCTCGGCGGCGCGCGGCGCGCTGGGCTACGCGCCCACGCACAGCGTGCGTGACGGGCTCAGTGAGACGTTGTCGTGGTACGTAGAGCAGGTTCCTCCCGCCCGCGTGTCACCCAGTGGGCGGGGCATGGAAGTATAGGGTAGACTGAACCTACACATTCATAACAGAAACATGCGTTGTTCAGCGCGTCGAGATACGTAATGATGCGCGATTTTGCCAAGGTGTTGGTGGGTCGCCTGGGGCAAACCGTGGTCGGCTTTCTCACCCTCTACGTTCTCCTGCGGCTGATGAGCAAGGCGGACTATGGGCTGCTGGCGCTCATAACATCGGTTGCAGGGGTGATTGCGGTGGTCGGTCAGTTTGGGCTCACATCTGGGCTTTCGAAGCTGGTAAATGATGCACAGGTTCGGGCTCCGCATGCCGTGTCAAGCCTGTTCAGGCGAGGCCTCTGGGTACAATGTGCATTACTGGTAGTGTCTACGGGTATCGGGGTAGCCGTTGCCGCCGCAGTGTATGCTGATGAGTTGTGGTCTCGGGGTCCCGCCCTTACTGGCCTCGCGCTATTTGTAGCCGGTACGGTGGCGAGCGAGCATTATTTCAGGACGGGTCGCACCCTTGATCATTTCGGGGAGATTGCCCGATTGACGTTGTGGCTCTCGATAGCTCGTCTGGTTGGAGCCGTGGTGCCGTACTGGCTGACGGGTTCTATCGACTGGAGCATCTTCTGGTACGGCGGTCTGCAGATGGGGGTAGCAGTATGGTATCTATACCGGTTGGTCATGAGTCTCGACCGATTAGAAGCCGATGTAGTGGCAGGCTCGTATTTTGGCAACGTATCGGCGTTCGAGTATGTACGCGTCGCCTTGCCCTTCATGGTGATTGCATCAAGCAACATCATCTTTTCGCAGGTCGCAGTGCTGGTGCTGGGTAAGGCACAGAATCTCACTGATGTCGCCGAGTACGAGGTCGCAAATCGCGTAGTCAACATCCTTCGAGCGCCAGCCATTGCGTTTAGCTTCGTCATCTCCAGCCGATTTGGTCGTGCTGTTGCCAGTGCCGACGCGAGGGCGATCTCGCAACAGTTGAGGATCAACGCGCAAGTAAGTTTACTCGGCATACCCGTGGCCCTGGGCCTGTTCGTCACCGGGGACTGGCTGCTGCGTCTGTTGGGAGGAAGTGCGTACGGGGAGTCTATCGTGCTGGTACGAATCCTCAGCATTTATCTGGCCGCTGCCTTCGTTGCGGACAGCTACAGCCTCTCACTCGATTACTCGGGCCTGGCGCGACAGCGCGCGGCCGTGGTGGTAGCTGCCGCGCTGGCAAACGTGGCGCTGAACGTGTGGCTCATCCCAAAGTGGGGAGCCCGCGGCGCTGCCATTGCCGTTACCACATCAACCTGCGTTCAGGCGCTGGCATTTATGTACTACATCCGGCGCGAGTTCTCCCTGGGCTTCATCGAGGCGGTACGCTGGAAAAATGCCTTACTCGCGCTCGGAGTGCTTTCAGGGATGCTGCTGTTGCTCCTTGGGCGCGTACCTGTTCAGGGGCTGCTGTGGAAGACCATTGGACTCGGGGTTGCACTGGCCGTCGGAGGGGTTTATGCCTTGGCCTTGACTAAGAGGAATGAATATGAAACGACTGGCTAGGTTGCTTCGAAAGCTCTATGGCTACGCCATTCTGATGCTAAAAGGAGGGGTCGCTTATGCTCGCTGGCAGGGGGTAAGCGTAGGCGACAGTTGCCGAATCTATACCTCTCATTTCGGCTCTGAACCCTTTCTGATCACCATCGGTAACGACGTTACGGTCACCAGTGGGGTCAAATTTCTAACGCACGACGGGGCCGCGTGGCTCATTCGGGACGAGAAGGGGCGCCGATATTATTACGCTCCCATTGAAATAGGTAACTCGGTTTTCATTGGGGTGAACACGATCATAATGCCAGGTGTCCGCATAGGAAACAGAGTGGTCGTGGGAGCCGGGAGCGTGCTGACAAAGTCAGTGCCGGATAACAGCGTAGTGGCAGGCGTTCCGGCAAGATATATTTGTAGCTTTGATGACTTTGAAATCAGAGGTATGTCTGATTTTGCCGAGCTAGATCGGCTGAGCTTACATTCGGATTATGAGATTATTGTTAAAGGTGCCATTGACAAATCTTTTAAGGCATTTATGAAAAGGGGGTGATTTATCATGGATAAAACGAAACATCATAAATCTATCATATTAGTTATAATTACATGTGTAATAGTATTTACATCTCATATAATGTCAGATTTATGGGCTATTTTTGCATGTGCATCATTATTGTATATTGTGTGTATAATATACGCATATAACATTACAAGATATATAGGCAACTACATAATATTGTTTATAATATTCCATGTCCTGTACGGATTAGCGGGTCCGCTCAATGACATGCTAGGCTTGGGGTTGCCAACTCGGTTTGGAGTTACTGAATCTGCCCCATCTAGCTTTGTGAGACAGCAGATCCTGAGCATTGGCAGTTTTATTTGCGTGATATCAGTGCTTGGGATGTATATAAAGCCATCGTGCGTTAGGGCTCCGATTGCAATCGTATCAGGCAGGATATTGTTTCGTATGGCAGTATTATTGGCGCTAATCGCGACCGTATTCTATGTTATCAACGCCTACAGAATAGGTGGTATCGCTGCTGTGTTTAGTGGAAAGGCAGCCTTTCAAAGTGATCTTGGATCAATATCGTTCACATTGCCTCATCACATTGTAGCTAATATATCCTTTGCTATGATGACTTCATATATTATTGGTGGATATAGCATTTCAAAGTTCAGAGATATATCTATATATATTTTATCTATAAGTGTTGTGTTGTTTTCGTATGTAATATTGGGTCAGCGAGGTCCCATGTTGGGGTGGCTTGTAATGATATTTGTGGTATATTACTCGTATAACGTTTATAGGTTTAAAGTGTCACATATATGGATGGGGATAACAGTGTATGCCGTGTTGTCACTATCCTTCGCAATAAGAAGTGTTCTGCCATATGCTGTGTCAACTGGTGATATTGAGGCGATTTGGCGAATAGGATTAAGAGAGGAGAACATTATTAGGTCTATTAATCCAGGTACAAATGAGTTTGGAGCTGCATACGGAAACTACTCAGCATTTGTCAACGATAAAAACATAGAGTATCCCCAGTATGGTTTGACATACATTGAGGCTTTAGCTGTACCTATTCCGGGTTTTATATATCCAGGTGAAAAGCCAAAGCAAATTACCTACGAGTTCAGAGATTCCTACTTTCCTATGTTTGGAGATGCAGGTCGTATAGCAGGATCTGGGTTCAGTTCTATACTTGAGGCCTACATTAATTTTGGAAGATTGGGAAGTGTTATTGTATATGGCGTTATAGGAATATTAATAGTATTAATTGAACATAAAAAGAAGAGATTAGGTATGTTGGGGATGGTTAACTATGTTTCAATGTCACCATTGCTGCAATCTTTTCATAGGTCGGCTTGGGGTCTCGTTTTGGGGAATGTATTCTGGTTGCTCGTGATGAATATTGCAGTATGCTGGATCGTTAAGCGATATGGTAGGGCAGGAGGGCAGCGTGCAGGGTAGTGAATATCTCTTTCTGCTTGCCTCAAACCTGCTGGGTGGGGCAGAAACCGTCGTGCGGCGGCTAGCCTCTGATAGGGCCTTGCGTGGGTACGGCACAGCGGTCATATTGATGAGCCGGCGCGCTGAAGGGTCTGCCTGGGATACCGACGAGCTGAATCGCGTCCTACAGGTAGAAGCTCCATCGGAGATTTCCGGTCTGTTCCAGACAGTACGACACGTTTGGCGCCTTTCGCGTCAGGCTGCCGTGCAGTTCACTTTTGGTTCGCACCTCCACGTCAACGCCCTACTGGGTGTGCTCAGGCGGGCTGGGATTCTTAAGACCCGGTATCTCATCTTCCGCGAATCAACCGTGTTTGCCGACCGATTCAGCGGTTTCAGATTGAGGATCTTCAAGTCCCTGTACCGAATTGCCTATGCGCAGGCCGATCTCGTTATCTGCCAGACCGAGTATATGCGAGACTCGCTCTATGGGCTGATGCCTTCTGCGCGGCGGTGGCCGGTCGTCGTGATACCCAATCCCGTGTCTGTAGCCGAGATGGATGCGCGTGCACGCGAGTCTGTAGATTTGAGCTTGGTGCCGTCTGATCGCTACATAGTGGCCGCTGGTAGACTTATGGAGGTAAAGGGATTTGACGTGCTGATACGCGCGTACGCAGGCGTGGCGAAGCGCTTCCCTGACATCCACCTCCTGATTCTGGGGGAGGGGCCGCAACGTAATCAGCTTGAAGAGCTGGCCCGTGAGCTCAACATCGCGGAGCGCGTTCATATACCGGGCCGCGTGACCAATCCATTGCCGTACTTCGCGCGAGCGGAGGCTTGCGTGATGTCGTCACGGGTAGAAGGATTTCCGAACGTTCTGTTGGAGATGATGGCTGTACAAGGCCGGGTGGTCTCCACGCGGTGCGCCGGCGGCATCGAGAAGCTTGACGGCGTGCTGCACTGCCCACCAGGAGATTCCGAGGCACTGCACGAGGCTCTTGTGCGTGTACTTGCACGTCCAGCGGTGTCGGCCAATCTGCGGAAGAGCTTGGAAGGGCGTGAGCCGGAAGCCTACTGGGCACGCATTGAGTCAGCACTTGCGAACGCGCGGTCAAGTAATTCATGATCTCATGATCGATAGACCCGCCTCTGCCGCTCCTACGCAAGCAACTGCGCGGCTCGTGCATGTGCTCACGGTCGCCATGACGCTTCGGTTTTTCCGAGGCCAAGTTCAGTTCATGAAGTCACACGGATTCGATCTTGAGGTGGTCGCAGCGCCTGATCCGGAGTTGGATGCCTTCGGTGAACAGGAGCAGGTGGACACGTGGCCGCTGCCCATGAGCAGACGCATTGCACCTCACGAGGACCTTCATCTCGTATACCGTCTCTACCGTCACCTTCTGGCTGCACGGCCCCACATTGTCCACGGCCACACGCCCAAAGGCGGGCTCGTGGCGATGATCGCGGCGTGGCTGGCGCGCGTCCCCGTGCGGATCTACCATGTGCGCGGGCTGCCGTTCGAGACGGCCGCGGGATGGCAACGTGTCCTGCTGCGCTCGACCGAGCGGGTGTCGTGTGCGCTTGCCTCGCATGTGCTGTGTAACAGCGCCTCCAACCGCGATGTGCTTGTCCGCGAAGGCATCTGCCCGGCGGAGAAGGTGCAGGTGCTGGGGCACGGCAGCAGTAACGGCGTGGATGCGCTGGGGCGCTTCGACCCGGCGCAGCGAACGCCAGCCGAGGTAAGTGCGCTCCGCGACGCATTGGGTATCCCCGAGAAGGGCCAAGTCGTCGGCTTCGTCGGGCGGCTCGTGCGAGACAAAGGTATCATTGAGCTGGCCAGAGCGTGGCAGGGGTTGCGGCAACAGTTTGCCGATCTCCACCTGGTGCTCGTTGGTCCGTTCGAATCGCGTGATGCAGTCCCCGCCAAGGTGCGTGCGGCATTGGAGCGTGACCCTCGCGTGCATCTGACGGGCTTTGTCGAGGATGCCGCCGCGTTTTATCCGCTTTTCGACGTGCTCGCCTTTCCCTCACACCGGGAAGGCTTTCCGAACGTCCTGCTCGAAGCCGCTGCGATGGAGGTGCCCGTCGTAGCGGCTTGGGCCTCGGGCAGCATCGATGCGGTCTGCGACGGCGAGACGGGGGTGCTGGTGCCGGTGGCCGATGCCAACGCGCTGCAAGCAGCCCTTGCGCGCTACCTCGTTGACCCAATGCTGCGGCAGTACCACGGACGCGCTGCACGGGCGCGCGTGCTCGAATACTATCAGCCGCAGCATATCTGGGAGGCACTAGTTAATGTCTACCGCGATGCCCTCATGGGCACGCGGTTCGGCCCTTCCTCATCATGAAACGCCTGTTCGACGTCGTCGCCTCTGCCGCCGGGCTGCTGGTGCTCAGTCCGGTGCTGGGCGTCGTCGCCTTCCTCGTGCGCCGCAGGCTGGGCAGTCCCGTCCTGTTCAAACAAACGCGCCCCGGGCTGGGCGGGCAGCCCTTCACGCTCTGCAAGTTCCGCACGATGACGGGTGACCGCGACGCGAGGGGTAACCTCCTGCCCGACGCCGACCGCCTGCCGCCGTTCGGGCAGTGGCTGCGCGCGACGAGCCTGGACGAGCTGCCCGAACTGTGGAACGTGCTGCGCGGCGACATGAGCATCGTCGGGCCGCGCCCGCTCCTGATGCAGTATCTGCCGCTCTACTCGCCGCGACAGGCGCGGCGTCATGAAGCGCGGCCTGGCATTACAGGTCTGGCCCAGGTGAGCGGTCGCAACGCGATATCGTGGGACGAGCGCTTCGAACTGGACGTGTGGTATGTGGAAAACCAATCACTCCTTCTCGACCTCAAAATCCTCTGGCGAACCATCACCCAGGTGCTCAGGCGAGAAGGTGTATCACAAGAGGGGCAGGCAACCGTCGAATATTTCAAAGGCAATACCGTATGAAAGTCCTGTTCATGGGCCGAAAGGCTACCGCTGCCGAAGCACTGCGCTGGACCGTAGCGCAGGGACATGAGGTTGTCGGTGTCTGCACTGATAGCCATTTGCCCGGCTCGCCTACCGCAGCGCTCGCCCGCGATCTTGGGTTGCCGCTCTGGTCGCTCGAAGACGTATATGCAAAGGCTGCTGAGGGCGCGCTGGATGTCGATGTGGCCGTATCGGTGGTGTTCTGGCGCATCATTCGCTCCCCGCTGCTGGGATTGCCTTCGCGCGGTATCGTCAACTTCCACCCAGCTCCGTTGCCAGCTTACAAGGGCACGGCAGGGTACAACCTTGCCATCCTCGACGCGTTGGACCGCTGGGCTGTGACAGCGCATTACATAAACGAAGGTGTAGACACAGGGCCTATCATCGATGCCTTCGACTTTTCCATCGACCCGGAAGAAGAGACGGTCGTGTCGCTCGAAGCCAAGAGTCAGTCTTTTCTGCTGGCCCTCTACAAGAAGACGCTGCGACGCCTAGGGGCGCAGGCGGAACCGCTGCCTGCTACACCCAACGAGGGCGGGCGCTACGTGAGTCGTACCGAAATGGAGGCGCTGAAAAAGGTGCAGCCGGGTGACGACATTGACCGAAAGATCCGCGCGTTCTGGTTTCCACCCTACCGTGGAGCCTACGTGGAAATCGATGGAGCAGCGTACACCCTGGTAAATGATGGTCTGCTGCATCAACTCGCGCCCGCTGGTGCGACCCATCTGAAGCTGCCTACTCGGAGCAGGTAACGCATGGCAACCGCCACGATTCTGCTATGCACGCCGGAAATCACTCCTGCCTCCACCGCTCTTCGCCCAACACAGGCGGAGTCTGCCTAAACAGCGCCGCGCAGGCCGCGTACCACCCATCTCCTCACCGATCCAACCAGGCAC
>CBDUBV010000127.1:0-8001 GCA_965365475.1 uncultured Chthoniobacteraceae bacterium | reverse complement strand
CGCACCAAGTCGAGCGGCATCGACATCATGCTCGTGCTCGATGTGTCCAAATCCATGCTGGCCGAGGACTTCACAGTCGGGCGGCGTGTGGCGAATCGCTTCGATGCGGTGAAGAAAGTCACCCAAGAGTTTATCGCAGACCGGCCCAGCGATCTCATGGGCATTGTGGCATTCGCCGGTCGTCCGTATCTGGTAAGTCCGTTGACACTGGACCACGACTGGCTTGCGCAGAATCTGGAGCGGGTGCGGATCGGGCTGGTAGAGGATGGCACTGCGATCGGCTCGGCGATTGCCTCCGCTGCCAACCGGCTGCGAGATCGGGATGCGAAGTCGCGCATCCTCGTATTGCTTACCGATGGTGATAATAATGCGGGGCCTGTGGCGCCGGCGACCGCTGCGGAAGCTGCGGCAGCGATGGGCATACGGATTTACACAATCGGAGCGGGCTCGAGCGGCACCGCCCGCCTGCCAGTTGGGCGCGATCCCTGGGGCCGTGAAGTCTATCGCAATGTTCGCGTGGATTTTGACGAGGATGCATTGCGAAAGATTGCTGAGATCGGCAACGGGAAATATTTCCGCGCAACGGGCACGGAGTCGCTGGTGCAAATATTTGAAGAGATCGATCAGCTTGAGAAAACAACCATCGAGGTGGAGCAGCGGCGCAACTACACGGAGTTGTATCCAGCGTTTGTGCGGACCGGGCTCGGACTCATGGCTCTCCACTGGTTGCTGGCCTCGACGATCTGGAGGAGATTGCCATGAGCTTCGCGGACCCGCAATGGCTTTGGGCTGCCCTCGTGGTGCCTGTGTTGATCCTGCTGTTTATCCGATTGGAAGTGGCACGAAGGAAATGGATGGCGCACTGGGTGGCCTCGCGTTTGCAGCAGAATCTGCTTCCCACGGTGAGTCCATGGCGACGTCGGATTAAGTTTCTTTTGGCTATGATCGGGCTTGCGTTGCTGGTGGTTGCAGCGGCGCGACCTCATGGCGGTTATGTAAACGAAGAGATCGCAGTGCAAGGCCGCGATGTGCTTTTGGCGGTGGATGTTTCAAAATCCATGCTCGGCACGGACATTACGCCAGACCGTCTTACACGCGCTAAGATGGCTGCGGAAGACCTTCTTTTGAGGCTGGGAGGAGATCGTGTGGGAGTGATTGCATTTGCCGGGACCGCTTTTCTTCAGGCACCGCTCACGGTGGATCACGCAGCGGTTTCAAACACTTTGCGGGAGCTGGACCCGGACATCATTCCGCAGGGCGGCACGAACCTTGCCGCTGCACTGGATGTCGCGATTGAGGCGTTTGGCAAGGGCGAAGGGGAAAATCGGGCCGTTGTTTTTTTCTCTGACGGCGAGGAATTGCAGGAAGATGTGGTGCGTGCTGCGGGACGTGCGCAAGAAGCGCAGATCGCGATTTTCGCCGTGGGCACTGGCACGGAACAAGGCTCGCTTTTGCCATTACGACTGGAAAATGGCGGCACGGATTTCGTTCGCGACCGCGAGGGCAAACCCGTGCGCAGTGCACTGGTGGAAGAGCATCTGCGCGAAGTGTCAGAACTGACAGGCGGTGAGTATTTCAATTTTCAAGACACGCCGGATCTTGCCCGCGTGTTGCGAGCAGCTCTTGAGCGGGTGGAGCTAAGTGAGCGCGGGGTGAGTGCTTCGCGTAAGCTGATCGAGCGCTATCAATATCCGCTGGCCGTCGCCCTGGCAGTGTTTCTTCTGGGCTTTTTCCTTCGTGAAACACGCATCGCGCGCGGCGCGGCTTTGCTGCTGGTATTCATGTCGCAACCTGCGTCTGCGATGTCCAATCGCCAGGCCTACGAGGAAGGTTACGCAGCTTATGGCAAGGAGGATTATGCCAAAGCAGTGGAGCGTTTTACCAAAGCAACAACCAGCGGAAATCCACGGGTGCGCTCAGCTTCCTACTATAACCTTGCAAACAGCATCGCGCTGAAAAGCAATGATGAGAAAGACATCAGCAGGCGCATCGCCATGCTTGAGGATGCGGTGGGGCATTACAAGGAATCCAAGCGACTCAACCCCGGAAATAAAAACGCGGATACGAACCGCGAACGTCTCGAGAAATATATTGAAGAACTGAAAAAGAAACAGGAAGAGCAAAAGAAAGAAGAAGAACAGAAACAGGACGAACAAAAAGATCAGCAAGAAAGCGATTCACAAGACCAGCAAGACCAACCACAAGAATCGTCCGAGCAGGACAAAGGAGAACAGAGCGGCGATCAACAACAGCAGCAGCAAGAGTCCGGCGGGAAGCAGGAGGAATCCGATGGGGAACAACCGCAGTCTGACGAGGAACTAAACACCTCTGGCGCTTCTGGAGAACAGGAAGATAAGCCTAAAGAGGCGCCGGGTGAGGTCGAAGGTCAGGAGAAGAAGGACCTGTCCGGAGACTTGGAAAGTCGCGAACAGCCCGGACCAGAGGAAGCTGGGGAGCAGGAAGCGCAACCCGCACAACCCGATGGCCAGATGTCGAAGGATCAAGCGGCCTCTCTGCTTCGTGCGCTTGCGAATGAAGAAGACAAGGTGCAACTTCAACAGCAGGCGCCCCCGATGCCTGCGGATAAAGATTGGTAACGCATTATGACTTTAAACCCACAGAAAATTCGACTCTTGGTGCTGAGTCTTTTGCTTACGGCACCATGCATTCCGGAAGTTGCGGCACAGGCTGTGAGCGTCACTGCATCGCTTTCGCAAACGCGGGCTCGCGCTGGCGAACCGCTCCAGCTTTTCGTGGAGATTGGCGGAAGTCGTCATGCAGAGCCCCCACAACCAGGAGCGGTCGATGGCTTGCAAATTGACTTCACCGGACGTTCCATGCAGATGCGGATGGAAAACTTCCGCACTTCCAGCTCGCTTATATTTACTTACAACGTGCTGCCACTCCGCGCAGGGGAGTTTGTGATTCCAGAAATGGACGTGGTCGTGGATGGCCGCACATATACCACCGAGCCGCTCCAACTCACTGTGGATGCGGGTTCGACACCTTCCCGGCCAGACGCTGCCGATCAGTCAGACCTGCTTTTTGCCGAGTTGATCGTGCCAAAAACCGAGGTGTATGTAGGTGAAGTGGTGCCGTATGAAATCCATGTGTACATCGCGGAAGGCGTGGCATTCGAGTTGGAAGGCGCACCGCGTTTTATCGAAGAAGGCTTCACCTCGCGCAAAGTGCCAGGGTCCAGGCAACAGACCGCCACGCGCAACGGACGCCAATATAATGTGGTTGTCTTCCAATCCGCTGTGACACCGATAAAAACAGGCGAACTGCAACTCGGCCCTGGCGAAATACGTGCCTCTGTGCAGGTGCGTGAGCAACGAAGAAGCAGCTCGCCATTTGACATATTTGGTCAGGATATTTTTAACAATTTCAATATGATGCGCGTGCAGGAAGTGACCATTCCCACCGATAGCGTCTTGCTGGACGTGAAGCCGCTGCCGGAAAAAAACAAACCGTCGGACTTCAGCGGCGCAGTGGGCAAATTCGAGCTGGCCGCCGAGCTTCCCAATGCTCGCACCGCAGTGGGCGAACCGTTGACATTGCGGCTGACTCTGAGTGGGCGAGGGGATTTCGACAGGGCCTCTGCTCCAGCGAAAGTCGGTGGCGACGAGTGGCGCTCGTATCCGCCTTCAGAGCGTTTTGATCAGGATGATGAGCTGGGTATAAGTGGCCGGAAAACATGGGAATTCTCGCTGGTGCCGGAGCAGCCCACTGAAAAAATCCCCGTCTTTGAGTTCTCGTATTTTGATCCGGTGGAGGAGACCTATCGCACGCTTCGGTCGGATGCGTTGCCAGTGACAGTGACCGGCGGGCCAAGAAAGTCACAACCCTCCGCCAGTGCGGCTCAGCCCGCGCCAGAAGACCCCGAGGACGCACCAACGCAGCCGGAACCAGCACGCGATATTCTGCACATTCTTGAACGCCCATCACCTGAGCGTCCATTGGTGGTGTGGCATCGCACCGCATCATTTGCGGTCTTTCACGGGATTGCGGCTGCCATCACAGCATTGGTGCTGGGCGGGGTGGTCGTGGCCCGAAGACGCAGCAACCGAAAGCCAGCCTGGGTGGAGCGCGAACGGGAGTTGTTCCAGCAGATCGCGAAGTCGGGTGAAGATGTCTCCGCTGCGTTGCACGCGGCAGTGCGGTGGCTGGATTTCCAGAGCGAGAGGCATGGCGGCATCCCTTCGCAGGTTCAGCCGAAAGCCGCTCAGCTGCGGCAACGGCACGATGAACTCCGCTACTCTGGCGGCGGCACGGCAGGCAGAATGAGCGCGGCGGAAGTGCGTGAAATTGCACGGGCGATCCGCGCAGAGATGGAGGTGGTAAAATGAGAATCCTGCTGGTCTTTCTCTTAATGACGCTGACTGGATACGCGGATGATTTCTCGCGCGGTAACGCCGCATACGTGGATGGCAAATTCGACGTTGCCATCGAAGCGTATGAAGCGGCAGTTGCCTCGGGAACAAGCAATGCGAATCTTTTTTATAACCTTGGCAACGCCTACTACCGCGCCGGGCGAGTTGGAAAAGCTGCGCTTAATTATGAACGCGCTCTGGTGCTCAACCCTGGCCATGCAGAAGCAATTGCCAACCTACGGGTGATTCGCGAGGACACCTCGAAGCGGACCTTGCCACGGGAGCTGCTTGTCATCATCGCATCGGGCGCGGCGTGGTTTGCCGTTCTGACGGGAGGCCTTGCGCTCTTGCTGCGCCGCCGCACACCGTGGACGTGGGCTGCGATGGCAGCGCTCATTGTGGTCGCAACTGCGGGCGTCGGGGCCTTTCTTCAACCGGATCCGACTAAAACGGCCATCGTCGTTGCAGCGGATACTGCCGCATATTTTGCGCCCGTGCGCGATGGGAAACAAGTCGCACGATTGCCCGAAGGCGCAGCTGTGCGTGTCCTGGATCGGTCTGGCGACTGGATGTATGCAGCTCTCCGGGACGGAGGCCGCGGATACATCCGACAGGACGCAGTGGAAGACATTATTAAATGAAAGGCCATGTATGCCTGGTGGTTGTAATTTTCTGCCTCGGCACCGCCTGGGCAGCGGAGAAAAAACAGCCCGACTGGATGAGCGGCATCACCACGCAGCGAGGCTCGTTCTCTGCACCAGAGCCCATGCGGGCTACGTATCGATTCAGTTGGAATGGAATCGAAGCGGGGAGGGGATATTTTGTGTATTCCCGTCCGGACGCCTCGCATCTACGGCTGGAAGCGAAGCTTTCCAGCACCGGACTCGCACGCACTTTCTGGCCCATGGATTCCACGACTTCTTCCATCGCAAGCTTGGAGACGTTTCGCCCGGTGCGGCTGGAGCAGGAGGAACGCTATCGCAGGGATCGTCGAATCACTCGCATCGATTTTGCGGACGATCATCTTCTGCGGGAACGCTATAAAGTGCCCGACAAATCACCACGGCAGGGAGTGAAACGCATCCGTCTCGCGCACGCGCACGATCTGCAGAGCGCGCTGCTGTATCTTCGCAGCCAACCGCTGTCTCATGGCGAGATGGTCCGCTTGATCGTTTATCCTCAAGGCACCGCGTATCTCGCCACCATCCGTGTCACCGGGAGAGAACGAGTGCGGGTGCCCGCTGGTGAATTTCCCGCCATCCGGCTCGATCTCCATCTGGTGCAGATCAACAAGAAACGTGAATTGGAGGCGAACAAAAAAGTGCGCCGCACCACGGGTTGGATCTCGGACGACGCCGACCGACTATTGCTGAAGATCGATGCGGAAATTTTCATCGGCTCGGTGCAGTGCGAATTGGTGGCTCTGGAAAAAACGCGTTGAAACCATTGTCCCGCCAGCTTGCGACTGCTATGGCTCGGGCATGGAATCGCTCGCGCGCAAGATAGTTCGAACTCTGCAACAGGCAGGGCATGTGGCCTATTATGCCGGTGGCTGCGTGCGGGATGAACTACGTGGAGTAGAGCCCAAGGATTACGACATCGCCACGGATGCCACCCCGCAGCAAGTGCGCTCGCTTTTTAAAAGAACACACGAGGTGGGTGCGCATTTTGGCGTGATCAGTGTGCTGGATCAGGGAGCTGAATTCCAGGTCGCAACCTTCCGCGCCGACGGTGAATATGTGGATGGTCGCCACCCTGCACAGGTCACCTTCACCAGCGCGGAAGAGGATGCGCGGCGACGCGATTTTACCATTAATGGCATGTTTAAGGATCCGATCACAGGAAAGGTGATCGACTACGTCGGGGGCCGGGAGGATTTGAAACGCGGCGTGTTGCGAGCCATCGGCGATGCGAGCGAGCGGTTCCACGAGGACCGCTTGCGATTGTTGCGGGCTGTGCGTTTCGCCACCACTTTAGAGTTGGAGATCGAGCCGTCCACGTGGCAGGCCGTGCGCACCCATGCCCACGCACTCGGTCAGGTGAGCGCCGAACGGATACGCGAAGAGCTGTTGCGCATCCTGCAATCTCCTCACCGTGTGCGGGGCCTGGACCTGTTGGAAAGCAGCGGGCTGCTTACAATGACGCTGCCCGAAGTCGCAGCCTTGCGTGGCTGCGAGCAGCCGCCGCAGTGGCATCCCGAAGGCGATGTGTATGTGCATACCCGGATCATGCTCGATTTGCTCGCTGCGGACGCACCGAATGAGACGGTGTGGGCGGTGTTATTGCATGACATCGGTAAGCCGCCGACATATTCCGTGGATGCCACGGGCCGCATCCGCTTCAGCGGCCACGACCAGGTAGGTGCCCGTATGGCAGAAAAAATCCTGGAACGGCTAAAGTTTTCACGAGCTTTCACTGAGGCGGTGGTGGAGATGGTGGCCATGCACATGGTGTTCAAAGATGTGCGCCAGATGCGCGTGGCAAAGCTGAAAAGGTTTATGGCGCGCAAGACATTTCCGCTCGAACTGGAGCTGCATCGAGTGGATTGCCAGAGCAGCCATGGAGAATTGGATAACTTGCATTTTCTTGTAGAAAAAAATGAGGAGTTCTCCAGGGAACCCATCATTCCCGCGCCTCTTGTAAATGGCAAAGACCTGATTGCACGCGGTTGGCAGCCCGGTCCGTATTTCGGTCCCGTGCTCGAAGAGGTGCAGACATTGCAACTCGAAGGCGCGCTGACCTCACGCGAAGATGCACTGCGCTGGCTCTCCGCGAGGTATCCCCAACCGCCGACGCGATAGCAACTCTATGGTGTGGTGGGTGGGACCGGTGGCGGCACCACGATCTTGCGTTTCCACAATGCCTCTTTACTGAATTGATCCCAGCCCCAGCGCAGCCAACGGATGAGCGACGCTGCGAGCCACAGCGCCCAGGCAAGCATGAGCAGGCGATACCACCAGATGGAGACCATCCACGCACCCGGTTGAGGAAGCTCATTGTCGCTGCCAGAGAGGAACCATTGCAAACTATACCGCGACGAATTGTTACCCTTGATAAACATCTCGGGGTTGCCCAGCAGTCCGGCTGCAACCACTGCGATGAGCACGATGAGCGCAACAAATGTGGCCAATGCGATGCCGAGTTGGAGCTGGTTGAAAGGCGTGGCCGGCAACGCCAGAAACGTGCGATGCCCTCTCCACACCAGCAGGTACAACCAGCCCACAACGACCAGTGCAGCCGGAAGCGGAACTTGCGTAAGACCGATTGCAAGCAACGCCCACTCCACAAATCGTAATGGCGAGTGCGGCGTGCGGCTGAGTATGGCCGCAGCCATGAGAGCCACGAGCAGAATGACCCAGAATCGCACTGCGGGTCCGCGCAAAGGTCCGTGAGCCCAGAGCACCCATTGATCATTGGGAACGTGCAGGATGGTGGTCACATTGGCACTCTCCACTGGAAGCGTCACTGCATCGGCCTTCACGTGAGTGCCGGGAGGTTCATTCATTCTCCATGATAATGAAATCTCCTGATCGCCTGGCGTGAGTGCCACCACTACCTGGTCCCCATCCTTGCGAACGGGCAGCTCGCGTCCCGCGTGGCTCAACCGCGTGATCTCACCCGTGGAAGG
>CBDUBV010000126.1:0-8071 GCA_965365475.1 uncultured Chthoniobacteraceae bacterium | reverse complement strand
GATGCTGCCTGCATGGACCGAGTGATTACAAATGAAGTCAACTGATCGCGGTGTTCATTTTTTCAATGCCTAAGAATTATACTCCACATTCCGCACCCAAACGCGAATAGTAGTGCGACCTATGAATCGAAAAATTGCTGTTTTGTTTGCTGGCCAGGGTGCGCAGAGCGTGGGCATGGGAAAAGATTTGGCGGAGAAATATCCCATCGCTCAGAGCATATTCCGCGAGGCGGACTCGCTGCTCGGACGCGAGTTATCGCGCATCATGTTTGAAGGTCCAGTGGAACAGCTCACGCGCACGGGCAATTGCCAGCCTGCGCTGTTCGTTCACGGCATCGCCTGCTTGCAAGTGCTGCGCGATCTCGCTGGAGACTTCCCTATCGCGGTGACCGCCGGGCTTTCGCTTGGTGAATTCACCGCGCACACCATCGCGGGCACGTTTGATTTTGAAACCGGACTGCGCCTGGTCGAAAGCCGGGGACGCTTCATGGACGAAGCGTGCGATGCTGTGAGTGGCGGCATGGCCGCGCTCATCGGTGCCGATGAGACATCCGCGCGTGCGCTTGCCTCCGCCGTGGATGTGGATGTGGCCAACCTGAACTGCCCTGGCCAGGTGGTGCTCTCGGGCGAGGCTTCCAAAATCTCTCTCGCTGTGGGTCTGGCCAAGGATCACGGTATCCGCCGCGCCACACCGTTGAATGTGGCGGGCGCATACCACTCCCGGCTCATGCAACCTGCCTACGAAAAGCTGGCACCGGAACTTCTGGCGGCCGAGATCGGCATTCCGCACATCCCGGTGCTCTGCAACATCGATGCCACAGTCGTGTCCGACGCTGACTCGATCCGACGCACGCTCGGCGAGCAGGTCACCGGCACGGTGCGCTGGACGGGGTGCATGGAGACCATGCTCAATGAATTTGAGTGCGATCTTTTCATCGAATGCGGGCCCGGCAAAGTGCTCGCAGGACTCATGAGCCGCACAAATAAAGATGCGCAAGTGCTCTCGGTGACCGATTGCGAGAGTGTCGAACACGCTGCGGAAATGCTGAAATCTTTTGCCTGAAACTTTTTTACCCAACTCACACACCCATGCTCATCGACACTCACGCCCACCTCGATTACGAGGAATTTCAACCCGACTTTGGAGAAGTAATCCGCCGTGCGCACGAGGCGGGAGTGGGACGCATCCTCACTATCGGGACTTCTCTGGAGAGCAGTCGCCATGCGGTGCAACTCGCTGAGCGATACAACGAGGTCTTCGCTGTGGTGGGCGTGCATCCCACCAATCTCCCGGACGATGATGTCGATATTGCCGCCCCGCTCTTGGAGCTTGCGCGGCATCCGCGTGTGGTGGCAATCGGCGAGACTGGGCTGGATTATCATCGGCTCCCAGGCACGGAGATGCGCAAAGGCATCACGGAAGTCATGGGCGCGCTGGGCGCAGGCAACAGCGAGGAAATGCAGGCCGAGATCGCAGACGATGCCATGAAAGCAGCGCAGGCGTTGCGGTTTCAGCAGCAGCTCGATGTGGCGGTGGAAGCCGGACTCAACGTCGTGATCCACCAACGCGATTCGTGGGCGGACACCATGGAACTTCTTGCCCCTTACTCCGGCAAGGTGCGCGGAGTATTCCATTGTTTTGGTGGCACGGTGGATCAGATGCAGCAGGTTATCGCCATGGGGCATCTTATTTCATTCACCGGTATTGTGACGTTCAAGAGTGCGCATGGGGTGCGTGAAGTGGCCCGGCTGGTGCCGGGGAATTCTTTCATGGTTGAGACCGATTGCCCGTATCTCGCTCCCGAGCCACACCGGGGCACGCGGTGCGAACCTGCGCACACCCGGCAGGTTGCCGCCACGATCGCGGGAGTGCGCGGCACGAGCGTGGAAGAGATCGCGCGGCTGACTACCGCGAATGCGGAAATGTTCTTCCGTTTCCCCCCAGCGTGAAGCGACCGCAAAGTTGCGGGGCCATCGCTTACGCTTTGCTGTAGTATTGGCTGTAGCGGTAGTGGTAGTAGTCCGACATCTCGGTGTTGACGGAGTTCAATATGAGCCCCAACACTTTCGCCTGACGTTGATGCAGCGCGTTCAGGGAGTTTTCAGCGAGGCGCGCGGATGTCACAAACGCCCGGAGAACCATGAGACATCCGTCCACATTCGGCGCGAGCGTAGTGGTATCGTCCGTGGCCAGGATCGGTGCGCTATTGAAAATAACGAGATCGTAAGCCGCTTTTGTTTCCTGTAAGAAACTATCGAGGATGGGTTGCAGCAGCAGCTCCGCAGGCTGGCTCATCACAGGGCCACGCGGCAGCAACGTGAGATTCTCGTATGCCGTGGGTTGCACGATCGTCTGCCAGGAAGCATCGCCGCGCAATACACTGGAGAAGCCAAAGCGACCATCCACGCTGAACATCTTGGCCATGTCGCCGCGTTTTAGATCGGCATCGACCAGCAACACCCGCGCACCAGCAAATGCCATGGTCACGGAAAGGTTTGCCGAGATGGTGCTTTTGCCTTCACCTGGAATCGAGCTGGTGATGAGCAGACTGCGCAACTCCTGCTGGCCGGGCATGAATACAAGAGAGGAACGCAGGTTGCGGAATGCTTCAGCAAACATATACCGGTCGTCGTCCGGTCGCAGAAGCTGCGTAAAGGTGGGCACCTTCTTGCTGCGCGGCGTGACATTGGGAATCTGACCCAGAACGGGAAGTGCAAAGTGTTCGTTGATCTCGGTGAAGGAGGTGAGCCGATCGTCCGCACGGTCCAGCACCACCAACAGGCCTGCGCCGACAGCGAATCCCATGATGAGTCCGAGCACGAGGTTCAGGAGCACTTTGGGCGGCACTTCGCGAGCTGGACTTGCGGGCTGCATAACCTGCATGTTTTCCTGACCGATGTTTTTGCTCACGTCCAGGGTCTGGATGGTGCCCAACATTTTCTCATACAATTCCTTGGTCCGCGCCGCTGTGGCTTTGAGGCGTTCGTATTCCTCGCCTTTGCGGCTTGCCTCAAGACTTTTCTGATCCCAGCTCACGATGCTCTCGGCTACGCTGGCCAGCTCGGCGCGAATGGCTGCTGCTCTGGCCTGGGTGCTTTCTTTGCTCTGATCACGAATCACGCCCAAGAGACGTTCGATGTTGGACACATCGGCTTTCATCCGGACGAGTTTGGGATGCGAATCCTTGAGAACTTGAGAAAGCTCTTCGACCTCGGCCTGCTTCTGCGCAAGCTCCTGGCGTTTCATGAGGTATTGCCCCTGCAAATCTCCACCTACCATGGATGACTCGGGCGAAGTGCCCATCGGCACGCCGGGCACTACGGCTTCCGCAGTCGTTGCCGTGGATGCACGCGGATCGAGCGGTGCAGCAGGCGCAACCAGCGGGCGGGTGAGCAGTTGGTCTTCCGACAGATTCTCCAGCAGCCGCAGTTCTTTCATCAGGTCTGCTTCCTGCACTTTGAGCTGCGAGCTGAATCGGGCGGCGGTGTTTTTTTGCTCCTCCCAGAACGCCATGTTGTTGGCTTCCACAAAAGAACTTAGCTGGTTGTCGTGCGCCTCCAGATCACGGCGCAAGCGCGAGAGTTCCTCGCTGATGTTGACCATCGCTGAGTCAGTGGTCTCCTCGCGCAGATCGCGTTTGTAAGCGATGAATTCCTGCATCACCGCATCCACAAAACGCCGGGTGTATTCCGGGTTTGTTCCCGTGCCTTCCAGGGTGAAAATAGAAGTCCGCGGAGTCTGGTTGGCAGTCACCCACGCCTCACCTTTCAGCTCTGGAGCTTCCAGATTCAAGCGTTTGCGGGCACGGCCCTGCACCGCATCGCCTTGCATGATCTTGATCTGCGTGCCGTAGAAATTAACAAGGTCTTCACTATAGGTCGTCTCTTCCTGCGTGTTCACCTTGCCGCTGACCATCATCTCTCCGTAGGAAGTGTATAGTTCTGGAGTCTGATATAGTTTCCAACCCTGATACGCCAGCGCCAGCCCCACGGTGAGCAGGAGAATCCACCAGCGCTTTTGCAGAAGGTTTTTATAACGATGAAAACGGACCGTGAGACGCGCAGTCCAATGGCTCGCCGGTGTAGTAGCAGGGATTGTGTCCATAAATTTATATCAAGTTACCAATTTACCAATCGTTGAGGGACGATGATCATGTCGCCATCGCGCAGCTCGACATCTTTGTCGATGCGTCCGCGTTCCAGAACTTCTTTGAGGTCCACGATCTCATTCTTCGGAGGCGAACCTGCCGCTGCTTTGCGCACGATCTTGACCTTGCGACTGTCGGCAAAATCCGCCAGCCCGCCAGCGCGGAGGATCACTTTGCCCAATGTATTGCTCTCCCCAGGAATCAAGTTCTGCGGACCCGGCGTGCGCACCTGGCCGGATAAATATACCGTGCCCGATGAAGTCGGTGCCGCGCTCTGAGCCGTGCGCGCCACCTGGTCGATGCCCAATTGCACCGTGGCTTTGTGATAATATTCACGCTCCAATGCATTGCGAATCAAAGAAACCGCTTCCGACACGCTGCGCCCCGATACTTTTACCCGCCCCAGATAGGGCACGTCCAACTCACCCGTATCGGTCACCATCAATTGCACAGGTGGATCTTTATCCTCCAGCACGCGATACGTGACCAGGTCGCCTGCGCCCAGTTTGCGGTCCTGAGACACTGCCACTGCGGCTCGCACCGGCATATCGTCCTGCGCGACACCCGTCGTCGCATTGAGCAGGCACACCACGCCAATGGCTACGAGTCTGCTATTATAGATATGTCCGGATAAAGTCATGATGGTGTTGTATTAGAATGAGTAGGCGATGGTCAGGCTGAACACATTCTGCGTGTAGTCCAGGTCACCCACGTCGCCGTCTTTGGTCAGGAATCTATAAGCAGCTATCATGCTCATGCGCTGGGTTAATTGATACCCAACCGAAACCCCCAGGCCGAGCCGGTAGCCGCTATCACCCCCGGGACCCGACACGTCGTAGCGCTCGTAGAACGCATACGGGGAAAGTTTCACCTGGTTCATAATGTCCCACGTGGCACCATACTCGATACGCGTCAGATCATAGTAAGCACTGCCGAAGCCAATCTCGGTGCTTTGTGAAAAAGCCAACCGGTGACTGAAGGCAGCCGTCAACTGATTCGTGATCTCCGCCCGCGCATACACCGAGGACACCTCGGAACCCACACTGCGCGTGCCATCATCGAAATCGCCCCATTGATACCCCACTTCCACCCGGCCACGCGTGTACTCCGTCAACTCGAAATCCAGAAACGGCCCGATCTGATACATCGTGCCGTCGCCTTGTTCATTGCTGTCAAAGCCGATCCACGATGCGGACGCATTCACCCCGGCAGAGATCGTAGGCGTGATCTGCACGGTGGGACGCAGATACACCGTGTCCACCGAGCGGTCTTGCGATGCAAACTCGTCGTCATCCACGGTCCACAAATTATAATGCGTGTAGCCGCCGGTCATGATCACCGCATTCAAATCCCAATCCACCTGAATGCTAGCCTGGTTCTCCCAGCGCTTGAATTTTGCCTCATTAGAAATGGGAGCAAAATCGTAGGTGTCCTCCTGGTAGCTCAACGCATTACTGAGCGTGATGCGGAAATCGCCCGTATAAAAACGGAAGGAGACCGCAGAATTCGGCGAGAGCAACACGCCGCCGGTATCCAGATCGCTATTATCCAGATATTTGTCGTAGGAAAGCCCGAGCGAAAGCTTCAGCGCGTTCAACTCAGTCACCCGCCAGATGGAATCCAGATTGATGAAGGGCCGGAGGATGATGTCCGACTCTTTGCGTGAATCCGGCGCGAGGCGGATATTGTCATTGTATTCCGCAGTGACACCGAAGTTGATGCTGAAATCAATCGGCCCCAGGCGCAGATTGTAATTGGGCTCAGAGACTGGAGCGATCGAAGGGTTCTCCGGAGTCGCGAGCGAGCGACGGTAGAACTCTTGTGCGTGTATGGGCACTGATGCCAGCATGCTCAAGGCAAGCAGCCATCGGATGTGTGTGAATTGTGTTTTCATTGGCGTGGATTTTTGTGTTTGGTTAGTGGATGTAAAAACTTGCTAGAAAGCTTGTTTTTTGTTCTTGCCAATTCCAGAAATTATTGTAATTCTTTTCAAGGCTTGAAAATTATAACGCGGGAGTACTCAATTATGCAACAAAGATTCTATACCAAATGCCTGTTCAACGGGCTTACTGTTTGTTCACTTGTCATGGTGGCAGCAATTCATTCAAGTTTTGCTCAAAGTGAAAGTAGCAGTTCCCGTGCCAGCAAAGATGGTCTCACCAACTATTCGAAGAACCTGGCACGGCTTCACCTCGGCGCGACGCTTCTCTCTTTTGACGAGAAAAGTCGCACTTACAATCCCACAGAGGCTACACCCACATGGCTCGATGACGACGAAGCCACCGGGTGGACCCCGCCCACCGGCAAGCGCTACTATCTATTAGCTCTAGCCGAACCCACTATCATCAACCACATCGCACTGTCCGCGACGGATGCGGAGGGAACGATTACTTTATATAGTGGAGATGAACGCGCGACGCCGGATTCCTCGACATGGCGCTCCATCGCCTCGGGTCTCTCCGTGGAAGCACTCAATGAGAAGATCAACTCCGGAGCGTATAGTCGCTACGGGCGCTTTCTTCTCATCGAGACCGATCTTAAGAAATCAGGCCCTTGGTGGAGTCTATATGTCTATGGCACGGAGAAAGCCGTGGACTATCGCATCGAACCGCGTGTGCAGAAAGTGGACACCGCATCCCTGCTCGGCCCAAACATCAACCACTCCACCGTATTCGATCTGACCAACCTCTACTCTGGAGCACGGGTCACGCAGGTCGCAAATGGCGGCAATTTCGCCTCCTGGCAGTCGATGATCGATGAAAGCCCGGAGAGTTTCTGGCTGGTTCCAGGCAGCAAAGGTGACGCGCCGAGTTTCGTGATCGACATGGGCTCCGACCGCACACTGCGCCGTGTGTCCGCGATGATCGCGCCGCAGCCTGGCGTGCTTGAGTTCTTTTTGCTCAAGGGCGGAGAAGAACCGGCTATTCAGACAGCCGATGCTTCATCCTCTGAATATATCAAAGTAAGCAGCACCAGTGGGACTGCCGGTGAGACATTTAATCTTAAAGGCCGGGTTCCTCTTTGCACACTCGGGTTCGATGGCTTGAGCGACCGCGAGGCCATTGATTTTGCGCCAGCCGAAGGTCGATACCTTGTGGTGCGTTGGAAAGGCAGCTCGGAGAATGAAAACTTGCAAGTGCACCAGATCGACGGGTTCGGAACGTACAAGTTCGACGAATACGCAGTGGTGTCCGATCTGCCCGCAATCGCTGAGAGGCAATATTCTGAAGGCGACGGTAAATCCGTGAGCAGCGGCAAGGATTTCAAAATGCTTTTAGACCCCATAGCGGAAGGCCCGGTGGACCCTCCAGCGATTGCACAAGGACCCGCGCCATTGCTTGGGAGTAACATTCCGTTTCTGCCCGCACCGCTCCTGGTGCCACCACCACTGGTGCCACCACCGAACCCTCCTATTGGGACTTCGAATCGGAGCCCGGAATAGAGTTCCAGTTTATAAAAAACCCCGGTCGCAAGGCCGGGGTTTTTTTTTGCATCACGGAATCCTCCCGTCAGCCGACAAACTATTATATATTGCGTTTTCGTGCTTTACATTAAACCCTGCTAAAAAGGATTATTTCCGGAATGCCTTCCAACGATTCTTTCGATTTGTGCAACCAGCGTTGGGAACTGGCTTGGGACCAGGGAACGGGGTCTCCGGCTTGGGAACATGCGGTGTCGGCACGTGTGCCCGGCTGCGTGCTGGACGATCTGCATCGGGCTGGCGTGGTGCCGGACCCCTTCCACGGCACTCAGTTTCGCGACGTGGCTTGGGTAGGCGAAACGACCTTTTGGTATCGCTGCCGAGTCGCCACTGCGGATGTCGAAATGCTCCTGCATGGCGACTGTGACCTGGCGATCCAGCTCGACGGCGTGGATACCTATGCGGAAGTCTTTTGGAACGGAACTTCGTTGGGCATTCTTGA
>CBDUBV010000125.1:0-8139 GCA_965365475.1 uncultured Chthoniobacteraceae bacterium | reverse complement strand
TCCTGTGGAGGGGCGTGAAGTCAGCAACAGTGCGCAGCTCGAGCCTTTTGGCAGTCTGGTGCTGTCGCAGTTCCGAAAATAGCATTCACAACATCGAAGTCTAGGACAGGCCGAGTAGTCAGGCGGCTGATGATTTTCTTGCTCCCTGACAGTGCTCCGTGCAATGTCGCGCCAATCATGCGATCTCGTTCGTCTTGGACAAAGCTAGCTCCTTTATGGCTTTGCGCTTTTGTGTTTCTCATGTGTGAAGCTAAGGCGGCGAAAGCCGACTGGACTGGTGAGCGGCGTTGGGTGGGGCCGGATTGGTATGCCGCGCCCCTACAGGATTGGAGTGTGACGCCACAGGGGCTGGCAGCCACTCCGCGCACACGCGACAGGCGCTTTGTCCATTGCATCACCAGGGAACTCGCCGACCCGGCCAAAGGTTTTAAAATAGAGACCACCGTGGAACTGGCGCACATCAGCACTGCGGAACCTGAGCGTCCGGCTGCTGGCATGGCCTTGGGCAACCGCGGCAATGTCGCGCACTTTCTGCACTCGGTGGTCTATCCCAAGCAGTTTGTTCCCGCAGGGCTCACGGCAGGCGGCGACCTGGTCCTGGGCGAGACCGTGCAAAAAGCAGGCATAGCTGCCGGCACGCCTGTGCGATTGTCGCTCGACGCGCACGCCGAGAATGGACAGCTCGCGGTGACCTTGCGGGCCAGCAAGGAGTCCGGCGAAGAAATCGCGAAGCTTCAAAAGACAATGGACGCAGATGCGTTTCGCGGAGCATTTGGCGTGTTCGCGGCGGGTGAACGCAAAGGACCTCCCAATCGACCTGACCTCCCAGTTTATGCTACATTCCGCGATTTCGCAGCGTCTGGCCCGGCTTTCGCAGCGCGCGACGAGTTCAAGTTCGGCCCGGTGCTTTGGTCGCAATATAGTCTGGCCAATCAAATCGTGCGCATCCAGGCGCAGTTCCCACCGCTCGAGCCCGGCGACGCGCAGAAGGCGCGGCTGGAGCTGCAAACTGCCGCCGGAGACTGGAAGGAGGCCGCAAGTGCTCCCATCGAGCCAGCTTCCTCCACCGCGCTTTTCGAACTGCGCGATTGGCAAAACGACAACCCCACGCCCTATCGCATCGTTTATAACTGGCAGGGTGAAAGCTTCTCGTGGGAAGGAACCATCCGCCCCGAACCCGCATCCACGAAGCCATGGCGGTTGGGGCTATTCTCCTGCGACGACGGCTATCTTTTCCCTCAGGCGGACCTCATGAGAGAAGTGGCCCGGCGCGATCCTGCAATGCTGTTTTTTGCAGGCGATCAATTCTATGAATGGTTTGGCGGGTTTGGTGTTGTGCGCGACCCTGCAGAATTGGCGCGTTTGGATTATTTGCGGAAATGGTATCTGTTCGGCTGGGCTTATCGCGACATCTTAAAAGATCGCCCGAGCATCATCATCCCGGACGACCACGATGTGTTCCAAGGCAATGTGTGGGGTCAAGGAGGTCGTGCGATTCCGCTGGACCAGAAAGTGGGCAAAGGCGCACCGTTTCCTTTAGGGGGCTATATCATGGAGCCTGATTGGTTAAACCTCGTGCAGCGCTCGCAGACCGGTCATCTGCCCGCACCCTACAATCCGGCACCGGTCGAGCGCGGCATATCCGTCTATTACACCGGATTCCCTTTCGGTGGCGTGAGCTTTGCCGTGCTTGAAGATCGGAAGTTCAAGATCGGTCCCAGCTCTGAGGAGGCCCGGCAAGGCGATACCACGCTGCTGGGTGACCGCCAGATTGAATTTCTCGAAGCATGGGCGCAGGATTGGAGCGGCGATGCGCGTATAAAATGCATCCTCTCCCAGACGATTTTTGCGCAACCAGTCACCCATGTGAATGATGATCTAAAAGCCGAGGGAAGCGGCACAGATAACAACGGCTGGCCTGTCGAGGGTCGCGCTCTGGCCGTGGCTACCATACGGAAAGCCGCTGCATTTTCTCTGCATGGCGATCAGCATCTTGGACTACAACTTCACCATGGCATTGAGGAGTGGGAGGATGCTGGTATCGCTCTCATGGGGCCAGCTACCACGGCGGGCTATCCACGCGCTTGGATGCCGGATCGTCCGCCCGAACCGGGAGGCTCGGCGCAGGGGGAATATCTCGGCCGTTACCTGGACAAATTCCGCAATAAAATGACCGTGCTCGCCGTGGCCAACCCCACAGCTCCGAGCACCTGGCCGGAGCGTGAGCAGGACCCAATCGGCCGCGCCATGGGCAAAGCCTCGGGCTATGCTATGATCGATTTTGATCCCGTGCTGCGGACCATGACGACTCATGTCTATCCGCTTCCTTACCCTATCGATGAGAGCAGACTTGATGGCGAAGAATACGAAGGCTGGCCGCTTACCTTCCCCGCCAGTGCCAATGATGGGCGCAAACCGATTGGCACTTTGCCGGTGCAGACTTTCCCGGAATCCAACCCTGTAGTGGGCCTTTATGAGAAAGCAAGCGGATCGCTCGTGTATGCCCGGCGAATCGAGGGAAGCACATTTGCACCGCCAGTTTTTGCCCCTGGTAAATATGAAGTGCGCTGGGGTCGTGACCGTCCTGACAAGACGATGGGGACCTTCAGCTATTCAGCATCAGGCGAGTAAGGTTGTATTTCTCAGAAGTTCGGTAGGCGTTTAATCATGGCCGTGCATGCGTTGCCTCATCGATTTTTACATCCCCTGAGTCTTTGCTTACATTTACAAATTTCTTTGCGGATGTGTCGTTGAGGTTGCCTCTGATTGTCACGGAGTCGCTATTGGCGATAGTGATCACGGCGGTATCCGCGCCCGGAAAATACGGGTGCCTGGAGTCTTGTGCGAAAGTATTATCTACTATCCACAACCTCTCGATCCCATGCACGCTGAGGGCAGGGTTGCGCGCCCAATTTTTAAATGTGTTGCCTCGTATCAACACATTGGCGTGTTCTCGCCAATCGCTGGGAGCATCGAAGGGATCGTCGCCGCGCGGGATACGCGAAAAAACAATGCTGCTCATGCCCTGTTCGTCCGTGGTGAGACCGCATTCGTCAAAAGTATTGTTGCGCACCACCACGTCGCGCACTTGGTAGCCTTCAGGCGTCACCCAATCGTTTTGCATGACCAGACCTCCCATGCCGGACCCGCGCACGGTATTGCCCTCAATGACTCCACGTGAGCAACGCACCAGCAAGCGCCCGCGGCAATTGATAAACTCGTTGTCTTTCACCACATAGTAATCACTCAGCAACCGAAGATTGATTAGGAAGTCATGTTTTTTCAGCGTTTCGCGCGAGCGTTCTGAGGTGTCGCCAGCGAGATTGAGCTGCGAGACATCGATTGGTGGATCGAACGTAGCAATGCCATTGCCAAAGGTTGCTACTTTAGCCCGAGAGATGGTCTTCCCTTCGCGCGGGTCGAAGAACGCCACCTCATCGCCCGCCGCAAGCCGACCAGGAAGCACCGGCCACAAGTGAAGTGCGCTTCCTTCTTCTCCAGCTTTTGGAATATAAATCGGTTTGCTATAGAAGTTTACCGGATCATCGCTCAAGCTCTCGAACCGGCAGCCTTCCACCCAGATGCCCTGGCCAAATGCCTGCGCGATTGATCCGCCACCATTGGCCGAGATAAGCCTGTCGCCGCGAGGGATCACTTTGCAATTTAGTATATTTATGCGGTCGCTCGTGCCGCCGATAAAAACAGCCGCCCCTGCCGCGTGGATTGTAATGTTCTGGAATGTCACGTCGCGACTGCGGTCGTATAGCACCCAGTGCGTGCTGCCAGATCGCGCCAGTTGAACGAAGAGATCGCCCACCTCCACGAAGCGGATTTTAAAATCAGTTTGCAAACGAACAGTGCGCGTCCCGAGCACCACCGGATTGCGCACTCTTATTGCATGCGGTGCCCCCGGTTTCATTCGCCCGCGAAACTCAGGTCGATTATCCATTAAAAAACCGAAAATTTGCGTGCGATTTTCAAAGAAAGTTTTGTCGGCCAAGGGAAATCCCTCTTGCACTTCGTAGTCAAACGTCTGGTTGTCCCGATCTACACCTACGACTTTCCCCTGGGTGAACGCAGGCGGATCGTAATCTGCAATAAAATTGCGTAGAACTAAACGCTCGCAATCGACAACATTGAAAAAAGCACTCTTGGGATTGGTGTTCACAAGCTCCGCTCCCTCGCCGTCGATCACCACATCCTGCGCGCCATTGATGACAAAAGCGTTCTCGTCATCGGCGACTGAACGCAAATGGTAAACCCCGGCTTCGAGCTTTACCATCGTTTTACCGTCCTTGGCCGCTTGGGCAAACACCGCGCGCAGTGCCGACAGATCGTCCTTGGCGTCATCTGGAACAGCGCCGAAATCCCGGGCATTGAGAGTCTGTGTTGTTTCGACTTCTGTAACCGGGCGTCCACGCACTTCCACAATATGCTGAAAAAGCGCATCGCCGCCGTCAGCGAGCGGGAATTCACCCTTGGGCGGATGGGCGAGCAGACTTCCAATGAATACAAAATAGAAAACCCAAAGTTTAGCGGATAGTGTCATAAAAAAAAGACTTTGTTAAAATATGTGGTGTTAAAAAATGATTGGTTAATAAACAAAAAAGTTGTGCAGTGGTGATTGACCTTGCAAGCTCAATATCTCCAGACAGATTTCTCTGCTTTTATTTCTTAGTATATGAAAAGTGCGCATTCACATCATGTAAATTTGATGCAGGTTATACTGATCTCAACCGTAGCCGCCATCGGCGGCTTTTTATTCGGATTTGATAGTGGTGTAATCAATGGCGCAGTGGACGCTTTGCAACTGGCGTTTGGCTCTTCCTCGATAGCCTCCGGCTTCAACGTCGCCTCCATGCTGCTGGGATGTGCCGCAGGCGCACTCGCAGCGGGTCGTCTTGCCGATCGTTTCGGACGACGATCCATTCTCATCGTCACAGCTGTGTTTTTTGCTGTTAGCGCATGGGGTTCCGGCATTGCGGAAGGTTCTGTGGAATTTATTTTTTATCGTGTTTTAGGTGGATTTGCCGTGGGTGCCGCAAGCATCCTGTGCCCCGCATATATTAGCGAAGTTGCACCCGCCTCCATACGTGGACGACTGGCATCGTTGCAGCAGCTAGCCATCGTGCTCGGGTTATTCATGGCCTTTCTAAGCAACTACGCGCTGGCAGAGGCTGCAGGAGGTGCATCTGCGGAATTCTGGCTCGGATTCCAAACCTGGCAATGGATGTTCTGGGTGGAACTCCTTCCTGCACTCATTTTTCTGATCGCTTTGTTTTTTATTCCAGAGTCCCCTCGATACCTGGTTGTCATCCACAAACCAGAGGAGGCCAAAAAAGTATTTTGCCGGCTGGGCTTCTTGCCGTCTGAAGCGGACGAAAAAGTAAAAGAAGTCGAAGCCACGCTCGACCGTCTGGACAAACCGCGCATGCGTGATCTCATTGACGCCTCTACAGGACGTGTGACTCCCATATTGTGGGCAGGGCTTGGGCTCGCCTCATTGCAACAACTGGTGGGGATAAATGTTGTGTTCTACTACGGTGCTGTGTTGTGGCAGGCAGCCGGTTTTTCCGAAAGCAATGCGCTGTTGATCAATGTAATCAGCGGAGCGGTGAACATCGCTTCTACACTCGTAGCCATCTCGCTTGTCGATAAGATCGGGCGCAAGCCGCTGCTCATCGCGGGCTCAGTCGGCATGTCGCTCTCGCTGGGAACATTAGCTTTCGTATTTGCATTCGCAGCAGCGGGCGAAGGTGGTCGGCTCACCCTCGAAGGGAATGCAGGTGTTATCGCCTTATTGGCTGCAAACATTTACGTCTTTTTCTTTGGCGTCTCATGGGGACCAGTCATGTGGGTCATGCTCGGAGAAATGTTCCGCAATAGAATCCGCGGCTCCGCTCTGTCGCTCAGTGGGTTCACGCAATGGACGACAAATTTCATCATCACGATGACTTTCCCGGTGATTCTTGCGAGCTTCGGCCTGGGTGGCGCGTATGGTCTTTACACGTTCTTTGCGTTTCTATCGATTTTCTTCGTCCTGTTTATGGTGAAAGAAACCAAGGGGAAGACCTTGGAAGAAATGTGAGGCTGCTGCCTGCACGTCGCGACGCAAATTCGCTTATAGATTTTTACGCCATTGGCGGTTATCCGGGGAAATGAGTCCTGTCCCATTATGTTGACCGGGATTAGCTAAAGTCTAAAGTCTCCGAGTCAATCTCCACTAAAGTATGTATCATTTCCCCTCTGTTTTCCTGCTCGCTTTCACCGTCCACACTTCGCTGCTTTTCGCTGCAGATAAACCCGCTAATTCCCAGCATTTCGGTGCAAATCTCACCAATGTCACAGACTGGACGACGCCGATCCCGCTGAATAACATCGCCAAGCAAGGGCGCCCCTGGATGTATGATCACGATAGGCAGGCTCCCAAGCCTCCAGTGGATGATTTAGGAAATTGGATTCCTGAGGAAGGAAAAATTCCCTTTTCCATCATGCTTCTTCCAGAGGCAAAGGGCCCGACTGGAACTTATGTGGTCAAGTGGGAGGGCAAAGGCAAGGTGGAGATGCATAAGACCTGCCGCAGCGTGGAAATGGGCGAAGCAGGCGATAATCGGTTCGAGCTGATTGCAGACGCGAGTCCTGCCATTGTTCTTCAAATTTCTGAGAGCGATCCCGCCGATCCAGTTCGCAACGTGCAATGCTATGTGCCAGGATCGGAGAACGAAACGAGCCCTTTCCGCAAGGCGTATTGGCAGAACGGGCTGGAGCAGTTGAGCGCGGTTCGCTACATGGACTGGCAGCTCACCAACGGCAGCGAGCAGGAGAAGTGGGAAAATCGTCCCACGCCGGAGCAACAAAGTTTCCGGCTTGGAAGCCGTCGAGGCATGCCCCTGGAGCATTTGATCGAGTTTGCGAATACCATCAAGGCTAATCCGTGGTTCTGCATTCCTCACAAGGCGGACGATGAATACGTGCGCAATTTCGCCCAGATGGTGAAGGACAAACTCGATCCCAACTTGAAGGTCTATGTGGAGTATTCCAATGAGATTTGGAATACGGCTCCCGGCTTTGGCCAGACAAAATATTCCATGGAACAATCCAAAACGCTGGAGCAGCCAATTCCAAGCCCCAACATTCCGGTGGCCGCCTGGTATGCCCATCGCTCAAAGCAAATCTGGAATATCTGGGACGAAGTATTTGGAGGACGCGATGCGGCTGCCAAACGGCTCATCCGCGTGGCAGCTGGCTGGTACAACAACCCCGCAATATCCAAGGCCAAACTCCAGGCCTACGATCTGTATAAATCAGCCGACGTCTTCGCCATTGCACCCTACACAGGGTTTAATCGAGACATCATGACAGGCGACTTCGACCCGACGAAGTTCACTCCGAGGGAATTGGCCGCGCAAGTTCCAGCTCAGATCGAGGACTTCATGGGTGCCAGACTGGATCAAAACGTCGCGCTGGCCAAGGAATTCAATCTTCCGCTGATCACCTACGAGGGCGGCATTGTGTTTGCTACGCCACGCAAGGCGACAGACATCAAAGCCGCAACAGACCTGGTCATTGCGGCATCGCGCGAGCCCAGCATCGAAGGTTCCATGGAACTCTACCTGCGCAAGTGGTTCGCAAATTCACCCGGCATCATGATGCTCTTCAGCGACTACGCCAATCCGGGGCGCTATGGCACCTACGACAACCTGGGTGAATATCCTGGCCAGCCGGAGAGCGAAGCACATCGACGCCGCGCCGTGATGCGGGTGTTGAATGACCAGCAGCTTTTCTAAATGAACCTCCCGCAGCCTCCCTACATGCCGGAAGACCCCGAGGTGCTCTGGGTTCCAAGCCATCCGATTGATTGGACCGCTCGCGAGAAGAGCCCACTTCATCAAGCCTATCGCGCGCTTCCCTTTGGTGCCATTCGACCGCGCGGTTGGTTGATGGAACAGCTCCAGCGCGACTTGCACGAGGGGTTCGTGGGTGTCCTGGATGAACTGGTGCCAGACATCTTCGGCGACGATGTTTTTGGCTCAGATCGGCGCACCCGCCTACGTGATTCGGCATCGACTGGCAGCAAGTGGTCGGTGGTGGAACTCCGAGACCCAGGGCAACTGGTGGGATGGCTTTATCCGCACTGCA
>CBDUBV010000124.1:0-8204 GCA_965365475.1 uncultured Chthoniobacteraceae bacterium | reverse complement strand
CCTTGTCTTTATCTTTAAAGGCATGCATCCGGTAAAATCCCCGCAAAACATGGGAAAACCGTCGAGCGCCCTGGACGTCGTTAGACCTCAAGTAGAGGTCGAGCCGAATTGCGCGAGAATCGGTTGATCGCCGCCCGTGTCTGTGGACGGCAGCTTTCATGCTCGGCAAACTCTTCCACTGCCAATGCCAGGCTGCCGGTCTGGAGCCGGAGCAACCGCAGTGCGCGTGCTTCCGGCAAAGAAAGGGAAAACTTCGCAGGTCGCCCGCAGTTCTCATACTTGGGCTGAAGAGCTTCCAGCGCCTCGGGGCAGTCGGCAGGGCCTGCGGACTGTGCAGCGGCCCGCCAGCGCGAGATCGTCGCCGGGCTCTCGCCCAGGGTGCGCGCAGCGGAGTTTTGGGAAAGACCGCGCTCGGCCTGCAGCCGTGCGATCTCGTCAAGAATGGCCTGCCGCCGCAGAGCCTCGCGGGTGGGATTTGTTTTCATCGTGCAAATTCAGGGGGGAGCATCTTTTGCGGGATCAGTCCGGCGATTCCGTGCGCGGCATAAGCGCGCTTCCAGCGGTAAACCGTGGATTGGCTGAGGCAGAAATGTCCGATTCTTGCCTTCTGGGTGGTGCCGTCTTTGTGTGATAGAGCCACGACTTTAAGAACCACCTCGCGTCGCCGCGCGATGGTTGGACCGTCAACAATAACGCCATGTAAAGAGCTGGTTTTCATCGTGCAAATTCAGGAGGAAGAACCGCCAACAGTTCCCGCCACTCGGCCTTCAGCCTCGCCTTGGCTTTCGGATCTTCGATTTCGGACCACCGCTCAAATCCAGAGCGCAAGCTGGTGAGAGCCTTCGGCAGCACGCCGCCTAAGCGCCCGGTTGCATCAAGCATTAAGTACGTAGTGGCTGGGCGCGGCGCGTTCTTTGTGGCTTGCCGCCCCGCGCTACCCGCGATAGCAGCCCCCAAGCCCATGGGTGCACCGCCGTCCGGATCGGACCCGAGAATCTTATCTTCTACGATCTCGCGATACTCTGGATCGTCCTCAAAGATGGAGAATAGATCACTGGCTTGATTGAGCAGGCGAAGTGAAACCCCAAGCTTTTTTGCCCACTCTTCCAGAGTAAGCGTACCAAAGTGCACTGAGTGCACTTTGCTTTTTGAGGTCTGGTATTTACGGGCTTTTTTGTTTTCTTCGACCGACGGCGCGATCATCGGCCAAGCCAGATAGGCTCGCTGGCCTTTCGTGAAATGCCTGCGTTCAATGAGAGAGTGAAGAATAATCTCCCGCGCGTCAGCTTCCTCACGGATCACACACGGCACGGTTTGCAAGCCTGCCAGTTTCGCCGCCATGAACCGGTGGCGTCCATCCAGCAGGTAATAGTCGCTGCCGGTGCTGTAGCCTTCCTGTGTCTCGCAGACAATCAATGGCTGATCAATACCGCGCTCTGCGATGTCCGCCGCCAGCGCCAACAGTTCCGGCGTGTCCGAAGCCCAGCGAGGTTGGTCTGATAAGAGTGAATGCCAGTGCAGGCTATCCAGGGGAATTTGCAGGATCTGTGTCATAGTTGTCGAAGAATGGTTTGAAATGACATTTGCCGGATCTCTGATTCCCGAAGGTGATGGGCGATCTCGCCAGCGTGAGTGCTGATCTGCTCGTCGTATTCTTTGGCCATCAGGGAAATGCCTTCAAAAATGTCGGCTTTGGCTGGAGCAGTTAGATTTTCGGCTGTCTGAAGCGCGGCTTCACACACGGCACGAATGAGTTGTCGTATGTGTTCGTTGCTCACAGGTTTAGCTCTTTGGAAATGCGGTTCCGCACGGAAGGCAGGAGTGTTTCATGGTTGATTGCCATGCTCACCGTATTGCGGGCATATCCCAAGCGGTGAGCAAGCGCTGTAACAGTGAGCCCCATTTCCAGCAGTCGCTTCTTGGCGCGCACCGCAAAAACTTCTTGCGTCTCGGGCTGTTGTTTGTTAGCAGTCGTCATGTTCAATTGCTATGTTTCCAACTGAATGAGCATTACGCAAGAAAAAAAGTGAGCAACACTCAAAATTTTTCCAAGTCAGTGAGACAACTGCGGGAGCGCATGGGTCTCAATCAGGAAGAATTTGCATCAAGAGTTGGAATCTCCCGTAATTATGTGAGCATGATCGAGACAGGAAGGGAACCTTCTGAGAGCTTGCGCCAACTCATTGAGCTAATGGAAAAGCAGCTGGACCCTCCTACAACACCAGAAGTGCATTCCCTTTACTCCGATACCGTGCACCCTTCCGCGCGGTGTCAAGAAACGCCCCCCAACGATCGCAGCACATTGATCACCCAGCTTTCCGAGCTTCTTGCCGGTGCAAAACCAATGGCCAAAGCTCACCTCGCAAAACATATCCGGCACTTGCTGGATGAAATAGAAAGGGAATCATGAAAACGATAATCGCCAGTTTGTATCTCATCGCTTTGCTCGCCACTGCCGCCGCATCGGACCGCATCACCCGCATGGGTGGGGTTGTCGGCGGATCTCCAACTTCGCACACTGTTCCAGACTTCCTTTATATGGGACACCATTATAAATCGCCGCGCGTTTCTCTGGATGTCGAGACAGGTATGATTGAAGTGAGCGACGCCAAAATGAAAGCGCTCATGCCAAGGTCGAGTGCGCCGAAAAATGTTCAGGCTTTATTTCCGGTAAGACAACCTGTCGCCCCACCTGAGTTGCCTGCGGACACTATTGAATTTCACAGCAATGTCCTTACGGTGTTGGACGATGGCGTGTTGCTTTGGATGCCCGACAACAGCCGCCGCGTTGCGAAAGTCGAAGGCGTGACCGGATACGTGGATGGCGACACCGTTCGCGTGCAAGCCAAGAAAACAGATCGTGTCTATAAGTACACAAGCGCCGACGGCGCTGCAAAAACAGTCCGCGTCTATACCGCTCAATGAAACCGCAAAAAACTACTGAAGAGAAGATTCTGGCAACGCTGGGAGAGATCCGGCTTGTGCTCATGCTGCTGTTTGCGCTGAGCCTCGCAGGCGTGTTGCTACGCTTCGTGGGTTTGTAAAATCACAGCTGGACAAAGCGGACAGAGCGCGTAGCCGGAAAAGAGCGGGCGTGATTCTATGCGCTCGTGATTCGCGGAAAACTCATCGCCCTACATGCAGCAGCAAAGCTTGAAGCCAAGCCTGCCAACGAACTGCCGAACAGGCTGATCGTAGCGCCATGGGGTAGCCACGAAACAAACAAGGGAACGGTCGTAGTCAACTCGACCACGCTCGCGCAGCTCCCAGCCAATAACCGTGCAGCCCGCTTTGATCGCGTGGCGCTCGACTTCAACCACAACACCGTCCCCGGCGCTCCCGCTCATAAAGGCGAGCCCGCAAAAGTTGCCGCCTACGGCAATGTCTCCGTGGAAGACGGAATCGGCATCGTCCTTTCCGCAATCGAGTGGACGCCCGAAGGCCGCGAACACGCGAGCAATGGCCACTACCCCGATGTGAGCCCCGCCATCGTCCAGAACGACGCCGGCGAAGTTATTTTCCTGCACAGTGCCGGTCTCGCCCGCCAAGGCGAGATGGACGGCGTAACCCTTTTCTCTGCCGACTACTCTCCTTCTCAACCCAACGAAAAACGCAACATGAACTATAAAGCCCTGGTCATCACAATTCTTTCCGCACTCGGTTTCTCCATCCCTGGCGACGCATCCGATGAGGATGTAAAAAAAGCCGCCGAAGATTTCGCGGAGAAAAACAAAAAGAAACCCGAGGCTGAAACTCCCACGGCTCTCAGCGCGGCGATCATGGAGGCGATCAAGCCGCTTTCCGCTGAGATCGAAAAACTCAAACAAGTGCAACTTGCCGCGCAGACCAATGAGGAAAAAGGTCAGCGCGACCAGCTCATCCAGCGCGCCAGCCAGGAAGGCAAAGTAATCCCGCTCTCCGCCGAACTCATCGCCACCACGCCGATCACGGTGCTATCTGCCATGGTGGAAGCTCTGCCCGTGACTGTACCAATGGAACAGCGCACCGGCAAAGTGAAAGAACTTTCCGCCGCGGGAATGACCGACACCGCAGACCGCAGCGTCCGCGAAACTCTCGGGATCTCCGAGGAAGTCTGGAAAAAACACAACGCCGCCTGATCTCACTCCCACTTAACTCCCAACTCTTAAAAAACTATGGCCGCCACAGCAGCAATCAATACTCCGGAACGCGCGGGGAATGTCATCAGCTTTCCCGCTGCCGCCAACGCAATCATTTTTCTTGGCGCCCTCGTGGCGCTCAACGCGGACGGCAATGCTGTCCCGGCAGCTGATACCGCAGGTCTGCGGGTGGTCGGTCGCGCCGAGGAAGACATCGACAATACCGGCGGAGCTGCCGGAGATGTCACTGTCAATGTGAAACGTGGCGTGTTCCGTTATGCGAACTCCGGCACCGATGCCGTGGACGCCAATGACAAAGGCAAACTGGCTTTCGTCGAAGACGACAGCACGGTCTGTGAAGCAGGCGGAACAAACAAGGTGATCGCCGGGCGCGTGCTCGACGTGGACTCCGATGGAGTCTGGATCGACACGAGCGAAGGTGCGCTTGTTCCAAGTGCCGTCACTCTCACCAGCACCAACGGTGTTGCCGCCGCCGCATCTGCCAATCTCGCAGCTCTGGCCGCTGAAACCGAAAAAATCGGCGACGATGTCCGCGCCATTCATGCCGCCCTGGTTGCCCAGGGAATCTTGATCTGATCGCACTTTCACTGATCCCACTCTCACCGACTACACTCTATGCAAATCAATCAAGCAAATCTCGCAGCCCTTTTCAAAGGGTATCGCACTCTCTTCCTCGAAGCCATGCACGGCGCAACGCCGGAGTGGGTAAAGCTCGCGATGGAGACCAGCTCCACTGCAGGCGAAGAACTCTACCACTGGCTGGGTTCCGTGCCGGGCATGAAAAAACTCGTGGGCGAGATCGTTATCGAGAATCTGTCCGCCGCAAAATACTCCATTACCAATGAGGAGTTCGAAAGCACGGTGGGAGTCAAGCAGGCCGACATCGAGCGCGACACCTACGGGGTGTACAACCCGCTCATGAGCGCCATGGGTCTTGCGGCCGCTGAGCATCCCGACGAACTCGTCGCCGATCTGCTCATCGACGGCTTCACAAATCTCGACTACACCGGCACGGCATTCTTTGCCGCGAACAAGCCGCACATCATCGGAGAGACCAAAAACAAATTCTCCAACAAGGGAACAAAGAAACTCTCCGCAACGAACTACGAAGCCGCCCGCGCAAACATCAAGGGCCGCCTCAATTCTCAAGGTCGCCCGATGAACCTTGGCCGCAAACTCCTGCTCATCGTGAGCCCGAGCTACGAGGCCACTGCACGGCAGATCCTCATCGCCGATCGCAGCGCCAACGGCGCGGACAACATCAACAAAGGCACCGCCGATCTTCTGGTCTGGCCACGCCTGGCAGCAAGCGAACACGCATGGTTCCTGCTCGATGTGGGTTACCCGGTCCGGCCGCTTATCGTCCAGATCGAGAAACGCCCGACCATCGCGAGCCTCACCAACATGGAAAGCGATCACGTTTTCAAGCATCACGAGTTCCTCTATCAGGGCTACGGCCGCTACAACGCAGGCTACGGGCTGTCCCAGCTGGCCTACGGCAGCACCGGAGCCGACGCAGCGTAAAGCTCAAACCCATAAACCCGCCACGACAGCCCCGCCCGTCTCCAACAGCGGGCGGGGCTTTTTCTTAAATGTATATCGCGCTCACAGACCTCGAAGGCTCAGTCCCGCCGGACTTTCTCGTCCAGGCGTTGGACGATGATCGCGATGGCGTGATCGACGCATGGGATGCCGTGTGCGATCAGGCATGCGAGGCCGTCGACGGTGTGCTCGGCAGCAGGTTCAGCGTTCCGTTTTCGCCCGTTCCCGCCGTGGTCAAGCGTGCGGCCCGGGTCTTTGCGCTGGAAATCGTGTATCTTCGCCGCGGAATTAAAGGCGAAGACAACCCGTGGACCGCGCAGGCGGACGATATCCGCAAACAACTCACCGCCATTTCCGAAGGCAAGACGCCGCTCGGCCCCAGCATCGAACGCGCACAACCCAGCGTGTCTGTAGTCACTGAGCCTGCCAAAACCAGCAGCGCCAATAACCATCTCTCGGCATGATCGGCGAATACACAACCACAGACATCTTCGACGCGATCCAAGCGGACTTGCAGCCGTTCATGGCAGCACAAAAGGGTCTTATCAGTATCGCGAAGGATCCGTATGAAGTCCTGGAACTGCTCGGCTATCAGCCAGGCACGTTGCGCGTGATCATTGCCTGGGACGGTGAAGAGGCGATCGGGCATGAATCTTCCGGCATCGCCAAACAACTCATATCTGTCCTGGTCAGCCGCAACCGTGGACTGTCCGTACTGAAAGGCGACAGCCTGAGTGCATCCGGCGGCGCATGGGAAAGCCTCACAAAACTCACCGGCCAGGTGCGGGATCGTCTCCGGCGTTTGCGGTTTCCTGAAGCGTCCACTTCCGAGCAACTCGCTTTCGAAGGCACCGAGACTGTGGTGGTTGAAAACTACCCGCTCGACGCTTTCCGTATCAAATTCAGCCTGAAAATTGCCCTGCCCGAACCTTCACCACTAAATCTATGAGCACCAAGCCCGCCGATCCGAAAATTCTCACCTTTGCCGAAGCTTCCAAACTGGAAAAATCTTGCGGATACGACTCCAAAAAGCTGAGCACCGGCACGGTCTATTTTGTGTTTCGCTTTCTGGGAGGCTCCACTCGTTTGGCCGCAATGGCTCCCGACAAACTCACTCCCGCAGAAACTGCGGAACTTTCCGCATTGGTCTAATAATCCACTTTTTCACCCACTGAAATAATATGAGCTACGCAATCAAAGGCAGTGCCAACGTCCTTTTTTCCACCTCCACAGCATCGGGAGTTCCGACACACACAGCCATCGGCGTGGTGACCAGTGCCCGCGATGCGATTTCCGGCAAAGAGCTGGAGATTTCCGATGGCGAAGGCGGCTTTCATGCGGTCGTGCTGCATGGCGAGATCCGCGAAATTGAAATCGAAGGTGTTTTCAAGAATGGCGGGGAGCCTCCCACTCGCGGAAATGCGGTTACTGTGGGAGCCGGGAGCTTCACTTGCGTGGGGTCTGAAAAGCTTTGGGAAGTGGATAAAGAGGTCAAGCTGCGGTTCACGCTCAAGAAGTGGAACGGCGTGACAGCCTCGTAAGCACTTTCCAAAGAGATGGCACCTCGCAAAACACCAGAGAAGGTAATCATTCCTCCTGAAATCCAGGAGATGTCTGAGCGCCTGGACAAAGCGCAGAGCGGCACACCCGAAGCGGTGCGCCGTGCTTTTTACCCAGGGGAATGCACTGTCGGACGCTATAAAATATCGGATGTCACCGTCGCCACCCTTTGGTTGCTGCAGGATCTTGACCACCCGATGGCCAGCGAAGACGCCACCAGGCGCAATAAAATTTCTCCCCAGGACATGGCCCAGCTCATCGTCGTTCTCATCGATCCGATCGAGGCCCGGCACTTGATCGATGCTGGCAAGCTGCAGGAGCGTGCCTTTGAAGTGGCTACGAATGTGACATTACCACAGCTGTCTGAGATTACCGCGAGGGTCGGGCGGCAGATTCGCGACCTCCTCGCGGCAGCCCCGCACACCGGCGGCAGCGCCGGCTCGGGCGATGAAAAGGAAGAGAGCGCTGAGGGAAATTTTTAGCAAGCGCTCCGAAGGGAGACAACGGCGCGGGTCTCGGCTGGACTTTATTCATTGTCACGGCCGTAGCCAGGGAGTACGGTGGATCCGTAGGAACGATCGATGACCTGATCTGGCGCACGCCGCTCAGAAGGGTATGGGCATTATATACAGCCGCCTGCGTCCATCAAGGCCACCCTATTCCAGGCCCGCACTACGTGGACCGAGAGGGCCAACGTCTCCGCCAAGAGTTCGCAGTCAAGCACCCTTCCAGTTTCTGACAACCGACCCTTTTCAGAACTGTTTCAAACTTTTCGCGTGGTTACAAGCAGCGTCGGCAATGGCTCGCAGCAGCACCCCGCGCAGACCACCTCCTACAACCTAAGCAGCCATCAGCCCCGTCGCGCCGAATTTTTTGCCCAGTTGGTTCGAGGCCATTGGGGCGGTTGTGAGATCCGCAACCACTGGGTGCGCGATGCCATCTTCGAGGAGGACTCCACCCGCT
>CBDUBV010000123.1:0-8216 GCA_965365475.1 uncultured Chthoniobacteraceae bacterium | reverse complement strand
CTGGAAGTGCATGAAAAACAGACACTTCCAACAGTCCAAGGAGGCTGTTGGCGGTTCTGTGCGAGCGATTCGAATCCCGTTAGGGTCGCTATCGGCCTCAACGACTTACGTCTTTAAATGGGCGGCGACCATCGCTCAAAGAGCGAGACCTTTTTATCGGGAGCGGGCGGCTCAAAAGAATGCCTAGGCGGCTCGTGGTTACAGCCGCGACCAGCACGGCGATTGCAAGCAAGTGAGTTCATGGCACCATCACGGTCCATACCTGCTTGCTTCCGATCCGCTTGTGGCAGCGGCAAAGCACCGACGCTGCCATGGGACGGGCACGGCAGGCTGGTGAAGTGGTTCAGCCCAGCGTGAATTCACTTACATCGGTAGCGCGAGGTCAGACGTTAAACCGAAACTCCATCACGTCGCCATCCTGGACTGTGTAGTCTTTGCCCTCGATGCGCAGTTTGCCAGCTTCTCTGGCTTTGGCGAAAGAACCCAGGCGAACCAGGTCTTCATAAGCAGTGGTCTCAGCAGCGATGAAACCTCGTTCGAAATCCGAGTGGATGACTCCCGCTGCGGCGGGTGCTTTATCCCCCACGCGAATGGTCCATGCGCGGGTTTCCTTTTCACCTGTGGTCAGGTAGGTCCGCAGTCCGAGCAGGTGATAAACCGCTCGAATTAACGACCCGACGCCACTGCCTTCGACACCTAGATCGCGGAGATATTCCTGCGCTTCTTCTGTCGGCAGATCGATGAGTTCGCTCTCGATCTCGGCACTGATCACGACGGCTTCTGTAGCAAGATGGGTGCTGACGTAGTCGCGCACTGCCTGCACAAATTCTGTGGCTTGGCACGAGCTGCCCGTGGTGGCAGGCCCGAGATCGGACTCCAATACGTTGCAGGCGAAGATGACGGGTTTCGAAGTAAGCAAAAAGAAATCAGCGAGCACTTTCTTTTCGGCGTCTGTGGTTTCCAAGGTCACCGCTGGCTTGCCGGAATTAAGATGCGGTAGAAGTCTCTCGATGAGCGTGAGTTCGGCTTTGGCGGCTTTGTCGCCGGAGCGGACCAGCTTCTGCAGGCGCTCGGTGCGTTTGTCCAATGCTGCGATGTCTGCAAGGATAAGTTCTGTATTGATGACTTCGATATCGCGCACGGGGTCCACGGAGCCACTCACGTGATGGATGTCTGCATGCTCAAAACAGCGCACGACTTGCACGATGGCATCGACTTCCCGGATGTGGCTGAGGAATTTGTTGCCGAGGCCTTCTCCTTCGCTCGCGCCTTTTACCAGGCCTGCGATGTCCACGAACTCAATGGCTGCGGGAATGATTTTCTGGCTGCCGGAAAGTTTCCCGAGAACTGCTAGACGCGGGTCGGGCACGGTGACCACGCCTTGATTAGGCTCGATGGTGCAGAAGGGATAGTTCGCCGCCTCCGCTTTGCGAGCACGAGTCACCGCATTAAATAGAGTGGATTTGCCCACATTGGGCAGGCCGACGATTCCAGCACTTAGCATAGGGCGCGGACGTTAGCGGATCGACAAACGCGGCGCAACCATGAAGGATTCTGTTTTTGCCATGAACAACCTGAACGAGATCGTTAATCACTGTGAAGGTTTATTTGTCTGGGATGCCTTCCCGGATTACCCCGGAGCATGGAATGGTTTGCAAGTGGAGAACTCCGGGAAAGTGAGCCGGATCGCGGCTGCGGTGGATGCCAGTCTGCATGTGATCGATGCAGCGGCGAGGGCAGGGGCCGATCTACTGGTGGTGCATCACGGGCTGTATTGGGGTGGCTTGCAGACATTGACGGGAGTATGGCGGAAAAAGGTGGGCCGCTTGGTGGAGGCCGACATGGCCGTCATCAGCGTGCATCTGCCATTGGACGCTCATCCAGAATTGGGCAACAACATTCTGCTTGCTCGAGCACTCGGACTGCGTTCCGTGGAGCCATTTTTTGAAACAATGGGGCGGCACATTGGTTTCCGTGGCGAGCTGGATGTCTCGCGCGAGGAATTGATTCAGCGATTGGAGCGCACGACGGGCAGCTCCGCATGGTGCTGCGCAGGAGGTCCCAAGCAGGTGCAATCTGTCGGGGTGGTGAGCGGCGGTGCAGGCGGGGAGGTGTTGCTCGCGGCACGTAGCGGGGTGGATACTTTCATATCCGGCGAGGCGCCGCACCACGCATTTACGCTGGCAGAAGAGCAGGGGATCAACTTGATCCTGGGAGGGCACTACGTCACGGAAACATTTGGAGTGAAGGCGCTGGCTGGGCGACTTGCGGCGACCTTTGGGGTGCCGTGGGAGTTCATCGATCACCCCAGCGGGCTTTGAAAAAAAATCAGGCCGGGAACGGCGGAACCGCACCCGGCCTGATTCAGGATGACTGATGGATTACTTGGAGTAGCCCATTGAGGAAGAGCTGCTCATGTGCGAGCCGCTCATCTGATGGTCCTTCTTGCTTGCGCAGGCACTCAATCCGAGAGTTGCTGCGGCTACAATTGCCAGTGCGATGTATTTGATCATTCGATTCACCTTCTTTCCATAGCTGAATGCCGGTTGTGATGTAGAACACCAATACTTCGCTGACAAGGGATAGTTGCGTGTATCGATTTTATTTCGGTCAGAATTTTTTCCCTCGGTCCGGCCATGGGGATTGCGATCGTCCACAAGGCTGCGAAAAACCATGGACTCGCATAGGGAACCTGATTATGTTGCGGGCTCTCAATTTCCAGACCTTGCACAACGCACGATTGCTTATTACAACCACGGCCCATACATGATCTCAATTCAGACTCTAGCCATCCTCGCCCAGGCGGAAGCTCCCGCGCCCAGCCCTATCGCCACGTTCATGCCGCTCATTTTTATAGGCGTCATTTTTTACTTCCTGCTCATCAGGCCCCAGCAGAAGCGTCAGAAAGAACATCGCGCTCTGGTCGCCTCGCTGAAGACTGGCGATTCAGTCCTCACAAATGCTGGCATCTACGGGCTCATCTCGAATGTCAAAGAGACCACAGTCACCGTGAAAGTCGCCGACAATGTGAAGATAGAGTTCGCCAAAGACGCCATTGCTACGGTTATCAAACCCAGCGACGGCGAGTAACTGACCTTCCCCACACGCTATGAGTCCCATCTGGACATTTCTTATCGGCCTCGCGATCCTCGCAGGTTTCTGTTGGTATTTTTTTACGGATATACCGTTTCGTAAACGTCTCATCGGCCTTGCACTTACGCTCGTCCTGGTCGCGTTCTGCATCGAATCCATCCTGCCGCCAAAGGAAAAGATTCGCCTGGGTCTTGACCTGAGTGGCGGATCTTCATTTCTCATCCGACTCGTGCAGACTGGGGAAAACGTCGTTACCCCCACCATGCAGGACGAAGCGGTGGCAGTGATCCGCAAACGCATCGACCAGTTTGGCGTGGGCGAGCCTGTGATCACGCCGCAAGGCACGGACCGAATCCTGGTGCAAGTGCCGGGGCTGGATGCGGATAAGATTCAAGAAGCTCGGGAGCAATTGCAAAAGGTCGCCAAGTTGGAATTCAAATTAGTAAAACCTGATTCCGACCAGCTCCTACCACGGGTGCAATCCGGCGAGGAATTTCTGGGCCCGGAGTGGGAGATCAAACCATACGTTGACGAGGTGCGCGGTGAGGAAGTCGTGACGCAGCTCATCGTAAAAAAACGCGCCGACCTGAGTGGGGATACGGTGACGGAAGCGAGTGCTTATTTTGACAATCGCGGCTACGGCGTCGGTCTTCGTTTTAACAGCGAGGGGGCTCGCAAATTTGGCGAGCTGACCACCGCCAATGTCAAAGAACGGTTTGCCATCGTATTGGACGGCGAGATCAAATCCGCTCCCGTGATCAACGAGCCGATCACCGGCGGGCAGGCGACCATTTCCGGCAGGTTCACTGAGCAGGAGGCGCGCAGCCTTTCGAGCGTGCTGGAGAATCCGCTGGCAAATCCTGTGAAGATCGAGGAGGAGCGCAGTGTCTCGGCGACATTGGGATCCGACTCCATCCGCAGTGGCGTCGTCGCTGGCCTGGTGGGCCTTGCGTTTACCCTGCTTTTCGTCATCGTCTATTATCAGGCAGCTGGCGTCGTGGCGATCATCGGCCTCGCGGTGAACATCATCCTGCTGTTCGGGATCATGTCGATGTTCAATTTCGTGCTCACTCTGCCGGGCATCGCGGGCATCATTCTGACCATCGGCATGGCGATTGATGCCAATGTACTCATCTACGAGCGGCTGCGCGAGGAGACTGCCGCAGGAAAATCTTTCAAAGCGGCGATTCAATCCGCTTACGAAAAGGCGTTCAGTGCGATCTTCGACGCGAATGTGACCACGCTGATCACTTCGGCGATTCTTTTCTGGCAGGCCAGCGGAAGCGTTCGCGGTTTCGCGGTGACACTCACGGTAGGCATAGCGGCTTCCATGTTCTCCGCGTTGCTGGTGACTCGCAACTGCTTCGCCTGGGCAACGGAAAGCAACCTGCTTACAAAGGTGCGAATGCTGAATCTGATCCCCGCCAAACGCTTCAACTTTCTGGGACAAAGAAAGATTGCGGTCTCCATCTCCCTCGCGCTTCTGCTGGCCTGTGTGGTCGTATTCATCCTGCGTGGTGAACGTAATTTCGGCATCGATTTCAAGGGCGGCGACCTCATCACATTGTATCCCGATGGCGATGTGTCCGAGGCAGACGTTCGCAGCAACCTTGCGGAAATGGGCTTTGGCGACCTGCCCGTGCAGCGATCCCAGTCCGTGGACCAGGAGACCATTTCCATCCGGAGTCCATTTGACAGTGGCGAAGGCATTGCGGCGCATTTGCAAGCGACCATGCCGGACGCAGGTTTTAAAGTGCAAGGCATCGAGAAGGTTGGGCCAACAGTGGGTCGCGAATTGGCCACATCCTCCGCGCTTGCACTCGTGTTGGGCCTGATCGGAATCCTTATTTATGTGACACTGCGTTTCGAGTTCTCGTTTGCAGTGGGTGCGTTGGTCGCGTTATTGCACGATGTGCTGATCACGATTGGCATCCTGGCTCTGCTCGATCGCGAGCTGTCGCTCATCATGGTCGGTGCCATTCTCACCATTGCGGGTTATTCCATCAATGACACCATCGTGGTATTTGACCGCGTGCGCGAAGGTCTTACCTTGCGTCGCAAAGGGTCCATCGAGTCAGTGATGAACGCGAGCATCAACGACACGCTGGGGCGCACGATACTTACGGGCGGAACAACGCTGTTTTCGGTGGCGGCATTATATTTCTTCGGAGGTGCTGTGCTGCGCGATTTCGCGCTGGCGATTTTGATTGGTGTTGTGGTCGGCACCTATTCCTCAATCTGGATTGCTTCGCCGGTGGTGCTCTGGTGGAGCAAGCTGCTGGGCCAAAACCTGCATCATGAGGTTCGGAAAACCGAAGAAGCAAAGATAGCCACCGCTTGATTTGTTGCCGCGCAGAGCGGGCTTGGAATGCGTTCTACAGGTGAAACTGTTATGCTTTCCTTATTTGAAATTTCCGTTCCGATGCTCGGTGCTGCCGCAGATGCGGTGGGTTCCGAGACCCTTGGCAATATCCTTCCCACGTTACTGCTGCTTATCGGGCTGGAACTGGTCTTGGGCGTGGACAACGTTCTGGTAATTTCGATCCTTTGCAACCGATTGCCTGAGGCGCAACGCCCCAACGCACGGACACTGGGCCTTGGTCTCGCGTTGTTCGCGCGATTGGGCATGCTTTTCGGCGTGACATGGTTGTTGGGACTGCAAACGCCAATAGCGACCTACATCCCCGCACTGTCCGATATTCCAGGGCTTTCGCGAGTAGGCGAGTTGTCGATAAAAGACCTCATTCTGGTAGTGGGCGGATTGTTTTTGCTCTACAAGGCCGTGACCGAGATTCACCATACGGTCGAATTGAAAGACATGCATGGCCCCGCCGTAAAAGCCTCCGGGTATGCGGGCATAATCGGCCAGATTGTCATGCTCGATATAGTATTTTCCATCGATAGTGTGATCACCGCTGTCGGTCTGACGAACCATTTGTGGGTCATTATCACGGCGGTGGTTGCGAGTTTCCTGGTCATCCTGGCATTTGCCGGGCCGATTGGGGATTTTATCCTGCGCAATCCGTCGTTGAAGATTCTTGCGCTGGCTTTTCTGGTCACCATTGGCGTCACGATTTTCATGGAAGGAGTGCACCAGCATGTGCAAAAGGCTTACATTTATCTTCCCATGGGCTTTGCCTTGGTGGTGGAGCTTTTGCAAATGCGTTACACGAGCAATGCCAGACGAACTTCACCGAGTGAGATTGCTCAATGAGCTGCGAGTGCAGATTCATAATGTGATTTGGCCAAAAAATTTTTGCGACAAAATCTTCGCTTTGGTGTTAAGATATGTCTCGCTCCTCAGCGCGAGGAGTTCAAACCCGTAGAATTAAATGAAAAAACAATTGTTAATACTCGCGACCGTTACTGTAGTCCCCTTTGCGGCCATCCATGCGGAAGAAGGCGCAAAAGCCGAAGCCAAGAAACCAAACCTGGAGGCAAGATTCAAAAAATTTGATGCCGATAAGGATGGCAACCTGACAAAAGAGGAATTCGCCAAAGGGAGAGATCCCGAAAAGACCGGCAAGCAATTTGCCCGTATCGACAAGGATAAAGATGGCAAAGTGACGCTGGAAGAATTCTCAGTTGGCATGGCACCCAGAGAGCCGAAAGCCAAAAAACCGGCGGCGGAATAAATTATCCGTTCGGTTATTTAAAGTTTCGTGCGGGCGACAGTTTAGTGCTGTCGCCCGCAATTTTGTTGCACCCGAAGGGAGTGCAAACTCAACCCAGCTACAAACCGGTTAAGGCGACACAATCCCGCGATACGCCAGACGAAGTTCGGGGTGGCCTTCAGCTAAAGGCTTTCAACCAGTGGTTCTAAGCCCGCTTGCGATGGCGTTGACTGAAAGCAGGAGATGCGGGCGCAGGCGATTGGCCTCGGCATGCTCCCCTTTTCGCATGAGCATGCGCCATTTCTTCAGCAAGCGCACCTGATGAATATGCAGACCTCGCAAAGGCTGCTCACGCAGGGCGAGTGTCTTGGCCATGCGCGGACGCCCGCGCAATGTCTCACCTCCGAAAAATTCTCCCAGCACCTGCTGCGTCAGTTCGTGCTCACTTTCGATGATGTCCATAAATTTTCTGCGCAATGCCTTATCGCCCACAAGCCCGGCATAGGTCTGCATCATCTCCAGATTGGTGCTCGCCAGGCTGGTAGCCACGTTAGTCAGAACGTAATTTACAAAAGGCCAGTCGGGCCGCTTTCTGCATAATTTAAGATATGCATCGCGCTGTTCCGATTTCAGCCTGGTCAATGCCGTCCCCACTCCGAACCAGCCTGGCAGATAGAACCTGCATTGTGTCCAACTGAATACCCACGGAATCGCGCGCAGATCCTCCAGGCTTCTCCGCCCGGTTCGCCGTGCCGGGCGCGAGCCAATGCCGCTGATCTCCAAGGCATCGATGGGAGTCACCTGCGCGTAGAAGTCCATAAAACCTTGCTCCGCCAGCAATGCGCGATATTTTTCACGGCTCCATTGCGAGAGAAGTTGCAGCTCGTCGGTGGGCAATTTCTCTGCGCCCTTGCTTCGATCCAGGCTTAGCGAAGTAAGCCCTGCCAACAGCAATTCCACATTGTATGTGGCTGTGGACACGTTGTTGTATTTCTGTGAAATGGTTTCGCCTTGTTCAGTGAGCCGGATGTCACCGTTCACCGTCCCGTGCGGCAGAGCTTCGAGAAACCGGTGAGTCGGGCCTGCACCGCGACTGATCGTGCCTCCTCTTCCATGAAAAAATCGAAGCCTGAAACCCAACGCCTGGGCGATCTCGCGCTGCAATTCCTGCGAACGCTGCAATGTCCATTGACTCGCCAGGATTCCGCTATCCTTGTTGCTGTCGCTGTAGCCGATCATCACCTGCTGGACGAGCTGTGCGCCCTTCGGTTTTTCGCTGTTTTTAGAAATGTCGTGCGGACTGTTTTGTTGCATCCGCAGACTGCGAACCGTCATCGGATGAGACAAAAACTCCCGCATGATCTCCGGAGCAGCTTGCAGATCATCGATTGTTTCAAAAAGCGGCACCACAGGCAGCATGCAAGCCAGGCCTTCGGGCGTGGACCGCGCCAGACCCGTCTCTCTCGCCAGCACATACACCACGAGTAGATCGGACACGCTCCTGGTCAT
>CBDUBV010000122.1:0-8258 GCA_965365475.1 uncultured Chthoniobacteraceae bacterium | reverse complement strand
CGCAATTTGCCGGCGTGGCGAAATGGCAGACGCAACGGACTTAAAATCCGTTTCCACGAAAGTGGAGTGCGGGTTCGAGTCCCGCCGCCGGTAGTGCTATAAAAAAAGCGCGACCAGCAGTGCGTCGCCGTCGGCGCAATCTTGCAACTTGAAAGCAATGCCGAATAATCAGAGAAGCAGGGATGCCAGACGCGCAGCTCATGGGGTGTTCCTCTCACGCGTGTCGCTCTCTTAGCCATTATATTCCAGCGCCTGGACAGACCCTGGCTGCATTCTTTGCGTCTTACTGACGGCATCGCAGCATTTTGAGCCTCGAGTTTTTCGCTAGAGAAACTAAATCGAGATTGATTCGCGAATGATGCTGGCGCATGAAATGTGTGCTTTATCACGATGGGATCAACCAATCATGCACAAGTGGGAATCATCATGGGCAGCACCAGCGATTGGGCGACTATGCGAACGGCTTGGGATGTGATCACCAAAATGGGTATCTCTTGCGAACGCCGCGTGGTCAGTGCCCATCGCACGCCTCATCTTCTGGTGGAATATGCCAGCGAGGCAGCCGGGCGTGGCTTGCGGTGTATCATCGCCGGTGCGGGAGGTGCCGCGCATCTGCCGGGAATGGTGGCCGCGCTGACAGAACTCCCGGTGCTGGGCGTGCCTGTGCGCTCCAAGGCTTTGGACGGCCTGGACTCGCTTCTCTCAATTGCGCAAATGCCGGCTGGAATTCCTGTCGGCACTTTTCCAATTGGCGAAGAAGGTGCAAAGATGGCTGCTGAATTTGCCTGCCGCATCGTGGAACTTGGGGGCCGGTCATGATACCTCCCGGGGCTACCATTGGCATACTGGGCGGTGGCCAGCTTGGACGCATGAGTGCGATGGCTGCCCGCAGCCTTGGCTACGGCATCGTGGTGTGGGATTCGGACGCGCAATGCCCCGCAGCAGCAGTTGCAGACTCGGTGATTGCGGCGACATTCAACGACACGAACGCGGCGGAACGTTTCGCGGCGGCGTGCGATGTGATAACGCTGGAGTTTGAGAACATTCCCGCCGACGTGGTGCGGCACTTGGAATCCACCACACCTGTGAGGCCAGGCTCGCGAGTTCTTCATATCTGCCAGCACCGTGAGCGCGAGAAACGATTTCTGCAGGAGCACGGCTTTCCTTGTGCTCGGTTCGCCATCGCCGATAGCCGCGAGTCTTTTCTAGCAGGTGTGCAGGAGATTGGGTTGCCTTGCGTGGCGAAGACAGCGGCCTGGGGCTACGACGGCAAAGGGCAATCAAAAATCAAAAACGAATCGGATGTGGACGCGGCTTGGGAAACGCTCGGGGGTGAGCGCGTGGTCATCGAAGAGTGGATGCATTTTTCCACGGAGCTATCTGTCATTTGCGCGCGGAACGCTTCGGGCCAGGTGGAGGTATTTCCGCCAGGCGAAAATATTCACACGAACCACATCCTGGATGTGAGTTTGGTGCCCGGTCGTTTCTCAATGGCCATGGCGTCAAGTGCTGCGCGGATCGCGCAAGAAGTGGCGGACAAGCTGGAGCTGGAAGGCTTGCTGGCGGTGGAAATGTTTCTCTGCAAGAACGACCGGCTCGTGATCAATGAGCTGGCTCCGCGCCCGCACAATTCCGGGCATTACTCGCTCGATGCATGCGACGTTTCGCAGTTTGAGCAACACATCCGTGCAGTGTGCGATCTTCCTCTGGCACGGCCCCGGCTTTTCTCGCCTGCAGTGATGGTGAACCTGTTGGGAGATGTCTGGCACCCAGCGACGCCTGCGTGGCAGGAGGTGCTCGGTGAGCACGGGGCGCACCTGCATTTATACGGGAAGAAACAGGCCCGCGCTGGCAGGAAGATGGGGCACTACACGGTGCTGGCGGATGACGTTTCCACCGCTGAAACGCGTGCAGAAGACATACGCCGGAGATTGCTGAAGTAGGGCGCTAATTACGCCGCCCAAGAATGAGCGGCAGCAGGTGCCAGAGGAAATAGGCGAGCGAAGTAAGAAATGCCGCTACATAGGTAAGTGCAGCCGCATTAAGCACTCGATTCACGCCGTTGCGCTCAGCCTCGGTGCGAATGAACCCCATATTGTCGAGGATCAGTTTGGCCCGGCGCGAGGCGTCGAACTCCACGGGCAGCGTCACCAGGTTGAAGAGCATGATCACGCCCCAGGCGAGCGCGAGGATCATGAGCGCACCGTAGCCATTGATCAGCCCGGTAAATATACCGATCAAAGGCAGCCACATCACGATTTGGTTGGCGTAGTTGGTCACGCCCACTGATGCCATGCGCCAAGTGAGAGGTGCGTAGGCGGCCTTGTGCTGGATGGCGTGACCGCATTCGTGGGCTGAAACGCCCAGAGCCGCGACGGAATGGCCGAAGTAGTTTTGTTTGGATAAAACCAGACGTTTGTGGATGGGATCGTAGTGGTCGCCAAGCATTTGATCGATGGCGCGTATCTCCACGTCCTGAATGCCTGCGGCTTGCAGAATCTGTGCGGCAGCCTCAGCTCCAGTGATGCCGGAAGAGGCTTGAAGTTTGCTGAATCGGGCATAATTGCTTTTGACCCTCGCGGAGGCATAAAGCGAAATGCCAAAGGTGAAAACGATGATCAGTATGAAAAGCATGGCGTTAATTTGTCCATGAGTTGAGTGTTTGCAACTGAAAAGTTTTTCCCTTGCGGCGCTTTGGCGAGAGGGTGTTTAACTCGGTCGCAAAATGAACAAAACACACGTGTGGCAGGCGATGCTGGCCGGGCTGGAAGAGGAATTTCAGCGCGCACTCGCAGCATCAAAAAATGAGCGCATGGAGGGCAACGACGCCGAGAATCGGGCGGAGGATAAATACGACACGCGATCTACGGAAGCGAACTATCTGGCAGACGGCCACGCACGCAAAGCACTGGCGGCATCTGAAGCGATCACGCTCATGAAAGAGATGCAGCAGCAGCCTTGTGCGGAGGTGCAACTGGGCGCTTTGGTGGAAGTGGCAATGGGCGATGAATGCAGCTGGTTTTTCATAGGGCCTGCAGGTGGAGGTTTGAGTGTGGATGTGGATGGAAAAGAAGTCACCTTGATCACTCCGGCCTCGCCATTGGGCTCGCGTTTGTTAGGCCACCGGAAAGGCTCGTCCCTGGAAGGACTGCGCGTATTGCGGGTGCTTTGATACTGCGGTCGGTTGTTGTGGTGCGGATGCCGGTTGCGTGCACATTTCAAAACTGGCATGGTGCATGCCTGTGCCTCGCCGAACCAAACTCCTCGTTTTTGCTCATGTCCCCCCGCCTCACCACGGGCAAAGTCGCATGGTCGAGTTGATGTTGAAAGGCCTCGCATCGCACGCGGATACCATCCAGGTTTGCCATGTGGATGCCCGCTTTGCTCAGTCGCTGGAAGAAGTCGGTGGGTTGAAGCTGGGGAAATTTATCTTGCTGCTGCGACATGTTTTCTCCGCGCTTTGGCTCCGGCTGACAACAGGTGCCGATACCTTGTATTACATCCCAGCACCGCCCAAGACATCGGCGATACTGCGTGACCTGGTGGCACTCGCATTATTGCGGCCGTTTTTTCCGCGACTCGTGTTGCACTGGCACGCGTTGGGACTGGGCGAGTGGGTTCAGGAGCAATCGCCAGGATTTTTTTTAAAAATTGCGCGGACCATGCTTCGCAAATTACTCAGACATGCCGACCCGTCCATTGTTCTGACAGAAAGCGACCGAAGGCACGCCGCTGTGTTTTCACCCAAGCGCATTTGCGTCGTCCACAATGGCATTCCCGATCCCGACCCGGCCTTCGACGAGCATGTGACTGAGGACCTCCAACGCCGCACAAACGTGCTATCATGGATCAGCGGCGCCCAACCCCAGCAACCTGGCGAGTGTGTTCGAGTGATGTTTCTTGGGCACTTTACTGAATCCAAAGGCTTTTTTGACGCAGTGGAAGGGTGTCGGCTGGCGGCTTGCTCGCGCCCAGAATTGCGTTGGACATTCACTCTGGCAGGAACTCCTCTCGATGATGGTCTGGATGATCGACGCGCCCGAGCATTGGCCGACGCAAAGACATGCCCGAATTTGCATATCCATCTTCCGGGCTTCATGGACGAGAGCAAAAAAAATCGTGCATATCGCGAGCATGACGTGGTGTTGTTCCCGAGCCATTCAGAAAGCTTCGGCTTGGTCGCCGTGGAATCGCTTGCACACGGCACTCCGGTGATTGGCTCACAAGTATCCGGACTTATTGAAGTGCTTGCTCATACCGAGTGCCTTCTCGTGCCGCCTGGCGAACCGCGCGCTATCGCAGACGCATTGCTTTCGCCTGCGGCATACGCAGAACCGAGAGCACTCCGAAACCATTTCTTGAAACATTTTGTTTACGATACTTTCATCGAACAGATGCGGGTTGCGCTTGTATGAAAATATCCGTCGCAACGCCAGTTTTCAACGGCCTTCCTTACTTGCGCAGTTGCATTGCATCCGTGACAGACCAGGCCACCGACACTCTTGCGGTGGAACATCTGGTTCATGATGGCGGCTCGTCGGACTCAAGTCTAGAGCTGCTCCGCAAATCACCAGCAGTGAGCTGGGAGAGCGCAGCGGACGAGGGAATGTACGACGCGATAAATCGGTGCTGGCAGCGAAGCACCGGCGACATCCTCTGCTACCTCAATGCCGATGAACAATATCTGCCCGGCGCACTGCAGCTCGTTGCCCGCTATTTTCAAGAGCATCCTGACACCGATTTGCTCTTCGGCGATGCGCTGGTGGTCGATGCTGCGATGCACCCCATAGCCTATCGTCGTGTGGTGAAGCCCTCAGCCCTATACATCCAGACTGTGCACCTGACTACGCTCTCCTGCGCGATGTTTTTCCGACGATCCTGGTTTGATCAAGGGCTCCGTTTCGACTCGCAATGGAAAGCGATCGGGGATGCGGTCTGGGTGGCTGCCATGCTTCGGGCAGGTGCCAGTGCAGGCATCATGCATCGGGCTTTGGCTGCCTTTACCATGACGGGCAATAATCTTGGTGCCACCACCGGGGCACTGGCTGAAGCAGCCCAGTGGCGCAGCGCAGCTCCCGCGTGGGCACGCAGACTTTCACGCGCGTGGAAAGTTCAATTCTATCTACAGAAATTACTTGCTGGTGCTTACCGAAGGCGCGATATCCGAACAGCACTTTACAGCCCGCTATCGGGGGACACGCGGGCGGAAGTTCGCAATCCCACCACAGGTTTTCAGTGGCCGGATGCCAGGTCGCCGGTGCACATTTGACCCATGAAAATTCTTGCTACCGCAATAGCATGCCGGCCGGGTGCTGGCTCGGAATGGTATGTCGGTTGGACAAGCGTGATGGCACTAGCCCGGCACCATGAACTGGATGTGCTCACCCACGGCGGAAATCGCGAGGCCATCGAGCACGAGCTGGCGCATCATCCATTAAAAAATAAAGTCCGATTTCACTATCTGCGCCCGCGTATCCAGTGGAACGAAAACCGCATGATCGCACGTTTCCAGGACTGGTGGGACTACCACAAATGGTGTGTGCAAGCACGAGAACTAGCCCGGTCGTTGATTGAACAAAACGCCTATGATGTGGCGCATCATATCACGTTCGCGACATGGCGTGTGGCGCCACCTCTCGCAGGTCTCGGGCTTCCATTGGTTATGGGCCCCGTAGGTGGCGGGGAAGTATTTCCAAGGAAATTCTTCTCCATCCTCAGCCCCACATCGAAAGCCTTCGAGTTGGCCCGCATGGCCAGCAACCGTATAGCTGCGAACAATCCCAAGCTCCGACAGGCACTGGCGTCGGCTGATGTCTTGCTTCCTAATAACGACGAAACCGCACAAATCCTGCACAAAGCCGGAGCGGACGGCGAGCGCATGATGATTGCGACTCAGAGTTTTCTCACACCGCAAAAGATCGAGTTGTTCGATTCATGGCGCGCTCGACGCACAGCATACGATGGCGGGACACTTCGTATATTTGCGGGTGGGAATTTGGAAGGACGCAAAGGTGTCGCCATCGCGCTCAAGGCATTGGGCCGATTGCGTGGGTCCGGCGTTCCTTGCGAGTTTCTTTATGGTGGGCACGGGCCCGAGCTTGCGCATCTCCTTCGGCTTCGAGACACGCTACAACTTCAAGACAATGTCCGGTTCGAGTCCATGCTGCAAAAGGACCTTTACCTGGAAGCATTGCATGGATCGCACATATATCTGTTGCCGAGTCTGAGGGAGGGATGTCCCATTACTCTGCTCGAAGCCATGATGGCGGGATGCGTGCCCATCGTGGCTGATTGTGGAGGCCAGGCAGTGGCAGTGACCGATGCATGCGGACTTAAGGTCAAGCCCACAAGTCCTGAGTCGATGGAGCAAGCAATTGCAGACGCGGTGACGCGTTTGCACCATGCACCCGAATTGTGGAGTTGTTTGTCGAGCGGTGCCACCGAGCGCGTGCGATCTGGTTTCTCCGAGGCCGGCTATCTTGAATCGATGCACAAAGCGTATGCGCGAATCGGGTTCATCCTGCCGCCAGCCATGTAACCAAGCGGCATAGTTTATCCTGCTGAGTCCTCAAGCATGTTGTGATGCGTGTTGCGAGCCGCAAGAGACCGGCAGCCTGACAAAAATTTCCTACCAGTGAGCACTTCGCATCCCTTTTTATTCTTACACACTCGCCTCAGGGTAAAAACAGTGCACGCTCCTGTGGGCTTGGCAATCGGCAGGAAGATCGTTTGCCGAACAACCGAAACCGCAATCTGGCCATGCAGCGGTAGCCCAGATCGCGCAGTGCAAGCGGGACAAGCATCAGCGCGGTGGCAAGCACAGCCCGAGTGCCGCCCAGGCGGTGCAGGATGAAAATGGTAGCACTGCTGTGCGTGTAAGCATTGCGACTGGCGGGATCGAACACCACGATCGAGTCCAGGCCGAGCAAGTGCGGCTGGTCTGCAACCAGCGCGGTGAAAGTCTCTCCCTGCAACGGCGAGAAGAGAAAAGCATTCGCCCTAGGATGAGCAAGAACGCCAGATATAAACTGATCACACAGACCGCAATAGCCATCGAAAAAGATAATCGGCGCGTTGTGCGTGAGATTTGTTTGCATGAATTGAGTAAAAGGGAATCGGAGACGCCAAAAGTAATCCTGGGGTAAGCTGTGTGTAAATTGAAACATTCCGCTGCACAGTGGTCGGCATATTGAAGGCGGCTCCTTTCCATGCAGCGTGAATTTTTTCAATTACCCAGTGGCTCGGCAGTCGCGCATCGACGCCGAAAGAACGAAGAGGATGCAGGTGGTCTTTTATGAATTTAGGCTTCGTTGAAGACGGCGGCGGCGCAGTGCCATGCCCGCCAACCCGGCTACCAAGAGCAGTGCACTGCCGGGTTCGGGGACGGAGGTGAATTGGCTGTTGTGATCAATCACCGCCCATGTCTCGCCGGAGGTCTCATCCCGTCCGTAAGCGCCAAGCATATCGGCCAGCGTGCTGCTCGAGTTGGCTGCGGCAAACGCGTCCCAGCTCATTTCGTAGCTTCCTGCAAGCAGGCCGCTTGTGCTGTTGCCAGCCACGGCATTCTTCCAGTGACCCTCGCTCCACCAGCCCAGGAAGGAATTTTCGCCCGCTCCGCCCTGGCTTTGCAACGAGAGCGCGATAATGCTCGAGCCAGTGCCGGAGAGGTCGAGGATGGCGCGTAGGCCATTCATCTCAGGGTCGGGATCGACTCCGAACGATAGGCTCAGCTCGCCGCCTGTCCCGAGCGTTCCGGCACGGATGCGGGCGGTGGCGATGACCCCGGAGGCAAGTGCGAGATTCACCTCGGTGCCGGAGAGCTGGGTTCCAGAGGCAAACGCCTGGCGCAGCTCGCCGCCCTGTCGCAGCGTGATGTCTCCGACTTGCGTGACACCCTGCGCAATGACGAGCAGCGCAGCGGTTCCGACCTCGACGGGGCCGCTGCCGAGACCGCCGGTGAAGTTGAGGTTGGTGCGGCCTCCGGACAACAATACCGCACCGAAGGTGTTGGCGGCATTCAAATCGAGCGTGCCAGTGCCGCCGTAGGTGAACTTGGACGAGGCTTTAAGCTGGATCGCGTCGTTAAATACAAAGTTGCCAGCCCCGCCGAGTGTGAGGTTGGGGGTGGCAATATTCGGGGAGGTGATGGCAGCGTTACTCCCAGGCCTATCATAGACAGCGGTTGCCCCGGCGGCGGCAACGATGCGGTAGTCATACGAATTGAGCAACGCGGTCTCGCCGGAAAAGGTCGAGGTGCC
>CBDUBV010000121.1:0-8365 GCA_965365475.1 uncultured Chthoniobacteraceae bacterium | reverse complement strand
AAGAAGGTCCAAGTCGTCTACCCGCAGTTGAAGATTGAGGCTGTAACGGGCGGAATCCGGATACATCCCAGTAAACCGGCAGTTCCACCGGTTCAGGCTCGCGGACTGTTGCTTTGACCCCTGTCGTCACCACGGGTGAAACGGTCCCCCGAACAGGTGAAGACGAGCCGGAGCCGAATTGTCCCTGGGTGAAATGGTCCCCCTCCGGCACTCCATAGCCGGACAGACCGCAGTCTCGGCACCCCAATCCACCTCACATTTCCGCTGACATCGTCTATGTGCAGTGCGAACAGCATTACAAAGTGGCCAACCGACGGGTGAAATGGTCCCCCTTCCTTGCTCTGTACACCCTGCGGGTGAAATGGTCCCCCCTCCAAACCATGCTTATCCACACTCGTGCTGTGCAAATCTCATGTTTTCCAAGGTGAAACGGTCCCCCGTCTGGCAGGTGAAACGGTCCCCTCCACAGGGGTGAATTGGTCTCCGCCGAGGGTGAAACGGTCCCCAGTTTTGTTCGTAACCCGCAATCGTTCAATGAGATGCAGGTCTCTTAGCTTTTACCTTTAAGAATAAACACACCTATAGTTGGGGACCCTCGCCTGTGGATAACGAAGCCGCAGACAAACTGGACACGAACCCAAACAACAAAACAACCGAAAAACAAACCAAGAAGCACTGAACAAAACGCAGCAAGACCCCTCAGCCGACTGCGACCCGAATGTCCAAAAAAGGTCTCCGAAGCAGACGATAGAGTCAGTACGAACCACCCACATTGACGCCCGCGCTACATTCTGTTCTTTTGTTCCACGACTGGCACCGTCACGCGAGTCCAGCACATGGGCACCAGCGGTTGCAGGATTAAGACCTGATCTGAACCGATCGCTGGTCGATACGGTCGCGGCCATTCGCGGCCTTTTCCTTCGTCCTAGACTCGACCGTCAGCGATGTAGTCGGCGACAGTTTGGTCCTGTCCGCATTGGCATCTTCCCTCAGTCCCTGAAAGCCATTCTGTCTGTCTGTTTCGTCCTACGTTCCTTTCCTCATCTCTCGGGCACAGCTTCGGGGCACGAACACCTGCGCCCTAGCGGACTGCGGTCCTCTGCTTCGGCTTCGCCACCCTCCGGGTTTGCGGTACCCCCAAGAAAACTTTTGCCGGAACACCACGGCCTAGCGCCCTTCGGGAAAAGTTTTCCCGGGTCCCAGCCGCAAAAAGCGGACCTTGCCTTGGGAGCAGGGCCCCTCGCTTTCAGGGTGCCCCGAGAGAACGGGGCAGAAACGGAGAACAGAACATGTACCAGAACAGAATCAGCCTTATCGGGTTCCTCGGCAAAGACGCCGAACAGCGATCAACCAACACAAACGCCACCTACACAATCCTGTCGATCGCGACGAAAAGCTCATGGAAGAAGGACGGCGAATGGCAGTCCCGAACCGAATGGCATCGAGCGATCGTTTGGGGTCGGCTTGGTGAATTCGCCAAGACACTGACCAAAGGCGCCCACCTGCAGATCGAAGGCGAACTCCGCAGCCGCGAGTACGACAAGAACGGCGTGAAGTGCCGCGTGTGGGAGATCCGTACCGACTCGATCCTCAAACTAGACCGCGCCGAACGCCAAGCCACTGACGAGACAAACGCCGATGCAGATCCAACGGACGTGCCCTTCTGAGGGCACGCGAAGGAGGAGACCACAAGCAGGCGGCGCATATCGCGCCTGAGAGAAACAACACACGGAAGGGAAGAGCAATGCAACACGAACAGGCCAAAAAGCTGGCAGACGATTCACTCGCCGCACTCACAACAGCCCTGGAAGCAGGGCAGAGCGACACCCTGAAAAACTATTTGACAACGATGTCAAAGTTCCATCGCTACAGTTGGGGAAATGTCCTTCTGATTGCTGCGCAGAAGCCATCAGCAACGCAAGTCGCGGGCTTCAGGACTTGGCAGAAGCTTAACCGCCACGTAAGGAAGGGCGAGAAAGGCATTGTCATCCTCGCACCGATGGTGGTCCGCAAGAAGGCCGATGGAGAGGATGGAGAAGACGCGCAAACGCGCCTATTCGGGTTCCGAGCCGCTCACGTGTTTGACCTCAGCCAAACCGAAGGCGAACCACTACCCGAGTTTGCTTCTGTCAAAGGCGACCCCGAGACCCACACCCTGCGCTTAAAGGACGCAATCCGAAGCAGGGGAATCGTTCTGGAGTACACAAGCGACATTTACCCAGCGTTTGGATGTTCCACTGGAGGCCGCATTCAGTTGCTTCCGTTTATGCCCGCTGCGGCTGAGTTCGCCGTACTTGTCCATGAGTTCGCACATGAACTTTTGCACCGCGGACAGCGGCGCACCCAGACAAACAAGACCGTTAGAGAAACGGAAGCTGAAGCAGTCTCGTTCGTTGTGTGCCAGGCGATAGGTCTCGATACCAGCACCGCCGCCAGTGACTACATCCAGCTTTATCAAGGCGACAAAGACACGCTTGCCGAATCGCTGGAGTTTATTCAGCAGACCGCTGCCCAGATCATAAGCGCGATCACAGAAGAACAGAGAGAGGAGCTGGTGGCCTGACCACAGGCCACCATGACACCCATGTTTAAAGAACTGATGCCTATGCTGACCCAGCGAGCGGTCACGATCACCGTCTCGCAAATCGACCAGAACACGATTCGGGCAAACTTCGTTCCAAAGAGGCTCAGCGAAAGCGAGAACGAAGCGCTTACAACACCGCTGACTTTTACAGGAACGCCGCAAGAACTTGACAGCGATATGGCGGCGCATCTGGCTGACTACGTCGATGCCAGCCTTGCTCTGGGCAACACGTTAGCCGAGGCGAAGGCCATTTTAGACGCAGCGGCCAAGGCTGCCAAAGAGGAGGCGGATTCCAAGGCGAAAGCGAAACGCAGTGCCACTGCCAACGCAAAACCCGTTGGACCAGTGGTCAAGCCCGAGCCGAACCTGTTCGACACGGAAGCTCAAGATGCCGCTCAGGAAAACGAAGAAGACCTTGAAGGACACGAGGTGAAACAAGCATGACGGTTGAGAAGACAGTGCGCGAATTTACGTACAACGGAATGCGCTTGCCAGACCCGAATCCTGCAATGACGGTTGAGCAGGTGCAAGACCTATATGCCGCCACCTACCCGGAAATCTCGACAGCGGTCGTCACGGGACCCGAAGCCATTGGCAACAAGCTGCGCTATGCGTTCACGAGAGCGATCGGCAGCAAAGGGTAAGGACCGGGCCTTGCACGAAATTGAGGCGTTTGCGCAAGGCCAAAATACCAAGACGAGCAGACTACTAGCGGAGTTCGACAGATGCAAGGATCAGCAACGGGCGGCAAAATCACTGGAACAGGCACTGCAATGGGGAGCGTACGGACGATCACCAAATCGCATACGGTTCCGAGCGCCAGCCGCAACCGTATATCCTCCAGCCTGATCCTTGGTCACTCAAACACGGTGACACTGCCCCGGCTCACGGGAATCCCGGAGGTCCACCGAAGCTACGGGGGCGAGCGACTCGCCGCCCAGCTTGCAAGCCACCTGTTGAACGTTGATCTTGCCGACTCGACCGACTGGACAAATGCGAACCGCGATCCAGTGGAGTTTGTTCGACTGAGCTTAGAGCGTTTCACCACGGTTCATGGTGGCCCTGAGATGCAGAAGTACTTTGATCTGAGCGTCACGCTGTCAACGACGGTCCTCGACTGTTACGCAGAGGAGGAACAGCCAAGCACAGAAGTATTCCTTATCGTCGAGCCATGCAGTGCGGCTTACGTAATCTTAAATCCCACTCTGACACTGCTGGACTCTATTCATGAGCGCCTGCCAGCGACGTTCCTCGAACTTTTCCAAACCGCACTGTACAGGTGGGTAAGAGTCTATGATTATCGCGACGCGGAGGACCGGGTAAGCACGCTTCAGGATTGGGCAACTGAAGACGACGAGAACATCGTTGTTCCCGATATCGCTAGCGCAATTCCGCAAAGCGCTCGCCGTAAACCGCTGTCCAACGCTGCATTGCACCGCCTTGCGATCAAAGAACCGATGGTTCGAGAGATCGTAGGCACAGCGCGACTGCTGAAGAAAGTCTCTGAAAAGGCTAAGCGACCGGTACTTGACGAGCACGTATGTGAGGCGATGATGGACACGAATCCGCCCGTTCCGGCCATGCTGATGGTGTTTGAACCCCATGACGCAATTGAGTGCATGTTCGATGAAGAGTGCCAGACGATGAATGAGCTAACCCCAGAACCCAACGTTGTGTTCCCGTTGCGTGCTGACAACGCGAAGTCCATTCAGTCCGCGTTCGCGGGTTTCGCCGTGCTCTGCCAGACGCTTGCGCTCGCAAGCACGCTGGTCTCTCTTATGCCGGGAAATCACAGGCCGGAAGGTGACAGATGAGAGCTCATGTGCATTTCGGAAGTACACGAAAGTACGAACTGCGGCACGCAATTATGGTCTACAGCGACAGCAGCCGTTCGTTCGCCACTGTTCACAAGCCGCTGCGTGATTCGAACGGTGCACTTGTGCTCGGAGCAGGGCAGGGAATTACGACTGATTTCCTTCGGGCTCTCACTCAGTCGCTTGACAGCAGTGCGGAGCCCGAAGTTCTCCCACCGAATGTCCTCTGCCGGACCTCAGACATGCTGGTTTGGTGGACGCCGAGTACTCGCCGACCGATGTTCTTCGCCCCGCGAACTTCGGAAGCGGAGCGCCTGAACGGAAGATGCTTCGCACATCCGGCGCTTGTGTTCAAGGCGCAAGCAGGAAGGCTGTTCGTTCGAGCGCTTTCCCGCAGCGTACGACCGGACGCTGAGACGCGGCTGTTTGTGGCTCCGTACTGGAACACTAACGACCTTGGCAATGTGTGTCTCGGATCGATGAGGGTTCCGGACAGCAGCGGCATTGAGTCGATGCAGGGCTGGGAGGACGGGTACTTCGGTAGTGAATTCACGCACCCGAACTGCACCCGGCGTCTCACGAAGCATCCGGGTGGGTTTGCGGACTTGTGGGAATCGCTTGTTGCAGGGACAGTGTTCCCGATCGAGTATCTCGTTGACGCCCGTCAAACGTTGGCGCAATTCGTGAAGGAGTAGGCTATGGTGCACGCTTGTCCAGAAGAACTGATACGCCGGCGCGTCAACGTGCTTGTGGTTGGATGTGGAGGAAACGGCAGCGCCATTGCTGGAGGCCTGCCATATCTTCATCAGGCGCTCGTCGCCGCAGGCCACCCCGGAGGTCTGCATGTGACGCTAATGGACGGCGATACGGTATCTGCAACAAACTGCGTTCGACAGCCGTTCAGCGTATCTGAGATCGGCCTGCACAAATCGGTTGTACTGGCGAACCGTCTGAACGCGTTTTGGGGTTTGGATTGGACCGGCATTCCGACATTCCTCACGCAGATGGACTCTCTCGACGATTGCGACATCCTTATCGGTGCTGTAGACAATCGGGCCACGAGGTGTCTGATCGCCGAGAAGACCGCTCAGAGCCGACTGTTCTATTGGCTGGACCTCGGAAATCACGCCGATGGCGGGCAGTTCGTTCTCGGTCAGCCCTTGAATCAGCGCAATCGTCGAAAGGCAGATCGGCTTCGGACTGTAGCTGAGCTCTACCCGGAAATCACAGACGGTAATCGGGATGCAGCTGATGGTCCGAGTTGCTCCGCCGTCGAAGCTCTGGATCGGCAAGAGCCATTCGTGAACCAGACACTCGCCTACTCCGCTCTTGGTCTTCTTGCTCGTTTGTTCCGGCATGGGCAAGTTGTATACCAAGGTGCGTTCTACAGCCAGCGCTCCGGCCGTTCTGCCGGGCTTACTCTCGGGAGACGGAGGCGCAGCCGAAAAAGGTAGAGCGGGCGCGAGCCCGCCCACATTCCCGCCCACCCACCCGGTTTTTTCGACCTTGCAGGTGCCACAAGTCAGCAAGCGGTGTAACGACCCAAGAGGGCGACGAACCCGTGCGTCCGAGCGGCTGACGAAATGTTGCATAACTGACATAATGGCTATGGCTGTACCATGCGTGCTTTGCTGTTCGTCCTCCTCGCAGTTTCTCTGCTTTCAGCCCAAGACAGCATGCCGGGCACTCCAGAGGCTCAAATCGCTGAGGCCGAACGCCTTGCGTGGCTGAAGAACTGGCACCGTGCCGAGCCCTTCTTTGCCGCCGCTGAACGCGGATTTCAAGCCCGCGGGGACAAACGAAACACGCTCTTCGCCCAGATCGGTCGGCTCCGCGGCCAGTTGCCTAGGCTGCCGTTGGCGGAGACCAGCGACACGCTGGCAACTCTGCTGGACGATCCAGTGGTACAGAGCGACCCCGAACTAAAGCTCCGGTGCTTAGTCGTTAAGGGCGATGTTGATATGGACTTCGACGTAGAGCTGGCGTATCGCGACTGGACGGAGGCGCTGGAGGTCGCGCAGCAGCTCGGTCACAAGGCATGGGTGAACCGGGCAAACGCTGAACTCGGACTGATCGCCTTTCTTCAGGGGGACAGCAGGACCTCTGTGCTGAAGCTGTTCGGAGCTCTGAAGACGGCCGAATCGCTCGGCGATATCGGTGCTCACATTCGATACTCGACGATTATCGCAAAGGGCCTGACCGAGTTCGGCCGAGCCGATCAGGCGATGCCGATGTTCGACAAAGCGATTGCCCTCACCGAATCTACCCCCGACCTGAATGTTTCCCTGATGGCGTATGCAGGAAAGGCACAGGCTCTACTGGCTCTGCAGAAGAAGGTTGAAGCTGCGGAACTCATCGACAAAGCGCTCGGCATTGCACGCCAGAACGGGTCTGCCGGATACGAGGCGGATCTACGAATCCAGCTCGGATTGCTGGCCAGCAAATCGGGAGACGTACAGGAGGCGATCGATCAGTTTCGAACAGCGGCAGATTTGGCGGCTTCCGTGAACGGGTACCGGCTGATGGCCGTTGCAAATCTCCACTTGTCACAACTTGCACTTAAGGCAGGTAAGATTGCCGAAGCGGAGCGCGCCTCGTTAGCGGGAGTCGAGGCCAGCAGACAAACGGGCGATCGGTACTTCCTTCCGAAGCACCTGGCCCACCTCGCCGAGCTGAACGTGGCGAGGAAGCGCTACAGCGAGGCCGACGAGCAGTATGAAGCTGCTGCCGACGTTATGCGCGGAATGCTCGTGAACGCCGCCAGCTCGGGGACAAAGGCATCGCTCATCGGCGTCATGGAGCAGGTTTATACCGGCCATTTCGAAACCGAGGCGCTGCATCTCGGGCGGCTCGACCGGGGGTTCGAGGTTATCGAACAGAGTCGCGGTCGAGCGCTGACCGACGTGCTCCGGACCAAGCCGGTCACGGGACAGCGTATTTCCGCACGCCTGTCGTCTACCGAACGAAGGATTTCACGCCTGCAGATAGAACTCGGCAAGGCACGAACAAGAGCGCAGCGGCGCGCGCTGCTCAACCGGCTTCACCAGGTGGAACAGGAGCTGAGCCCGCTCCAAGCGGCCTATGAGAAGGCATGGCTGCAGCTCGAAACTCAACCTGTGGCGTTAACACGCCTGAGAACGGCATTGAACGCAGACGAGGCAGTTCTGCACTACATTCTTGCTGAGCCGAATTCCTACTGCATCAACATCCGGCGGGAGGGCGCAACACTTCACAAACTTCCGTCCAAGAGCCGAATCACGAAACTCGTGGAAGCCTTCGCCGAGAGCCTCAAGCGGAATGGAACGTCTGCCGAACCGGCCAGCGAGTTATTCAACGCCGTTCTCGGGGACGTCCAGTTGAGCGGCAAAAAGCGATTGGTCATCGTGCCTGACGGCCCGCTGAACCGAATCCCGTTCGACCCGCTCATTGATCGTGCAGGTCGGACTGTGTTGGAGTCCTTTGTCGTTAGCTACGCTCCATCGGCAACCGCCTTCCACATCCTTAAGGCACGTCGCACTTCGCCCCGTAAGCTTCCGTTGCTGGCGATTGCCTCAACTCCGGCAAGCTCCGCCGAAAATCCGAATCAGGCTTCAACTGCTAAGCGCTCCGTGCCACAAGGTGTCTTTGACACGCAAACCTCGGAATTGCCGCCGTTGCCGGCCGCTCGCCGAGAGGTAGAACAAGTTGCTGAGGCAATGGGATCAGCGAGCGTTACGCTCTTGGGCGAGAAGGCTCAGGAATCTGCCGTGAAGGCACTTCCGCTGAACGCATACCGGGTGCTGCACTTTGCCACGCATGGACTTGTCAGTACGCGCTTTCCCGATCGCTCAGCGCTCATCCTCAACGGGGGTGGAAGTGATGACGGTCTCTTGCAGGCTCGAGAAATCGGCCGTCTACGGCTGGATGCAGATCTCGTGACGCTTTCCGCATGTGACGCAGGAGCCGGCCGCATCGTGGGACAGGAAGG
>CBDUBV010000120.1:0-8578 GCA_965365475.1 uncultured Chthoniobacteraceae bacterium | reverse complement strand
GGGATGAATGCTTCCACCTTCAGTGCGCGGGTCACCATCTCGACTCTTACCGATATGTACTCCGCCATCACATCCGCCATCGGCACGCTCAAAGGCCCGCTGCATGGCGGGGCGAACGAAGGTGTCATCCATATGCTCGCGGAGATAGGCAATGAGGACGCGGTGGATGCCTACATCGAGGCGGAATTGGCGGCCAAGCGCAAGATCATGGGCATAGGGCACCGCGTGTATAAAGTGCTCGACCCGCGTGCGCCGTTTCTGCGCGACATGGCAGTGAAGCTGTCGAAGAAAATTGGTGAGCCCAAATGGATTCGCATGTCGGAGCGAATCGCGGAATTGATGCTCGAGAAAAAAGGGCTCAATGCAAACGTGGATTTCTATTCTGCAACGGTCTATTACAGTCTTGGCCTGCCGACAGATTTGTTTACTCCGATTTTCGCCATTGCGCGGACGGCGGGATGGACAGCTCATGTGTTGGAGCAGCTTGCGGACAATCGGCTGTACCGTCCTTTGAGCGAATACACCGGGCATCCGGTGGGGAAAAAGTTTATTCCCCTGGCGCAAAGATGACATACCGATTTACGGCTGTGAAAAAGTCGGAGTTGAAACTTGCGAGTGTCCCGATATGATCTGCCGTTCCATGGATCGACATGCCGGTGTAGCTCAGGGGTAGAGCAGCAGTTTCGTAAACTGCGGGTCGAGGGTTCAAGTCCCTCCACCGGCTCGTGGCTATTACTCGAGTTTTTTGTAACGGATTACTGCAGTGGGGTGGTAGTGCTGAGCGCGTAACTTCCCGGCCCCGCTCGAAAAGAATCGCTGCCGGTCGGCTCAATCTGGCCTTTTACTTTCCAAGCCTCCAATGTGCCGTAAGGAAGCTTCACGGATGCGGAAGCACCCTGCGGCACTTGGATATCCCACTGACTACCTGTTGCGTCGTGTTTCCATGCTGAGACGATTTCGCCCTGTGGAGATTGGAACCGAAACGAGCATGCAGGGACCTCGCGGACCATGTGTGGCGACAATTTGAAATGTTGAAAACCAGGGCCATCCGCCGTCGGAGCGATGCCTACCAAGGCTTCGTATATCCAGTTTGCGGCGGCAGCAAAGCCCTCGGCTTGCACCAGTGAAGCTCCGGCTGGCAAGCCCGGCTGCCCCCAAGATTCGCTGATCGTGCCACCAGTGACTTTGGTCATGGCAAGCGGAGAGGGGTACTCTTCTCTCGTGGTGATTTTCATGGCCTCGCCCAGATGTCCGTTGAGTGACAGCAGGCTGAGCAACGGCCCGGTAAGTCGCGAACCGGTCGTGACATGGCCCCCACTGGAGGCGATGTCATCCACTATCTCCTGAATCCATACTGATTTCTCTGCCTCAGGAACTAGCCCTGCCATGATAGCAAGCGTGTTGGCACCCATGCGATGAGCACTCGTCTTCCATGCGTAACGCCCAGTCTCGGTGTCCAAATGGCGCCGGTCGATCTCCTTACGCAAATGCTCGAGTAAAGGGCGGACTATAGCGATCAGGTCGTCTCGCCTCAGAAGTGACGCAGCTTCGAGAAAAGCATTGCCCTGCCAGAGCGCACTGGCACCGACTACGAAATCATTATCCGTGGAAGCTAATTTGCTGGTGCGTGTCTCAAGATCCAGATTTGCGGTTCGATCCAGATGATCGCCATATTTTGTTATGCGCGGATAGCCGTCTTTGCCGAGTATTTCTTCAAAATATCCGGCGCAATGTTCCATAAACTCGGCAGCGGCTTTTTCATCGCCATAGAACTTGTAAAGATGCATCGGGGTCATGCCGTAGTGGAAAGCGTCAATCACCGTGATTGGCGCCGAGGCAGTTTGCTCGGATTTATTTCGTTTCCCCCGGGAGGTATGTCGGCGGGTGAGGGTGACCGTGGTTGGAGCTTTGGCGATACTGGCTGCCACACGCGAGTCGTGCATTGCTTTGCGAGCAAGCTGCTGGTTGTCAAACGCATACCACGCGTGAGGGTAACTCAGCATGGCGATGTTGGAATTTGCGCCCATGCGCTCGGCACCCGGGTTGTCCTCGTAAGTGCCCTGCGCATTCAGTAAGATGGACAATGCCGCTGCATCGGCCACTGCCTGGAGTCCGGGATGTGCAATCTCGAGCGTGGACATGCGCGGCAGATCATTGTGCATTTCCAAAGCGGTCACTGCATCGGGCGGAAGCGGCGTTTCCAGCCCGGTGATTTCCACATACCGAAATCCGACGTAATCAAAAGCTGCATTCCAAGTAAGCGGCTGCTCCCCAGATTGGACCAAGTCGGTGTAGCCCCAAAGCAGGATGTTCTGTGCACCCTTTATTTTTTCAACTCCCGGCGCACTGCCCCGTGCTTTGGGACGGATCATGCCGGGATGAGAAACATCAACTCCGCTGGAGTAATGAGCGAAGGGAGCATGAAGAAAGAGCGGCCTTGCAATGCTCTCAACATCCTGGACTAACATTTCCGCATACCGGACCGTGGCGCGCGTTCGTGCTGGAAGCTTCAAGCGCACTTTCCCTACTGTCATTCGCCCAAAATCATAGACATGCACACCGGGTTGCGGTTCCGTGTGCTTGATTGGTTGAAGTTCACGAACCACGCGTTGCAGGGGGAGATCGTCTGCAAGCATGTCCGGATTCCACCCCGAGGCCAGGGCCGCGTTCTGCCAATTTGTAGCCGTCTCTCGCGCGTCAAAAGCTTCACCAACCCAGAATGCTGCGCGGCGCACCGGCCCGATGGAAGCCTGCCAGGAAGTATCCGAGGCTATCTCGGTCATAAGACCCTCGGCAGTTTCCATGCGCAAATGAGCGCGAAGCAGCGGCGTTTCATTGTAGGCATCTTTGTTACTGAAAGGCCCGGGAACCTCGTAAAGTCGCCCTGGCGCCACACTGACTTCCAGAACGTTTTCTCCCGGACGCAAGAGGTCCGCGATTTCAAAGGTTTGAAACCGCGCTTCCACATCGAAATGGCTCATATTTGGCGCAAGCGCGTGATCGCCAAGTACCTCGCCGTTGAGACGCGCGTGATAATAGCCCAGACCGCTTAATCGGAGGGTGGCACGTTTGCACGTGTCCGACGAGGTGAACTGCTTGCGGAAGACTACGGGTGAGCGAGTGAGAGCAAGAAGTGCCTGAGTCTGCTCGTTTCGTTTGTCGATCCTATCCTCCGCCATGCCCTGTGCCTTGAGATCGAGCAAGGCGGAATCGCGCCACTCTTTAACAAAGGCATCATCTGGTGCGACGAGTTCACTGGTGATCCATTGGGAGTCACCCCAATCGTCCGGTGCTTCTGCAGCAGCAGGTGCTGCGATTGGCACTGGGGTTTGTTTTGTTGCATGCTCGCCCTGGGACGACGCCGCGTCTTCCGATGCCGTGAGTTCGAGCCGAACAGCGCGGAGATCACCAACAAACTGGGCAGTTAGAATCGCGCACGCGAAAAGCAGACGAATCTGCATGATCATATCTTACAATTTTTAATCTCCGTAGCCGTGGGGATGTTCAAGGTGCCATGCCCACGCGCTTTCTATGATTGTGCGGAGTGATTGATACTTCGGTGCCCAGCCAAGCTCGGTCCGAATCTTATCCGAGCCAGCAATGAGACGGGCGGGATCGCCCGGACGCCTGTCTTTTTCCCGGACCGCAATTTCCTTCCCAGTCACTTCTCGGCAGCAATCGATGACTTCGCGCACAGAGCTGCCACCGCCTGTGCCGAGATTGTAACACGCGCTCCGAGGTGCTTCGAGCGAGAGCAGGTGGGCCTGCGCAAGGTCCAGGATGTGAATGTAATCGCGAATGCACGTGCCGTCCGGCGTCTCGTAGTCCGTGCCGTAAATGTCGATGGATTCACGCTGGCCAAGCGCGACCTTGAGCACCAGCGGAATAAGATGCGTCTCCACGCGATGATCTTCTCCAAACTGTTCACTCGCACCCGCAGCATTGAAATAGCGCAACGCCACATACTTCAAATCGAAAATCTCGCCATACCAGCGCAGGATTTTTTCAAACATCAACTTGGATTCCCCATAAGGATTGATGGGATTCTGCGGCAATGTCTCATCGATCGGCACGCGCTCGGGCTGACCGAACGTCGCGCACGTGGAGGAGAACACCAGCCGTTTTACGTCGGCAGCGATCATGGCATCGAGCAAGTTCTGCCCACCAGTCACGTTGTTGAGAAAATATTTCCCCGGGTTCTCCATGGACTCGCCCACAAGCGCGTTGGCTGCAAAATGCATGACCGCGTCGGGCTTTTCCTCGCGCATCGTGCGGGCGATAGCGTCGCGCTCGCGCAGATCGCCTTCGATAAATCGTGCTCGCGGATCAATCGCAGCGCGGTGACCTTCACTTAGATTATCGAATACGGTGACCGTGTGGCCGGAGTTGATGAGGTGCTCTACGCAGATGCTTCCGATGTAGCCGGCGCCGCCGGTGACAAAAACTTTCATGATCTATTCAAAGGATGGTGTGGATTGATGCGGACAGACGCCACGTTTGCCAGAGCTGCGGATAAAGTCAAAGAAAACACCGGCCTCCGCGCTCCAGTTACGGCCCGCGGCTTCTTCCAACGCCTGAGACACATTGCGACCAGATTGAAACATGAGCCGATACGCCTCGCGCAGCTCCTTGCGCACTTCGGTGCTCATCCCGGCACGACGCAGGCCGATCGAGTTGAGCCCTGCGAGAACATTGACTTCTGCACCGATGCAATAGGGCGGAATGTTTTTACTAAACCCGCTGCCACCCTGGGCAATCACGAGCGAGCCTACGCTCATGAACTGGTGGAACATGCTTCCGCCGCCCAGAAATACACGGTCCGCGATGTGCACATGGCCTGCGACCATCACGTTGTTGGCGAGCACATTGTGATTGCCCATCACGGTGTCGTGGCCAAGGTGGGCTACGGCCATGAGGTAATTATCATCGCCCACCACGGTATCGGCATGTTCCGTGGCGGCGCGGTTTATCGTGCAGTGCTCGCGGATGCGATTGCGATGACCTATGCGGACGCCGCTTGGCGTTTCCTTTTTAAAAGTCGTATGTTGAGGGTCGCCGCCGATCACTGCCCCATGACCGATCAGATTATCGTCGCCCAATTGCACGCGCCCCTTGAGCACCGCATGCGATTCGATGACGCAGCGATTACCCAGAGTGACATCCCCTTCGATCAGTGCCCAAGGGCCGATCTGCACATCCTCGCCGAGCTGTGCATGTGGCGAAACGACCGCAGTGGGGTGTATAAAAGTCATATAATTCCGTGTTCTTTAAAACTGAAATATCCGGTCGGGGTGGTGAAGCCAGGCGTGCCGACGATGAGATGATCGAAGAAATTGAGCTGCAAAAGCGAGGCACCATCCGCAAGTTTGCGCGTTATCCGGATATCCGCATCGCTCGGGCTGGGATCGCCGGAAGGATGATTGTGAACGAGCACGAACCCGAAGGCTGCGTGCGAGATCACGGGCCGAAATATCTCCCGCGGGTGCGCGACACTTTCATTCACGCTGCCTTGCGAGACTTCTTCTATTTTAATCAATCGGCACCGTGCATTGACCAGCAGCACACGCAAGGACTCCACACGCAGATGGCGCATGTCTTCAGCTACCAGTTCATAGATGCGCTGCGGAGTATCCAGCGGGATCGAGCCCAGCCTGCTGAGCGTAAGGCGACTGCCCAGTCCGAAAGCCGCAGCGAGATGGCAGGCCTTGGCATGGCCGATGCCTTTGTGTTGCTGCAAGTCGGACACCGATGCCCGCGCCAGGCCGGGCAACCCGCCGAAAGCATGGATGAGCCTGCCGCTGAGCTGCACGGCATTTGCGCCTGGTATGCCACTGCCTATCATGACGGCGAGCAATTCCGCATCGGTGAGCACTGAGGCGCCGTGCGTGGCAAGACGTTCGCGTGGCCGGTCGGCTTCCGGCATTTCTTTCATTCGCGTGTGAACCATGCCCATCTGTGCTAGGCAAAGCACCGCGCGGATACGAGCTATTTATAAGCTTTGATGAGCCCGGCTAAATATTCGCCCACATGCAGCAGCGCACTTTTATGGCGGCTCTTGTCCAGTGCTGCCAGTCGAGCGGTAGCCTCATCCACAAGTTGCAACGCGGTATCTACCGCGCTGCGCAAACCACCGAGACGGATGACAGTCTGGCGCGTCTCCGCACTCGTATCGCGGCTGGAATCCAGGATCAGCTCCCGCAGATGATCGCGATCGTCCGGACCAGCATGCTTCATCGCGGTGATGAGCGGCAACGTTAGCTTGCCCCTCTCCAGATCGGTGCCGAGCGACTTGCCGGCAAATGCTTCCGTGCCCGCGATGTCCAGGATGTCGTCATACACCTGATAGGCCGTTCCCAGTTTCATCCCGTAATGCTTGAGCGCGGAGATGCGGTCCGGCGTGCTGTCGTTGATAAATGCTCCCAATTCCGCCGACACAGCAAACAGCGCGGCGGTCTTCATCTCGATGATGCGAAAATATTCCGGCACCGACAGTTTAAGATCGAATCTGCGCTGGGTCTGGATGATCTCGCCCGAGCACACTTGCGACGTGGCGGTGGCGATGCGTCGGCTCACCTCGGTGTTGTGGAAATTTGTGGCAAGCTTCAGCGCATGCGAGAAAAGCACGTCGCCCAACAGCACGCTGATTGCACTGCCCCACTTGGCGTTGGCAGTAGGCTGATCGCGCCGAAGCTCGGCGCCATCGATGATGTCGTCGTGCACCAGGCTGGCGACATGGATCAACTCCACAATCACCGCGAGATCGATATGCCCCGCAGTGATGTTGCCCGTGGCGCCGCCCGCGAGCAGTGCCAGAGCGGGTCGGAGACGTTTCCCACGACTCTCCACTGCATATGCGACATAACCTTCCACTGCCGGATCGAAGCTTCGGGCTTGATCCCGGATTCGCTCTTCCACGCTATACAAATGCTGATTGATCAGCTCGAGAGGATTGGGAGTCTCGTGGGTGGTGAGTGTTTTTATCATAAAAATAAATCCCCGAGCGAATGCGGAAGATGCCGGAAACATAAAAAACTGGCGCACAAAGTCAATCTGCTGCGCCATGGCCAGGCAGGGTTCGCTCTTGCGTGCACTGCGTTACATTCCATATAGCTATGACTTCGCATGTTTGTTTTCGCGTATCGCTGGTTGCTTACTATTACGTCCCTGCTTTTGGTTGGGTTGCTCGTGGGGTGTGAGGAATCCGCTCCCACTGAGAATTGGGAGGTCTATGGCGGAATGGATGAGATACAGTCGGAGATTACTTCCCTGGAAGCAAATCCCGACCGCACAGCCCAAGATATGCGCCGTCAGTTCATCCTGATCATGCACATGGAGACTCCGGATGCGCCTGTGTTGGCATACGATTTCATCGTGCGCAGTGGCATGGCATCCCAGGCAGGACCGCTTATCGCAGCTGCCGCAGCCCACAGGAAACCCGCCGTCCGGAGCAATGCGCTTCGATTGATCGGCTTCAAACGTCTCGAAGGGTTTGAACCCTTGTTGCGCAAAGCGGTGACCGATCGCGACGAGACAGTCCGAGTGGCCGCGATTCGCGCATTGGGCATCTTGAAAGATAAGCGAAGCCGATTTCCCATGCTCCTGGCCCTGAAAGATGGAGCCTGGAAAGTGCGCGCCGCAGCGGCGGAAGCTTTGTTGCTCCTCGAAGACGCAAGCACCGTGAAGTATCTGCTCCGCGAAATCCCTGACCCCGATGAGTATGTGCAGATGAATCTCGAAGACGCCGTGCTGGGCTTGGTCAATGAGAATCATGTGCGGCTGTTAATGAAAAACCTTGAGCATGATTCGGTCGTGCGGCGAAGGATGGCGGCACTGGCTTTGGCGAAAATGGGGGATGCTTCTGGCGTGGCAGAACTCAAACATTCTCTCGAGTCCAACACTGCGTGGCGCGAGATCGAAGTCGCACAGGCACTGGCAAAGGTGGCTCCGAAAGAAGCTGTCGCTACTTTCAAAAGCGTGCTCGCTTCGGGTCGGTTGCATTCCGCAACCATGGGCTGGATGGAGACGTTTCTCCGGGAACACCCGGAGTGAGTGCGTTCGTTCGTTACCGCTTCGCGTTGGCGACCTGCGGAGTGGCTCTCATTCTTTTTTGGCTCTACTCCCGCCATGTCTCGTGGCCGCACGAGTATCACAACGACGAACCCTCGAAAACGCGCCAGATCATTTCCGGCGAACGCAATCTGCGGCATCCGCCGCTGATGCTCGAGGTGACCTCGTTCGCGCTCAAAATGAGCGGCCAAGAATGGACACGGCAGAACGCCGCGCTCTGCGGTCGCTGGCTTTCCGCGCTTTTGGTGGCTAGTGCATGCGCAGCTCTCGGCGGATTGCTCGTGCGTAGCGTGCCATCGATGATTTCCATATTGGTTGGCTTATTGGTGGGTTTGCAACCGGGCGTCTTCGAGTCAGCACACTATTTGAAAGAAGACTCCTGGTTTCTGGCAGGAATTGTTGCTGTGCTGTGGGGCATGCAAGGCATTGTCGAGAGAGCAAGCCTCGGGCGATTATTGCTGCTGGGTCTCGCGCTGGGTCTTGCAGTGTCCACCAAATACGCGGCCTGGTC
>CBDUBV010000119.1:0-8629 GCA_965365475.1 uncultured Chthoniobacteraceae bacterium | reverse complement strand
CTCGGAGTCCGCCACGTATCGTTCGCAAGCAGTGGCCTTGCGCGATGCCATCAACCGCCGCCTGTGGCTGCCGGAGCAGGGCTACTTCGCCGCTTATCTGCTTGGGCGCGACGAGCATCCTATCGAACGTTCAACACTGTCTGGAAACAGCCTGGCCGTGCTCTGGAATGTCACATCGGCAGAGCGTCGTACATCCATCTTTGCACACCTCCCAGATTCACCATGGGGCGCCCCCATGCTTTGGCCATCGCTTCTCAATCGATGGAGCTATCACGACCAGAATGTGTGGCCGGTTCATGAAGGCCTCTGGGGCACGGCCCATGCCGCCGAGGGCAGCATGGATAGATTGGTGAAATCGCTTGCGCTTTTTACTGCCAATGCCGCCTTCAGCCTTAGCTATTCCGAGATGTGGAATGCATACGATGGCAGCTACCGCGGGAAAGAACCACAACTCTGGTCATGCACCGCCTTTCTTATGGAAATCTACCAGGGTTTGCTCGGCGCTCAATCGCATGTCAATGGCTTGCTGCTTGAGCCGTCGCTGCCAGAAGTCCTTGCTTCAGGCGTCGCTGTGCAGCGTTATCCCTATCGCAATGCTCGACTCAATATCGCTCTTTCAGGGCGCGGTCGCGGCATTGAGTCATTCACTGTAAATGGAAAACCCGCTCTGAATCTTATTGCTCCTGATCTTTCGGGCGAGTTGTCCATTCAAGTCAAACTAACGGACAAACTGCCATTTGGCTTCGCAAAACTCCCCACCTCGATTGGGTATCAGCCAGGCGCCAAAACAACCATCGCTGTGGAGACCCATCGCCCCGTTGCCGACCTTACCCTCCTGGTCTTGCATGCAGGTCACGACAAGCCGAGCGAGTTTCCCGTTGTAAATGGCAAAGCCGAGGTGGATTTCTCTCCACTCCTACCCTATGGATCAGGCGAAGTGCACGTGGCCTTAATTTCTCGCGATTCAGAAACTACCTCCTGGCAGATGACCCATTGGCACCCCATACTCATCCGTCCCGCACTCGCAGCGCATTGGGCGCCAGGGCTCATCGAGTTCACACGTCCTGTAGCAGCCGGCACCCTCCGCAAATTGGACCTGGTTATCTCAAATCTCGGCGACAAACCTCAGGATTTTTCGCTCAAGCTGCCCTCTGCTGAGGGTTTCGAATTTCGTTCGTCCCAAGAGGTGCGCAGTCTGGCACCGGGAGAGACGGTGGCATTGCCTGTTACATTTGCTTCAACTTCTCACCTTGGCTACGGCAAGCACGACATGGCAGCCACGTTTTCATATGCTGGGCTCCACGTGCAAGCTCCACTCACCGTGCGCATCGAGGAATCCATCGATCTGCGCGGCTCATGGAATGCAAAAGAACTGCCCGAAGGCGAGTCGGGAGCCTCCTTTAACGTCAACGACCGCGACGGCATGTGGTCCTACGTCGATTTGCCCGCACGCTGGAAGAACCTGAAAGGCTTCGAGAACACCGATGGCCCCATCTGGTTTCGCAAACACGTGCTCATACCCGCCGCATGGAAAAAGCATGAGTTGGAACTTTTCTTCGGTGAAATTTCCGGCAAACCAAGCGTCTATTTCAACGAAAAGCTCCTGGAGCCAAGCGAAGCAAATCGTGGACTCCGTTACCGCATATCTCCGGATTCAGTTCGGCCCGGCGACAATAATCTCATTGCAGTGCGAGTAGAGGTCTCAAGCCCGGACCAGCCAAAGACTGGGCTGACCGGCTGGCCGATGGAACTTCGTGTCTTGCCACTGCCGTCACGCTAGCTCACTATAGTATTTCCCCCGGCAATCAAGCTAACCACACACTCGATACGCCCGGCTAGAGTCGGAATCTGTTCTTGTTGTAGGCAGCATCGATCAAGTCACAAAGTCTGCCTTCGGCCAGTCCAATGTTCGTGTCCGCCGCACCGTAATATATTTTCACCGTCTCATCGTCCTCAACGATCGCGTTGCACGCGAAAACGACATTCGGCACGCGCCCGTTCTGCTCATACGGATGCTCGGGCCAGAGAATTGCATCTTCCCCACGAGCGATTACACGCGAGGGGTCGTGCAAATCGTGAAGTGCCACGCCAAGGAAATACAGGATCCCCGAGCATGTCCTGGTGGTTCCATGGTAAATGTTCAACCACCCTTTGTCCGTGCGTATAGGCACGGCCCCCCCCCCTATCTTGAAGTTGTCCCACCAACCGCCTGGGCGCGGCATCATCGCCGGTTTGGACTGCCCCCAATGAATAAGATCGGGCGAATAACTTACCCAAATCCCGGCCGGATCAGTATGAGGATTCCCAAAAGGCCGGTCGAAGCGGCAATACATGTCATTTATCTTCTCTGGAAACAGGACACCATTTCGATTCCCTTGTTCGCTGATCGCAGGCATACGCTCGAAAGTTACAAAATCCTTCGTCTTTACCATGCCGATGCGAACGCCGTATTCGTTGCTTTGGCTGGCAAATAGTAGAATGTATTCCCCGTGAATGAAAGTTATGCGCGGATCGTAGATACATGTTTCCGGGTGGTTGTCGGATGGAGGTGGCCAATTTATCTGTGCTGGATCGGGCGTGAAGTGGACTCCGTCATCGCTTCGAGCAATCCATAAACAATAGTTTGCCGTCAGCGTCCCAAAATCCATCAAAACAAGATACTGCCCATTAAACCTGATCGCTCCCGGATTGAAGGTCCACAGACAAGGTGCCGGCATCATCCCGGGGTGAATGAGTGGATTTTCAGGATGTTTTCTTAGGATGCGACGGGTGCAGGCTCCTTCTGGAGTTGGGCTGGTGCTGGATGCAGGCTGTGTGGTCATTATTCGCCGTGGTATAACGGATAATCAGCAGGCTACGCAATACAACGCAATTTATTATTTCATTTTTTTTCATTCTAACTTGCGGTGGTGCGTAGCGAGACTTGCGCCCGTCACGTCTTGTCTCCACAGTGAGCGTGTGGGGCGCCCAAAGCAAAATATCAGCATCTTTTCGCTTGCGGCGGAATTCGGCGTCTCTGCCCCGACAGTTTCAAAAGCACTTTCCAATAATGTGGAAATTTCACAAGACCTCCGCGCTCGCATACGTGCACGGGCAGACGAGCTTGGCTTCCGACCGACCCGTCCGCGCCGCCGCACCTTCAACATCTGCGTTGTATGCGACCTGGGCAGCAGTCAGTTGTTTCACATTGATGGCTTCCGGCAGGCCGTTGTCGAAGGTGCCTATTCACTTTGCAGTAATAAAGGCATGGAATTTTCCCTGCTCGGCCAGAGTTCCGAACGGCTCAACGCCATGGATCTTACAAAAGAGCTTCTTCTTCGCAATGCCGACGCGGCAGTGCTCATCGGTGCGCGCACTGGCAGTGCCTATTTTCAGAACTTGGAAGCAAACCATTTCCCTTATGTATGCGTTTTTGATGGTCCTGAGGCGCGGACGGTGCTCCTAAATAATGGGCAGGTGGGACGCCTGGCAGCACGTCATCTTATCGAACTAGGCCACACCAGGATCGCTGTAGCCCGAAATTTGGGCAGCCGACTCGCCTCGCGCGAGCGTTTCATGGCTTTCGTAATGGAAGCTGGCCGCCTCGGATTACCTCAGGGCGCAGTCACAGAGCTGCTTCCAGATCATGCGGATGCCGGTTTCGAGTTTGGCCGATTCATCTTGCAGCAATGGCTGCGCGAACGGCCATACACCGCCATATTTTGCATCGCAAACCATGTAGCAACCGGCATCCTGTCAGAAGCTGCCGTGCAAGATATTCGCATACCGCGCGATCTCTCCGTGCTCACTTGTGACGACCTTCCCGCCTGCGCCGAGGCAGCTCCGCCTCTAAGCTCGGTGGATATTCCCAACCATCGAGCCGGGGAGCTGGCCACGCTCGTCCTATGGCACCAACTGACTGGCCGGGATAATCCGCCCGATATCACATCTCCGTTGCCGGTAGTCAGAATAGTAAGACGGCACTCGACCGCTGTCCCCTCCTCGTGACAATACCGTCCGCGTCGGTTGGGGCAGAGGCGGCTTGGAAGGTGCATTTTCAGAGTTCCCCTATCGCTGCAATTCAGAAAAACCTCAGGGGTCGAAGAAAAATGCAAGTGCTGCACCTCCCTTCGACCCCGTCTGGTCATAATTCTCGGGGCAGAATTTAATCGCCCACCGTGATGCGCCGGGGTTTGACCGCTTCGGCCTTGGGTAGCGTGAGCGTCAAAACTCCCTGCTCAACTGCGGCACTGATCTTTTCGTGATCGATCATAGGATCAAGATCGAACACCCGCTTGTAATCAGAACCGCGCGTCTCTCGGTAAGCCGCTGTCCCCGCAGGCTGAGGACTATTTCTATGACCTACTATGGTTAGTTGATCACTGGTCACAGTAATCTCCAGCCCTTGTTTGTTCACACCTGGCATCTCCGCTTGCACAATAAACGACTCCTTGGTCTCTCGAATATCTGTGCGTGGGCAGAGGTAGTGAATCTCTCTAGGATTTTTGTTTTCTTGTGTTGCGTTCATTGTTTTTGCTCCGTGATTTAATCCACCGATATTTCGATTTGCCTTGGCTTGGCAGCTTCCGCTTTGGCCAGCCGGATCGTCAGGATGCCGTCCCGATAACTGGCTTCCACTTGGGAACTGTCCACTTCCGCAGGCAGCGACAAGGTGCGGTGGAATTTGCCGAAGAAACGTTCACTGCGGGACAGCTCTTTATCTTCCACCTGGCGCTTGCGCTCACCACTGATACTGAGCACGCCATTCTGAAGATTTATTTCGATGTCCTCTTTCCGCAGTCCTGGGGCCTCTACCAAGACGACGATATGGTCTTTGTCATCATAGACATCGACGCTTGGTGACCAGCCTGCAAACAGTGCTCCACCGTCCCGATTCCATACGGGAAGAACTGTCTGGAATAACTCGTCCATTTCATCGCGCAGAGAGCTGAGACGATCAAATGGACTAAATGTAGGCAGTTGTGATGTTCTAGTTAGTTGCATATGTGGATCTCCTTTGTTGATTTTCAGCAATGTAACTACAGCGAGCCGCGTGCCATGATGACTTGCAACACTAATAAACTTTGCAACTAGCTTGTTACAAGTAACTTACATTGTTTTAATAGACAACTTTGGTATTCCTAAAATGTCTCGTTTTGGCACATTTGAATCTGTGCAGATGCGTCTATTTGTTACATCAATTCAATATGGATGCGGTGATAAACGCAAACATCCAAAGCGCGAGAAACATAATTCCCAGCAGCAAAACGATCACCGAACCAAGCAGTGCGATTACAAATATCCAATCCTGTTTTGTGGATTTCACTTGGCCGCGTGTATGTTTTTCCAAAAGCACCTGGTTGCGCCTGTTCGATTTAAACCAAGCCGAAAAGACGATCTCCCAAGACAGGCACCACACCCACTCCGGCATTAATCAGAATATTGAGAGACATTCTTGCCAGGACAATCCGTGGCACGCCGGCCGCCACACTCCTCAATAGCACTGCAATGGATACAACTGACGCCGATGTCTCCCCCCACCCCGGCACCAAGCCAAGAATGGGGTCCAGCCCGAACCGAAATTTTGTTCCTGGCAACACAAATAGCTCATCCATGACCCAAGCCACCCACTGCGGGAATTTGCGGACACTTCTATCCTCAGGCGGAAGAACCTCGAACTCGTCTATATTTTTGTCAGCCACAACGCGAATATTTATCCAAGTGGTATTTCTTCGAGCATTTTCTGATTAGTAGGAAATTTTTTCAGAAAACTTAACAGCCGTTCGACCGCCTCGATTGGTTTATGCCCGGACAAGCCGCGGCGGATCACGCTGATTTTTTCCAGTTGATCGACCGGGATCAGCAACTCCTCCCGCCGTGTTCCAGAAAGATAAATATCAATCGCAGGGTATATGCGCTGATCGCTGATCTTTCGGTCGAGCACGATCTCCATGTTGCCAGTGCCTTTGAACTCCTGGAAAATGAGATCATCCATCCGGCTTCCGGTTTCAATCAAAGCTGTCGCGATGATCGTCAGAGATCCCGCCTCTTCGGTGTTGCGCGCGGCAGCAAACAAACGACGCGGAATCTCCATGCCGCGAGCATCCATGCCGCCGCTCATGGTGCGACCATTGCCCGCCGTGGCATTGTTAAATGCCCGGCCCACTCTTGTCAGGGAGTCCAACAGAATGAACACATCTTCACCGGCTTCGACCAGGCGCTTTGCACGATCGATGGCGAGTTGAGCGATGCGGGTGTGATTTTTCACATCGCTATCATTGCTACTGGCCATGAGTTCCGCATTGGGAACCGTACGCCGGATCGCGGTCACTTCTTCGGGACGTTCGTCCACAAGGAGTATGATCAATTTCATCTTGGGATGATTTTTCCCGACCGCTTCCGCGATGTGTTCCAAGAGAGTTGTTTTACCCGTCCGAGGAGGCGCCACGATGAGGCCACGCTGCCCCTTGCCCACCGGCGTCATCATATCAATAATCCGGGTCGTGAATCTATCCGGCTCAGTTTCGAGAACGATTCGCTCAATGGGATTGATCGTGGTCAGCTCTTCAAACATGGGGAGGTTCACGTATTTTTCGGGTGGTTCGCCATTGATCGTGAGCAACTGAGTAAGTTGCGGTCCGCGCCCTCCACGACGCACTTCGCCGCCGATCATGAGCCCATCGCGCAGGCCGTATCTGCGCACAGTCTCTGGGGAGACAAACACATCCTGCGGAGACTGCTGGAAATTGCGTTTCGCTTCGCGCAAAAAACCAAACCCTTTGCCCGATATTTCAAGGATTCCCTCGCTTAGAACCGGTGGATGATTTGGATCGATCTCCACCGGAGCATCGTAATCTTCCGAGGCGTGTCTGGAAACGTCGTCCGAAGGCGGCTGTCGATCTTCGAATCGATCCCGACCGAAGCGCCGTCTGCCACGGCGTCGGCCATGTCGGAATTCTCTACGCGAAAAATCGGAGGATTGCTGCGAAAGGTCGTGGCCTTCTTTTCGCACCTCTTCGCGGCGAGTAACCACGGGCTGTTGCGGCCCGATCGGCCCCCCGGTGCCGGCGAGCTTCGGCGTTTCCTCTGCTACTTGAGACGGAGCTTCGGAAGGCACACCGTGCGCGGGTTGAGGTTGCGGGCGGTGCTCCGCAGCAGCGGTACCCGCTACGTGGGTCGGCGGACTTTGAGAAGCTGGGGGCGAGATGTGTTCCACCTCAGGAGAGACTTTCTTCGTCCTGGGCCGGCGGATTACTGGCTTGACCACCGGCTCGGCCACTTGTTCCACCGCAGGTTGGTCAGGTGCGACTTCCTTTTTTTTAACCGCTTTGACGCGAGGAATTTTGGCGACTGAAACCTTCGTCGCAGTCTTCTTAGGTGTTCTTTTCTTTGGCGGAACGGGCGGAATTACATCGTCATTCATAAGTGCGTATAAACGGTGAACATTTAGACATTAGGTTTATGGCAGGCCACGGAGTATTTGCTCTGCGGCAATGCTGCGCAGAGGAGTTGAAATTTTTGTTGAGATAGGGCGATACACGCGGCTTCCGTGATTGGAAATTGCTGAGTAGTCCAGGCAGGACAGCGCAATATAAGCCGGATGAGACAAACGTGTTTAAACTACAGTGCCGCGATTATGTCAATGCAGGATCCGCCTGAAGTGTTCGACACCTCGGGCTATCTGTGTCGGACCGGAAATCGGGTTCCCACCGACTTTCCGCTGACCACATCTGCTATCAACTCGGCCTTGCGCCCATTGGTGATCACTACCGGGATGCCATAGTTCACCGCCACCTTTGCCGCTTGCAATTTGGAGTGCATGCCACCGACAGAGAGTTTGCCGACCGTCGTATTGACCAACTGCAAAGCCTTGTCGATGTCTCGCACAAAGGGAACAGGCGGCCCCGATAAATCCTTGCCTTTGATCAGTCCATCGACACTGGTCAGCAAAATCAAAAGGTCCGCCTCAATCATGACAGCGACCTCAGCAGACAGCCTATCGTTGTCTCCAAATTTGATCTCTTCCACAGCCACCGTGTCATTTTCATTAATGATGGGGACTATGGAGCCATGGTCCAGCAGATGCTGGATGGTATTGCGCGCATTATGATGTCGGGTGCGACTATCCATGTCCTGATGGGTGAGCAACACTTGGGCTACTTTCAACCCATGTTTGCTGAAGAGCATATCGTAAAGACGCATGAGTTGCGATTGACCTACAGCGGCGCAAGCTTGCACGGCAGGAAGATCCTTAGGGCGATCGGCAAGGCCGAGCGTCATCATTCCCGCGCCGATGGAGCCACTGGAGACGACCACGCATTGGTGACCGGAAGAGACTAAGGATGCCACAGCAGAAGTGAGAGCAGCGAACTGGGACTTATCGAGGCCATCTCCTTTGAGGCGGGTCAGGATGCCAGTGCCGAATTTTAACACAATGCGTTTATGAGGCATTGAGGTGTCATTAACGCCCTGGAAGCAAAAGTCGAATTTATTTGTCATTCAGGAAGAAAAAGCTATTGCACACCTGGCATGGGCGGGGTAATGTCGGCACTTCAAATCGCGGGGTGGAGCAGTCTGGTAGCTCGTCAGGCTCATAACCTGAAGGTCCTGGGTTCAAATCCCAGCCCCGCAACCACTTCAAGTCATTCGA
>CBDUBV010000118.1:0-8791 GCA_965365475.1 uncultured Chthoniobacteraceae bacterium | reverse complement strand
TCTGCACCGATGCCAGCAGCTCCTGCCAGCGAACCTGTCAAGGCATCATCTCAAGGACATACTATGGCTGATATCAATAGCAACAAAAACACTCTCTCCCGGGATGTCGAAATCAAGGGCTCCATCAAATTTCAAAACGAGCTTGTCATCGACGGGAAGATCGAAGGCGAAATCACCTCGGAAGGAAATCTAACGGTCGGTGAAAATTCTGAGATCAAAGGCGAGATCCGCACAAAGAACGTGACTGTGTTGGGCCGCGTCAACGGGAACATCACCGTCACGGAGCGCTGCGAACTCAAAGGCAAAGCACAGCTCGTGGGCGATCTGAAAGCTGCACGGCTGGTAATTGAGGAAGGTGCCACCTTTGTCGGTAAATCGGAAGTCACACCAAATAAGGTCAACATGCCCAAGCATGAGGTCGTCAAGGACGACGACGATAAAGGCAAGATCGCTGCATTCGGCAACCGCTAAAGCAGCAGGATTTCCTGCACCTCCAGGTGAATAAGAAAAAGCCAGGCCCCATCAAGGTGGAGGTCGCGTGTCCGCATTGCGGCAACGTTCAAAAAGAGTCCAAGCACGCGAAATCCACGATCTGTTTTTCCTGCAACGAACATTTTGATATCGTCGCAGGAAGGTCTGCGGGTGCGCCCGGTATGGCAGCAGGTCTGCCAACGAAAACAGAACCCGAAAAACTCGGTCTGTTTGCTTCTCTTGCCCGGCGTTTTACCGCCCCGCGGGAGCGTCGCATCCGGTGTTTCCAGTGTCGCCACACGCAGATCGTCAGCACCTCGGCTACTTCCACCATCTGTCCGCGATGCAGCTCCTACATCGAACTGCAGAGTTACAAGATCAGTTCTGCCTTCAGCCGCACCCTGCGCACTCAGGGCGAGATTGTCGTCACCCCAACCGGCGAGCTTGGCAGCAGCAAAGCGTATTGCTCTTCGGCGATCATTCAAGGCAACGTTCGCGGAAATCTAATTTGCAGTGGCGAGGTGGATGTGCGCAGGCGAGGCAAGATTTCCGGAGTCATCGAGTCCGACAAAGTCATTATCCACAAACGCAGCATGGTGGAGTTTGTGCGCGTAATGAAAGTCCACGATCTCGAAGTCAATGGGCGGCTTGATGCCAACATCATTGCTTCCGGCACGGTCCATATTTCCTCCAAAGGCTGGCTCAAAGGCGAAGTCCAGGCACTCGGTTTCAACGTGGAAAAAGGCGGCGAGTTTCACGGCTCACTGGTCATCGGAAAACAGGCTACTCCAGAGCAAGGCGAATTGCTCACTTCCGAGCCCGACGTGGATGCTGCTGAGCAGACCACGCTGTTCAAGCTCAATCCGCAAAACGCGTGAGCACCCTAAATCAGCTCGGCGATTTGAACAGCGTTTAGTGCTGCGCCTTTCAAAAGCTGATCGCCGCTCACCCAGAAGCTGAGGCCATTGTCGAAGGCGCAGTCCAGCCGCAGACGGCCCACTTCGCAGTCGTCGCGACCGGCGGTATTCACCGGCATGGGATAGACCGAGTGCGATGGATCATCCACCAGCCGCACACCGGGGCTGTTGGAAAGAACCCTGCGAGCTTCCTCCAAAGAAACCGGCTTGCGAAATTCCGCCGTGATCGCCACCGAATGTGCGCGATAAACTGGCACCCGGACACAAGTCACTGATGCCCGGAATGTCGAGTAATGCATGATCCGCCGCCCTTCGTTTTGCAACTTCATCTCCTCGCGCGTGTATCCATTTTCCAAGAAACCATCCACTTGTGGGATCACGTTGAATGCGATGGTGTGTGGGTACACTTTGCGCTCAAGTTCCGTGCCGGCGACCGTGGCGGACACTTGATTTTTCAACTCCTCAATCGCTTGAGCACCGCTTCCGGACACGGCTTGATACGTGGACGCAAAAATGCGTTTCACCGCAAAAGCCTGATGCAACGGATAAAGAGCAGTCAGCGCGATGGCCGTCGTGCAATTTGGATTGGCGATGATGCCGCTGTGCTTCGCGATGTCTGCCGCGTTGATTTCCGGAACCACCAGCGGCACCTTGTCGTCCATACGAAATGCAGAAGAATTATCCACCACCACGGCTCCCGCCGCGACCGCGTGTGGAGCGAACTCGCGCGATATGGATGCGCCTGCGCTGAAGAGTGCAAGCTCGACACCTGCGAACGCCTCCGGCGTCAACTCCTTGACCACCACATCGCGATCCTTGAAACGCATTGTCTTGCCAGCAGAACGCGCGGAAGCCAGCAAGGTCAACTCGCCGACTGGAAACTTGCGGCGTTCAAGCACCCGCATCATTTCAATCCCCACCGCACCCGTGGCTCCCACAATCGCTACATGTCTGCTTTCATTCATAAAAAGAGTCGGCCATACTAGTGCGACCCTGCAAACATGCAACCTCGTCCATGAAAATTCTTATTTCCGTGCCCGAACAAAAACTGACACTTCTCGATGCCGGAAAGCCCGTCCGCAGCTACCCAGTCTCCACCTCCCGATTTGGCATCGGAACGCAGCCAGGAAGCTACCGCACGCCCATCGGACGTTTCCGGATCCGGGAAAAAATCGGATACAACTCCAAGCCATGGACCTGTTTCAAAGGCCGGCTGCCCGTGGGCATCGCACCAGCAGATGCCGAGGGAGATGATCTGGTGCTCACCCGCATCCTGTGGCTCGACGGAGTGGACCCCGATAACGCCAATACCGCTTCACGTTTCATCTACATACATGGCACGCCCCAGGAAGCACTCATCGGCCAGCCCGCGAGTCATGGTTGCATCCGCATGCGCAACCACGACGTGATGGAACTTTTCGATCACGTCGCCGAGAACGATGAAATCATCATATCTGCGGAATAGAGATTTGCGTCCGTAAATTCTTTTTACCAAACCACCGGAACCGCCCGTGGGAAATTTTCATTTGCAAATTCCGTCGGGGCATTTCATCTTTTCACCCCGATTTAACCCTGACTTGATTCCAGCCATGGTTTTCTCTGCGGTCGTTTATCTTCCATTACACACTCCATCCCATCTGGTGCGAAGAAGCTACTCGTGTGGCACGCTGCGCGTGTCCTGCCTCGGCTGATGTTTGAAGATTTTTGGTGACCCTCTATTTATGATTAAAGTTCAAAATTTGACAAAGCGCTACGCCGGGCACACGGCAGTCAATGATATCAGTTTCGAAGTTGGCAAAGGCGAGATCGTGGGTTTTCTCGGACCTAATGGAGCGGGCAAAAGCACCACCATGCGCATCCTGTCGGCTTTTATGCCTGCAACTTCGGGCACAGTGAGCGTGGCCGGGCACGACGTCTTTAGTGAGTCCTTGCAAGCGCGCAAACACATCGGCTACATGCCGGAGAATGTTCCGCTGTACCTGGATATGCGCGTCTCGGAATTTCTCCGGTATCGAGCGCAGCTCAAAGGTCTCGCCCGCAGAAGGCTCAAAGAGCGGATGGATGAAGTGATCGACCTGTGCAACCTGGGGGATGTGCGGGACAAAATCATCGCCGCACTCTCCAAAGGTTTCCGTCAACGCGTGGGCCTGGCCGATGCGATGATTCACGAGCCCGATCTGCTTATCCTGGATGAACCCACAATTGGTCTGGATCCAAATCAAATCCGGCAGGTGCGTGAGCTGATCAAGAACTTGGGAAAACATCATACCATTCTTCTTTCGACCCATATCCTGCCAGAGGTCGAGATGACGTGCAGTCGCGTGCTCATTATCAACAAAGGGCGCATTGAGGCGTCGGACACGCCGAAAAACTTGCTCTCTCACATCCGATCTGCCGGATCTATCCGCGTGGAGGCTAAAGCAAACGCACTGGAAGTGGCTGCGGCTTTGGAGAAACTGCCCGGAGTGAAGGATGTGTCAGCCGTGCAGGATGGTGAATGGAGCGTGTTGCAATTGCGCGCCGATGCCCAGGCGGATGTGCGGCAACAGATATTTGAAACCGTGGTCCGCAACGGATGGGCGTTGCGCGAGTTGGCGGGAAGCAGGGCGACTCTGGAAGATGTGTTTGTGGAAATCACCCAATCGGACGATGTCTAAACTTTTATGAGAGTCTTTCTTACATTACTAACGCGGGAGATCAAAAGTTATTTTTACTCTCCAGTCGCTTACGTTGTTTTATTTTTTTTCCTGTTGTTATCGGGTTTTAATTTCTACGCCGGCGTGTCGCTTCTGAATCGGGGCCCGTCGGACGTGACTGTAGTAGAAGCTTTCTTTAACACGGTGATATTCTGGTTCGGATTCGTGCTTCTCTTTCCGCTGATTACAATGCGGACGTTTTCGGAGGAGTTCAAAATGGGGACAATTGAAGGGTTGATGACCGCCCCGGTGCGCGATATTCAAGTAGTGCTGGCCAAATTCTTAGGAGCGTTATTTTTCTACATTATCTTGTGGATTCCAACGCTGGCTTATTTCTGGATATTTGAGTTTATCACCAAGACTCAAGCTGCCCAGGCTGCGGGTGCCTATGGAGGAAGCTATCTTCTTCTGCTGCTTATGGGCATGTTCTATTTATCAATCGGCTGCTTTGCTTCGGTGTTGACGCGCAATCAAATTATCGCGGCGGTGGTTTCGTTTGTTTTGATTACGTTATTGTTCTTTATGGGGTTGCTCTCGTTTATCGTGCTAAACGTCAGCCCGTTTCTTCGCGATCTGGTTGGCTATTTCTCAGCGATTGAGCATATGGGTGAGTTCTCCAAGGGAATCATAGATTCACGCCCGGTTGTTTTTTACCTTAGCATGACGGTGCTTATGCTGACTCTTACGTATCAAGTGTTTCAAAGTCGGAAATGGAAGTCTTAAGTGATGAAATCTAGAGCGAGTAATACTACCCCCCGAGAAATAAACCGCTGGCAGATCGGGACGAACGTCATTCTTCAGACGCTGATAGTTGTCGCCATCATTGCGATGATCAACTACGTGGGCTTCACGCACTACAAGCGTTGGGATATGTCGCGTGCGCAAAAATATGCGCTATCGCAGACCACTCAGCAGTTGATGGAAAGCCTTTCGGGAAAGGTTACTTTTATTGTGTTCTTTTCTCCGGGATCGCCAATTTACCAAGACGTGGCGAATCTGCTTAAGGAGTATCAATATGCTGCGCGGCGCGATGTGGATATCGAAATGGTGGACCCGTATCGGAATTTCACCCGGGCTCGGGAGTTGCAAACTCAGTATAAGTTTGGAGCGGAAGAGAATGTTATTATTGTTGATCACGCGGGCAAACATAAGTTTGTGTCGGAAGCCGATATGGCAGAGATCGATAACAGCGGGATGATGTTTGGGCAGCCGCCACGGATTGTTGCTTTCAAGGGGGAGCAGGCTGTGACGAGCGCGATCCTTGAAGTGACGGAAGGTGAACAGAAAAAGGTGTTATTTCTTACCGGATACGGCGGCGCCGAACCGGGCGAGGCCGGACAGGTGCGCGGGATGAGCCAGATGTTGGAACGTCAAAACCTGGCGGTCGATACGCTAGCGCTGGGTTCTGTCGATGAGGTTCCGGAGGATGCTGGATTGTTGGTGCTGGCTGGTGCTCGCTACGACCTGGGGGAACGTGATCTCGCGCTTTTGCGTAAGTATTGGGAAGCCAAAGGAAGGCTGTTAATTCTGCTGAACCCGGATGCGGACACTCCACGGCTACATGCATTTCTGAAGGAACTCGGCATAACGGTGAATGATGATCGGGTGTTGCGGACCGTAAGCATCGGTCCGATGGTCGGCATCCTGCGCGAGGTGCAGGCGTTGTTTCAGAGCGGTCATCCGGTAACGAAAGAACTGGAGGGCGTAGGCACTTTGTTTATGGGAAATACCCAGTCGATGAAGATTGCGGACGGCGATAATGAAGTGAAGTTGGTGTCTTTGGTCGAGGCTGCGGAAGGGTATTGGGGTGAGAGCAATCATATACGGAAGGAAGAAGACCCGGTGACGTTTGTGCCCAGCGAGGATAATGGGCCTCCGCTGCATCTCGCCGTTGCGGCTGAGAAAGGCGCGGTGGACGATCAGCGCGTGCAGATGGACAGCTCGCGTCTTCTGGTGGTAAGCAATTCGGACATTCTGCTGGATTCGACGTTGCAGGCCGAGAATGTGGATTTCCTGCTGGGAGCGGTGAATTGGTTGCTGGCACGTGAATCCATGATAGGCATAGCTCCGAAGGAAGTGCAGATGTTTACTTTAAATCTCACGGATGAACAGATCGGGAGGCTCTCGTTGCTGAGCATGGTGGTGGTGCCTGCCGTGGTTGCATTTTTCGGCATCTTCGTGTGGTGGAGACGCCGGGTATAAGCATATGAAATTGCGTTCAACAATCTGGTTGCTGGTGGTTGCTGCCTGCCTGTATGCATTCATCCACTTCTATGTAGCAAAGAAACCCGGCACGCGTGAGGAGGCTGAACAATCGCGGTATGTGACGTCGTTCGACCGGGGCGATGTGGATGGATTTACCATTTATCGCGGTGGCGAGCTGGTGGTGGAACTGAGCATGCGCGATGGCAAATGGGAGGTTACGCGACCAGTCAAAGATAGGGCGGATGAAGCACTGGTGGCTCAGGTATTTACGACATTGGAACGCATCGAAAAGCACGAAGAGATCGCTCCAGACCCGGGTGAACAGCCGCGTGCCTCGTGGTCGGAGTACGGTCTATCAAGCCCGAAGATGCGAGTGGATTTCGTGGGAAAAAATCCGCCGGCGTCGCTGCTCATTGGGCGGGAGGCTGCAGTGGATAACAAAATTTACGTCGCAGTGGAGGGAGATGATCGCATTTTTGTGACAGATCTCGCGGTGCGTGAGGCGATCAATCGCGAGGCAGACGACTTCCGTGATCCGCAGTTGTCGGGCATACCGGCCACGCAGGTTCGCAAAGTGGTGATAGGGACAGGTGAAGGACAACTGGAGATCGAGAAGGACGGCGAGTATTGGAACATCGTGCGGCCGCTGCGTGCGCGTGCAGATACGGAGCGGGTGGCTGAACTGGTGCGCGGCGCGACGACTTTGCGCGCAGAGAAATTCGTGGCGCCAGACTCGGACGATCTAGCGGAATACGGGCTGGATACACTACGGGGTACGGTGACGCTGCATACTGAGGATGAGGTTTTTGCTTTCGACATTGGCGCGGTGGTGAAAAGCGAAGACGAAGAGGCGAAACCGGAGACGCCTGCTGGGGTCTATGCGAGACATGCGGAGCGAAACACGGTCGTGGTGCTGCCTGTGGAGGTGGAGAACTTTTTGCGAGCCAATCCCGGCGATCTGCGGGACAAGCATCTCATGCGACTGAATCTGGATGTGGTCGATCGAGTGAAGCTAGAACTGGGTGGCGCGCCGCCGATCACTTTTGTGCGTGAAAAGGAGGATTGGACGATGGTCGAGAATGGTCGCAAAGCGAATGGTCAAAAAATCATCGAGTTGCTGAACACGTTGCGTAACTCGCAGGCGGCTGCCTTCATTTCGGATACCCCGGCGGATGCGGAAAAATACGGACTGCAGGACCCGCAATTGCGGATAAGTGTAAGTTCGTATGCTTCGGAAAATGTTCCTGAAGGTGGTGCGGGCGAGCATCCGATCCATCGCCTGGCATTTGGTAAAACGGAAGGTGATGTGGTGTATGCTCGATTGGAAGAGGAACCGTTCATCGTGTCGGTGAATCGCCAGTTGGTGGAGGAAATAGCGCTGGATCCGCTGAAATGGAATGCGTTGCCTGTTTTTACTTTTACTTTGGAAGAGCTGACGGAAATTCGGCGCACTCTGGGTGATCACACCGTGCAGCTTCGGCGAAATGAGGCAGGTGCATGGACGCTGGAGGGTGGAGAAGTGGATTCTGCAGGTGCAGCGAGTCTGGGCAATACTCTGGCCAGGTTGAGAGCTGTGAGATGGCTCGGAGCACTCGAGACTGCGCATGGTCTGGAAAATCCTGTAGCTCGGATTGAGTTCACCGCCGGGGGAGGAACCCATCGCCTGCTGATTGGTTCCGAACTGGATGAGATGCGTGCAGCTACCACTGGAGAAGGCGTTTTCTTAATCAATCGCCCCGACTATGAAGCTCTTATCGGCCAGGTGCGAGTGGGTGCGGCAGATTGACTTTCGTGGTCGCCAATTTACAATGCTTCTACTATGGATAACCAACCTGATCCGAACGACGTCTCCCCGCAACAGTTGCCTTCGACCGCCGGAGGGGGCGACAGCGGCCTGCCACCGAATGTAGCCGCTGGTATCGCTGCTTTGTTTCCGCTGGTGGGTGGTATCATCATTTGGTTGGTGGAGAAGAAGGATGCATTTGTGCGTTTCAATGCGATGCAATCGATTTATTTCGGTGCAGCGATGCTGGTGGCCAGCGTGGTACTTACGGTGGTGTCCGCGGTGTTGGCGTTCATCCCGATTCTGGGTTGGATGGTGAGTGCGCTGCTGTTTTTGGTGTTGTATGGGGTGGCGTTTGTTTTGTGGCTCATGCATTTGTGGAAGGCATTCTCAGGCGTGCGCTGGGAGATGCCGGTTGTCGGTGCGATGGCGCGGGAGCAGGTGGCACGCGCCTCGGTTACGTGATAGACGATAACTGACCATGTGCGAAAAAAGAATTGCCGCAGTGAGCCTTGCCTCTTAGGGTTTTCCCATTCGCATCTGGCGGAGCAAACTTACGGGCGCGGTTAGCTCAGCGGTAGAGCACCTGCTTCACACGCAGGGGGTCACTGGTTCAAACCCAGTACCGCGCACCACCTCCTGATTGTCAATAGTTTACGACAATTTAACAGCCATTGTCATTTTGGGTAGAGAGCTAAGACTTTCGGGAGCCGCAAGCG
>CBDUBV010000117.1:0-8911 GCA_965365475.1 uncultured Chthoniobacteraceae bacterium | reverse complement strand
ATCATGGCCCTTCGCCGCCGCCGCGCTTGATCGGTGCTACAATCTCTCGCAACTACTAATTTGAAGGCGGGAGCGGCACATTGCCCGCTCCCGCCTTTTTTCTGCCCCAATCCAATTATGAAACTCTTTCTCGCATTCTTCCTCATCATCGCTACTGCTGCGAGTGTACGCGCAGAATCTGTTCGCTATCCCGAGGGCGTCAAGCCAATCGACATCGTCAAGGACCTCGGCACCGTCGGCGATGGCAAGACCGACAATACCGCCGCTTTCCGCAAGATGTTCGAGGGCAACGGCTGGCTTTATTACCTGCCCGACGGCGAGTATCTCATCAGCGATACAATCGATTACAAAGGCGTCATCTTTAAAATTATTCAGGGCCAGAGCCGCGATGGCACGGTGATCCGGCTTGCGGACAACTCTCCCAACTTTCAGGATCCGAAAAAGCCAAAGCCGATGTTCCGCACCGGCAACCCGCCCGCGATCCGTTTCCGCAACTCGCTGCGCAATCTCACGCTCGATACCGGCGCGGGCAACCCCGGCGCGAACGGCATCGAGTTTTATGTGAACAACCAAGGCTGCATGCGCGATGTGCTCATCCGCTCGGGCAAGGATGGCAGTCAACCGGGCGTAGTGGGTCTCTCGCTGGCGACGCCCGAGGTCGGCCCGCTGCTCATTCGAAACATTGAAGTGCGCGGGTTCGACACCGGCATCGATGTGAAGCATTCGGTCAACTCCGTCACGCTGGAGAACATCAAGCTCTCCGGTCAGCGCAAGGTGGGCATCAATAATTGGCAGAACCTCGTGTTTGTCCGCAAACTTGACAGCGAGAACGCAGTGCCTGCGGTGGTCAACGGCGGCGACTCCGCCGTTTTCCTGCTGGTGGACAGCATGATCAAAGGCGTGGGCGAAGCCTCCAGCCGCAACGCCATTGAAAATACGTTCGATCCCTCGAGCATCTATCTTGGCAATGTCGAAGTCTCCGGCTACAAAACTGCTGCCACATACATTCCCACTGGCGAGACCGTGCCCCTGGGCATGGTGAAGGAATGGACTACCGACGCTCCCGCGATGCTACACACCCCCAGCCGCGCAGGCATGCTCGACCTCCCGGTCGTGGAATTGCCCATTGTGCCGCTGGAAGAAGATTTTTCAAAATGGGCGAACGTGATGGATTTCGGCGCCAATCCTCTGGACAAGGAGGATGATTCCGATGCCATCCAGCAGGCGATCGATAGCGGTGCGACGACGGTGTATTTCCCGCAACTGATCGTCGAGGGCAAAGGCCGCAAGCCGACCTATACCATCGGAAAAACCATCGAGATTCGCGGTAATGTCGAGCGCATCTTTGGCGCGGAACAGTTTTACGAAGCTGGGGCACCGCTTATCGTCTCGGATAAAAATGCCGCGTTCTCAATTCCCGAGGACAAGCCACTGTTCCGTTTCGTGGACGGCAAGGCGCCGGTGGTCATCATGGAGCAGATGGCCAAGGCACTCGGTCAGGATTTTAATAATCCATTTGTGATCCATGAGGCGAAGCGCAACCTGGTGATCGCCAGCTCCACAGGCGTGAGCAACATCATCCACAAAGGCCCCGGAAAGCTTTTTGCCGACGACGTCGTAGGGCAGTCCTGGAAGATTCGCAAAGGTGCGCAGCTCTACGCCTGGCAATGGAACCTGGAGGGAGATCGTGATTATAAATTTGAAAACGATGGCGGCACGATCTGGGCGTTCGGGGTGAAGACCGAGCATCGCGGGCCGACGTTCATGACGAAAAACGGTGGCAAGTCCGAGATTTTGGGCTGTCATCTGTACACGTGCGTCTTCGATAGTGTGGATAAAGGCCAGGTGTTCGTTGAAAATGCAGACTTCACCATGGCGGGCGCGGGCGAATACGCATGGACGCCGAGTTGGGCCACGGACGATCTGCTCATCGAGACACGCGACGGCAAGACGATGAAATATATGACCGGCGCGTTTGCCCGGCGCGGCGGCGGCAGTCACTTACCGCTCACCAGTCTCGTGGCCAGCGCCAAAGCGGAAGGCAATCCACCGGCTCAACCAGCCGTGTCACTTGCCGAAGAGAAAGGCGTCAGTCTGACGCTGAAGATCGAAAGCAGCGATGCGGATAATGACCTTGCAGGCTTCGAAATTACCCGGCTGGGTGAGATGCCCTCGCACATTCAACCGCCGCACAAGAAACGCACGGAGCAACTCACCGCCCACGAAGGCAATGTGCGTGGACTTGTTAAACCCGGCCAGCTATTTACCGAAGCATCACTTCAGCCAGAGACGGAGTATATCTATGAGGTAGTCGCTTACGACCGCTTCAATCAGCGTAGCGAGAAAAGCACGATCACGGTCAAGACAGGCAAGGACACAAGCCCGCCGACCGCGCCCGAAGACTTGCGCACGTATCGCGTTATCGACACCGAAGCGCGATTAAAATGGAACACGAGTAAAGATAACCAAGGCATCGCCGGCTACAAAGTCCGGCGTCTGCAGGGTGAAAAAGAGGACTGGCTCAAGGATGCGCCAAGTCCCTCGGGCAAAGTCGCCGACTTTTCAGATTCCGAAGTTACAAAAGGTGCGACTTACATCTACGAAGTCCGCGCCATCGACAACACAGGCAACCTCTCCGAGCCCGCGCGGCTCGAAGTGACCATCCCGACCGGCCCGCCGCAGGATCAAATCATCGAGATGGAAGACTTTACCGCATCCGTTGGCGGGCAAGTCCGCAAACCCGGATGGTTTATTTCCAGCATCGTTTACTGGGCTGGAGTCGAGTATCCGCCAGCGAGTCTGGGGCGCGAAAAAGCCTTTAACAAAGCCACGCTTCATTACGGCTCAGGCAAACAAGCTGGCGCAGTGGTGGACCTCTATCTCGACGGCAAGCTTGTCGAAGCTGAGAAGCGATGGACGACCGTGGAGGGCGGAAAATACATTGGCACATTTCCATTAAAATCCACCGGCAGCTACGACAAATTCCAGCAGCTCAGCATACCGCTGCTGCCCTTCGAGCCCGGTGAGCACAAGCTTCTCTTGCGATTCCGACACGGCTTGAACGACACGGCCTTCAACGCCGTGGCCAATATCGACAAAATTGTTTTTTCTTATTTTGAAGACGATGCCGCCTACAAAAAAGCTCTGCAAGAGCACCAGGCGATGATGCGGGAATTCGACGCCCCAGAGGGACCAGAACAAACTTCCAAGCAGAAATAATGAACTCCCATTTATCCAGCTCTCAGCTACTCCATACATCCCGGCCAACCGACGCACAGTCTCAGGAGGTGGCGCACTCCTTACACATTCGGCCACGCTGGGATGCCGCCACCACCTCATTCCGACATACCTGGCGCGGACTGGTCAACGTCGATCAGTTCCGCTGGATGGTGCGCCGCGATATGCAGGAACAATTGGCTCTTGCTCACGATGAACTCGGCGCAAGACACGTCCGCGCGGTGGGCATTTTTGACGACGAAATGCGCGTGCTCGGCAAATCACCGCGCGGATTTCACGATCCCTCGCAACGCGGTCACCGACTCAACTGGCAGCTTGTGGACTACGTGATCGACTCGCTGCTGGACATCGGCATCAACCCCATGTTCACCACGACTTTCACTCCATCGGTGCTGGCATCGAAAGAGTTCACTTGCTTTGAGACCAAGGCGAACAGCAGCGTGCCCAATGATTGGGACGCGTGGAGCGAACTCATCACGAAAACGCTGGAGCACTTTGTCTGGCGATACGGCCGCAGCAGGGTGCGCCAGTGGTACATGGAGGCGTGGAACGAACCGAACCTCAATCCGCCTTTCTTCTCCGGCAACCAGGCAGATTTTTTTCGCCTATGGAAAGTGACGCACGATGCGATCAAATCCGTGGATAAGGATTTTCGCATTGGCGGTCCCTCGACGGCCCGCTGCGAGTGGATCGAGGAGTTCATCAAGTTCGGACGCGCCAATGAGTGCGAACCGGACTTTATCATCGGCCACATTTATAACAACGACAGCGAAGGGTCGCCGCTCAGTCCGCTCGAAGGGCCGCAGGAAGACCGCGAGAGCCGCTCGCCCAATTTCGCAGACGCTGTGATCCGCGGTTGCCGACATTTATTGGACAGCATGAACTTCCGCGGCGAGTTGCAATGGAACGAATGGGGCCGCTCCTGGCACCCGTGCGATCCGCCGCGCGAATCTGCCAACGAAGCCGCGTTTGCAGTGAAATCCATGGCTGCAATCTCGCAAGAAGTCACCCACCTTGCGCCATGGTGTTTGTCCGACATATACGATCAGGCGGGCTACGGAGCGGAGACCTTCCATGGCAATTATGGACTCCTCAATCTGCAAGGTCTCCGCAAACCAGCCTACCAGGCATACCAGCTCCTGAGCAGACTGAGCAACCAGCGTGTGCCGACTGATGAAACCGAAGGCTCCAAGTGCCACGGCGCACTCGTCACAAGCACAGACTCGGGGTTCAGTGCGCTGGTTTATTTGTATGATCATGAAGGCAAGGCGACGGACGCGGAGATCACCATAGTGCTGCCGGATGGCGCACAGCCGCGCGACCTCCGAATGTTTCGAGTGGATTCGCGCGAGAATAATATCGTGGCGCATTGGAAAAAGAACGGTGCCCCGGATTACCTCACGCGTGATGAGACCGAGGCCTATCGACAGCGCAATGTCCTCCAATCCTCCGCTTCCACGCCCGAGTATGAAAACGGTCATTTGCTTTTCGATATGGAACCCGGCAGCATTGCGCTGATCGAATGCGACATGTGAGACGTATCCCGCTGTTTTTTTTATTCTGGCTTGCAGCTCTTGCCACTACTGCCTGGTGCGCGTCCACGCCACCGGAGGCGGAGCTTTCCAACGGGAAAATAAAAATGCGTATTTATCTGCCCGATGCGGACACCGGTTACTACCGTGGCCCGCGATTCGACTGGGCGGGCATGATCCACACCGTCGAGCACGAGGGGCGCACGTATTTCGGCGAGTGGAAAGTGGTGGACGAACCCGAAGCCACCGATAACGTCGTCGGCACTGCGGGCGAGTTCGGCATGAAATCACCGCTTGCATATGACGCGGCTGCTGTAGGAGAAAATTTTATCAAGATCGGGGTCGGTCTGCTCGGCCGCACCGACGGCGAGCCATACAATTTCGCCAAAAACTATCCCATTGCGGAGCCTTTGCCCTGGCATGTGACGCGAGGTGAGCGCTGGATTCAAATTGAACAAACGTTGGCCGACCACTGCGGCTTCGGCTACCGCTACAGCAAACGCATCGAATTGGCTGACAAAGAAGCGGCTTTGATCGTCGCCTACCGGCTCGAGAACACGGGCACACGCGCTATCTCGACCGACTACTATTGCCACAATTTTGTCGTGTTCGATGGTCAACCACTTCGACCTGGGATCAAGGTGAATTTTGCATTTATGCCGACTGAAGATCGCGAGTTAAAAGGCGTGGCTAAAGTCAGTTCTCACGGCGTCGAGTTGCTCGCGCCGCTTCCAGTGAAGGCTTCGCTGTGGCACCGCTTTACGGATGTTCCTCGCAATCCCAGTTCGAACTTTTTTGAATTCATCAATCCGGCAACGCACCAGATCCTGCGGATCCGTGGGGATACCACGCCTTCGGAAATAGTTTTTTACGGCATTGGCAAAGCGGTCTGCGGTGAAGCCTTTATCCCAATCCAGCTCGCGCCCAGTGAGGTAAAAGCATGGAGTGACCGGTATGAATTCTCCATGGCTCCAACTCCCTAGCCGACCGCTGTATTGAACTAGGGATCGTCAGCTTTCGCAGGCACTGCACTTCACTACCAGTCTGTTGTAGCCAATCTGCCGCGTGTAATCTTTTTCAACTTCCATACAAGGCTCCTCTTCCAGCACATCCACTTTTGCGAACTTGCTTGTAAACTCGATAAGAAAGCTGCGCATGATCGCTCGCGCGTGCGGCGCACCCAGGCATAAGTGATTACCAAATCCAAACGCGACATGGGGATTGGGTCTGCGCTGAAGATTCACCTCATCAGGGTTCTCAAAAACTTCAGGATCGCGATTCGCTGCTGCCCATGTGAGCGATATTCGACCTCCAGGTGCTACTTGAAAGCCCTGCACATCGGTCGCCACCGGGCACACTCGACCAATGTGAGTAAGCGGTATCGCCAGACGAAAAAATTCTTCCGAAGCGAGATTTACACTTTCCGGGTGCTCACGCAGGTGCGTCATGGCCTCAGGGTTCTTCGCGAAATAAGCAATGATGCCGGTCATGGTGTGGATGATGGTGTCGCGTCCCCCTGCAAAGGCAAGGTATGCAAAGCCTTCTTTCTCTTCGTCAGTGAGTCGGCGCCCATCAATCTCTGCATGGTTTAAAGCACTGTAAAAGTCATCCCCTGGCGTCTCAAGGGCTTTAGCGAACATCATCCGGTTATAGTTTTCCATCTCACTGCCCTTGGCCTTGCCATCACCAGCGCGCGTGACATGGATGCCCCAGGGGATCCATTTTTCTCCCTCACTCTCGGGGACATTTAACAGATAGGTCAGCGCATAAGATTGAATGGGAATTGCAAGATCATGGACAGCATCGAAGCTCCCACGCGTCGTAGCCTGATGAAGCACGCGCCTGATCAATTCATCGATTTTCAGTTTTACTTCAGGAAGCTTTGGCCGAAGAAAAAATGGTTCAACTATGCGTCGATATTCAGCATGCGCAGGCGGGTCGGTTTCCAACGGATATTGCCGGACATCGCGCAACGACTCTTCCGAGGGAATCGGGACGCGACGCGGTGCGTCCGAACTGAATGTCTGCCAGTCCTTCGCAGCGCGACGCACATCCTCGTGCTTGAGCAACATCGGAATCTTCTCGCCATCTTGGAACTCGCCAATGAGCACCGGGCAGCGGGCACGCGCTTCTTTAAAAGCATCTTTGGTCACGTAAGTATTCTGGGACATGGCAGTATATTTTTAGTTCGGTTGCCAGGGTAATGGCTCGCAGAGCGATTTCAAATTTTCATGAGGCGTGGCGCTGGGTATCTCGCAACCCGCATTGACCAGGAAAGGGTTGCCTACCTCCGCATAGCATCGCTCCACACATGCACGGATGGATGCCCGGGTGCCCCGCATCACATCACTAACAGGGTCGAGATTCGCACAAATGGCCGTCTGCGAACCCAGGCGTGCGCGGACTTCCTTCAAGCTCACCATGTGGTCCACGTCGATCACATCCAGCCCAAGCGTTGCGAGCCCAGGCAGCAAGTGTGTGATATTGCCGCAGATATGCATGCGCACACGGGCTCCCATACTTTTTAAACCCGCCACCAACTGCCGCTGGCGCGGAAGAATCAGCGATTCATAAACGCCCGGCGACACCTGACTGGCCGCCGCATCCCCGATGCCTATCGTGTCCGCCCCGGCCTCGATCTGCGATTTTGCAAAATCCAGAGCCACCTCCACGCAGATATCCATCAACTCACCCACGTAAGCTTCGTCCTCCAGCAGGTCCATGAAAAAGTTATCGAGTCGCCGCAAATCCGCCGCTTCCGCAGCGGGACCTTCCACCCAGCCCATGATCGAGAACTCCTCGCCCACGGCGGCAGCATATGTCCGGACGGCTTCGATCCGATCACGCATTCGCTCCGATTGCATCGGGTCGGGCTTCGGGAGTCCTGTGAGGTCCTGCTCATCCTCGAGCGGATGCTTTTCACAATAGGGAACAACATTGGGCTCATAAATGATCTTCGCACCGAAGCCCTGCGTCTCGCGGTAGGGGTCCGACATCGTATTCATTTGGTCGATACCAAAATCCCGTGCACACACCATGTTCGCGTGTGTCAACACCCTGTAATCAGAGGCAAACCCAGCATAGTTGTTACCGATATATTCGGCGGCAAATTGCATCAAAATCGGAATGCGAGGGATGATGTCCGTGGGTTGATTATCCAAAGTGGCGAGATAACGTTGTCTGGAATTCATGGGACCGGTTGTGCGAGCAAGTATCGCGCATGATTCCGAAATAAACTCGGTGACCATTATCCAAAACCGATACTTTATTGACAGAATCAGAGCTACCACAACAGTCTCCGATGAGATGAGAGCACAATTGGAGCCCATCGCTTCCGCCGCGGCAGCCAGCTTCCATTCGCGTCACGTGCTCGAATCGCGGTTCCAGCATCCGCTGCACTACCACCCTGAGATTGAGATAACCTACATCCTCCGTAGCAGCGGGACGCGTCTGGTAGGAGATCACGTGGGCCATTTCAATCCAGGCGATCTGTGTGTGATCGGTTCGAATCTACCACACCAATACGTCAACACCTTCATTCCCCCTGATGACGCGGAGGCGGAGGTTCTGCAGTTTGATCGAAATTTTTCCGGTGGATTCATAGATGCGACGCCCGAACTTCTTCCCCTGACCAGACTCCTTGATAGGGCCCGTCTCGGACTGGTCTTTGAAGGCAGCGTATCGGTCCACGCGGGTGGGCTTCTGCGGAGCATTCGCCTTGCGAGCAGTTTTGCCCGTATGCGTCTTTTCATGGAATTGATGGACTGCCTGATTTGTGCTCGAAGCTTTCGCTCGCTGGCAAGCCCAGGCTACATTGGCACATGCGACCTGAAGGATGGTGAGCGACTACAACCTGCGTGTCAGCACATCATCGAGCATTACAATGAAGAGCTAAGCCACAAAACGCTGGCAGCCAAGGCGCACCTGGCTCCGGCGTCTTTTAGTCGGCTTTTTAAGCGAGTCACCGGCAGGACCTGCGTTGCATTTATCAATGAAATCCGCCTTGGCCAGGCTTGTCGTCTGTTGCAGGAGACCACGCAACCCATTACCCGCATTGCATTCGACTGCGGTTTCTCCGATTTGTCGAATTTCAACCGCCGATTCCGGCAGCGATACGGTTGCAGCCCCCGCGAATACCGGCA
>CBDUBV010000116.1:0-8918 GCA_965365475.1 uncultured Chthoniobacteraceae bacterium | reverse complement strand
GGCTTGGAGGAAGTGCCTGTGTTCTTAGGCGGACCGGTGGCGACCGACCGCATTATTTTGTCCGGCATGCGCTGGCAGAAAGGGCTGGCACCGGATGGCTCACATTTTGCAATGCAAGGGTTGGCTCCGGATGAGTTGGAACTGGCTGATGAAGATGGAGTCGTGCTCCGGGCTTTCCAGGGATATTCTGGATGGAGTGCTGGCCAGTTGGAGCGCGAGCTGGAAGATCATGCCTGGTTGGTGCTGGAGCCTGAGCAGGCTTTGCTGGAAGCCATGCCCGATGCTCGCTCCTGGAAACGTGCGCTGAAAAATTTCGGCCCTACGTATGTGATCCGGGCGGAAATGTCGGACCGCCCACACCTCAACTGACGCTTTATCAAGGCGTCGTTTCTGCCCCTGTGCCGTCGATAGGCGGTGCCACGCTGGGAGCCACCCGGCGCTGCTCCAGTGCTGCGAGAGACTCCGCTTCCAGGTCGGAAAATTTTTCGACCACACTTTTATCCATGGCCCGCATCCGCTTAAACATCAGCGTATAATATTCGCGAAGCGCGTCGCGTTTCTCGCGATCCGTGTTTACCTCACGAGAACGAATAAGTGCCGCTTGCACCCCGGGATCCGCAAGTGCCCGGGTGCGCAATTTCCGAAAAGCAATCCTGTCTTTCAGCGCAAACTCTGGCTCCGGTGGCGGCTCAATCGTGAGACGGTCTGCGGCACCTGCGCCAGCCACCTCGTCCGGGAAGGGCGGCAGCGGCTCCATAAGCAGCGAGTCATCAGGCGCGAAATCTTCCCCTTGCGGCAGAGGCTCGGCCAGCACGTCTTCATAGTCGATTGTGCCCTCGCTCATCGCAGGCGCGGCAGCATCCACCGGCGATGCCTCTGGCAGAGGCACCTCGACAATCGGCTCGGGCTCGGTGACAGCGGGCTGCGCTGGCGGAGTGGTGAGCACAGGGTCGATAGGTTCCACGGTTTCACCTTGCGCAAGCAGGATCGGCTCGTCGGTGCGCGACTCCTGCACTGCGGCTGTGGAAAGAACGGTGGAAGCAAGAAGCGAAAAGATAATCATAACCCGGATTGGAATTTCGCAAGCTATCAGGCAGATTCGTATTTGAAAAGTGATGAAATTATCATTCTGGGATCAATGGGCATAAGCGAGCAATCCATCTACGGGCCAGGCTGGGAGCCAGTGGCATGCGGGTTGACGCCGCCGGAGGTCGCCGCGCGGTGCCGAGCTTTGGGAGGGTTGGCTTTTCTTGATTCCGCCATGGCCCGCGAGGGGGAACGCGCTCTCTCAGTCGTCGCCGCCGCGCCCACTTTGATTGAAAACAGTCACATCGCATGCGGTCTGGACGCGCGAGGTCAGGCCGGGCCGGGCATTGCTATCGCAACCATGGAATACGAAGGAGCCGTGCGCATGCGCTGGTATCGGCAAGCTGCGGTGTATGAGCACGACACCAGGCGATGGTGGCATCTCGGCGGGCTGTTGAAACATCTGCCCGCGACACCGCCCGCTGGGACCTACGACCGCATCGAGTTCCAACCTGAGATGTCGCGCGAACATTATTGCGAGCTGGTGCAGCGGGCATTGGACTACATTGCAGCTGGAGATATATATCAGGTGAATCTTGCCCGACGTTTCAGTGCCGCATTTCAAGGAGATGCATGGGCTTTTTACATGAGCTTGCGGGCCTGCTCCCCCAAGCCGTTCGCAGCGTTTATCGAAGACACTGACCAGAAGATTCTAAGTGCCTCGCCGGAATTGTTTCTTGACATTCGCGGACAGGACATCGTGACCCGCCCGATCAAAGGCACGCGCCCGCGACGGGCGGCTCCTGAGCAGGATGCCCAATCGGCACGTGAATTGCAGGGCTCTGAAAAGGAGGCCGCCGAGCTGTTGATGATCACCGACCTGGAGCGCAACGATCTGGGGCGCATCTGCGCGACCGGCAGCGTTTCCGTGCCGGAGCTGGTGCGGTTGGAAACGTACGAGCAGGTTTTTCATCTTGTCTCCACGGTGAAAGGGACGCTACGCGATGATGTCTCGCTTGCCCAGGTGATGGACGCGTGTTTCCCGGGCGGCTCGATCACTGGAGCCCCAAAAATTCGCGCCATGCAGATCATCCGCGAACTGGAGCCGGTGCCGCGTGGCATTTATACAGGCTCCATCGGGTGTTTGGGTCTGGGCACGCGGATGGTATTCAATATCGCCATCCGCACAGCCACCGTGGCGCACGGTCGCATCCAGTTCCATGCAGGCGCAGGCATCGTCGCGGATTCCGTGCCCGAAAATGAATATGTTGAGACTTTGCAAAAAGCCGCAGGGCTCATGCAAGCAGGTGCCGCCGGAAGCCATCCACTGTCGGGCGCACAAGCGTGACGCACTTTTCGATAGACTCCTGTGCGAAAATCTTCACGCTTCGAGCCCGCCAACTTTTGCATTTATGAAATCAGCATGCCTTGGAGTGATTTATGGAAACCGGGATTTTTTTCCGGATCATCTGGTCGGTGAAGCGCGAAAAGACATCGCCAGTTTGTTTGCCAAACTCAAGATCGAAGCGGTGCAACTCGACGAGGGCGCGACCAAGCTGGGCGGAGTCGAGACACACGCAGAAGCCAGGAAATGTGCAGAGCTTTTCCGGCAACATCGCGACCGGATCGGCGGAGTCCTGGTGGTGCTGCCCAATTTTGGAGATGAAAAAGGGGTCGCGGACACTTTGAAATTGGCGGCACTCAACGTGCCAGTGCTTGTGCAGGGCTATCCCGATGAGCTGAACCGGCTCGGGGTGGAACGCCGGCGCGATGCATTCTGTGGCAAGATTTCTGTCTGCAATAATCTGGTGCAAGCCGGCATTCCGTTCACGCTTACAGAACGGCATGTGCTGCATCCGGCGGATGAATTATTTACCACGGAACTGGAGCGTTTTCTTGGCGTATGTCGCGTCGTGAATGGGCTGCGTAGCGTGCGCCTCGGGGCAGTGGGTGCCCGACCTGCAGCTTTTAACACAGTGCGTTACAGCGAGAAAATTCTTGAACGCAATGGAGTCAGCGTCACCACCGTGGACCTTTCAGAGATTCTCGGTGCGGCTGCCAAGCTCGATGCACAGGCTCGGGAAGTGCAGGATAAACTGGCCGAAATCCGGAGCTACGCGCCTGCTCCTGGAGTGCCCGAAGAGAAGCTTGTGCAGATGGCTCGGATGGGCGTAGTGCTCAGCCAATGGATGCAGACACACGCGCTCGATGCCACTGCAATTCAATGCTGGACTTCCGTGCAGGAGAACTTCGGGTGCAACGTGTGCACATTGATGAGCATGATGAGCGAGAAATTTCTCCCCAGCGCGTGCGAAGTGGATGTGACCGGCGTGCTCACCATGTATGCCATGCAACTCGCCGCCAACAGCCCGGCTGCTCTTGTGGATTGGAATAATAATTACGCGCAGGATGAAAATAAGTGCGTGTTGTTTCATTGCGGCAATTGGGCCAAATCTTTCCTGCCCGATGCGACCATCCGCACCGCGCCGATACTTGGCAGCATCGTGGGCGAGGAGAACACCTACGGCGCACTCGAAGGCGCAACACCCGCTGGACCACTCACGTTTGGGCGGTTGACCACTGCGGACGTCGAAGGTCGCATTCGTGGTTACGTCGGGCATGGTCAATTGACCAACGATCCCTTGCATACCTTCGGAAATCGGGCCGTGGCAGAGGTGCCCGATTTGCAGCACCTGCTCAGACACGTCTGCAAGCAAGGCTTCGAGCACCATGTGGTTATGACTCAATCGCACAGTGCCCGCATCCTGCACGAGGCATGGACGAACTATCTGGGATGGGAAGTGTGGCAGCATGGCACCTAGGCACAGACAGGAAATAGCACGATGAATGCGAGACCGCTTCGCAAATGGTTGTGGCTCGGTGCCGTGGTCGCCGCATGTATCGCGGTGGTAAACTCCTCCGCGCCAAGCCTGCTTACAGGCTGGATTCTCCAGCAGCGGCTGGCTCAAGCTGGCTGGGAAGTGGACTGCGAACAGCTGCGCTGGAAGGCAGGGTTCTCTCTGGAATGCCACGGGCTCACACTTCGACATTCCCACGCGTCCGCAGCCATTCAGATTCATCGACTCGATGCCCGACTTCAACCATGGGCTTACCTGCGCGGCGCATCCGCTCTCGCGCAGTCGCTCGACATCTCCGGGCTGCGCGTCCAGCTCGATTCGCGCACCGAGTCTTCGCATGTGCGCAATGCCATGCACTGGGAAAAGTGGTTTCCTGAGACATTTCTGCTGCACGACGCCAACGTGCTCTGGCAGATGCCCCATGGCTCATTGGAAATTCAGAATCTTTTTCTCAATGCCGATGAAAACACCAACGGCCTGATGGCGGCGAACGTCGTCGTAATCAACGCCCGCAGCACACAGCAGCGATTTGATGCGCTGCGGGGAATCACCGCATGGCGGTCGGGAGTGCTCTATCTGGCCGACATCCGTCCGCGAGACGGCATCGTGCTCGATGATCTCATGGTGGAAGCCGCCCCGCTTTTTTCTGGAAAATTGCGTCTCGATGCTGCATTGCGCCTGGCAGAAGGCTACGCTCGACTGGCCTGCGATTATGATTTTGTTTCCTCACCGGGACGCACCACATGGTCCTGCTGGATGGGCTATGTGCCCGTGGTGCTCCTCACAGAGTTCGTGCCCGCCCCGGTAAGTCAGCCCGATGGCACCATCACCGCGCTGAAGTTGAATTATCATTCGGAAGGATCCCGACTTCACACCGCTTCGCTGGTTCTCGATGCGAACGATTTCCGATGGAACGAGCGGCAATTCGAGTCATTAAAAGCCGCTGCGGTGCTTACAGATGACTGGCTGGAGGTCTATGAACTGGACCTGGTGCAGGCAGGAAATTCTTTCCGCTTCCGCGGCGACACCGAGCTGCCGGAGGATTTGGACGATTGGGTTCAAGGCCGATTCAGCTTCAACGTCACGGGCAGCATCCGCAATCCTGATGAGCTGATGTCCCTGCTTCCATGGCCCGTGCCCGAGACGGGCGGGACCGCTCAAATCGCGGGTTATGCGACAGGACAGATGGGTCAGATACGTGGGGATTTGAAAGTGCAATGGTCCGCGCCAGCATGGGGCGAAGTGAACGCGGAATCAGCAGAGTTCCATGTGCAGATGGATGGCAGCGAGTTGCGCCTGGTCGATGTGAATGTGAAGAATGGCCCAGATCGGCTGATGGGCTCGGGATATTTCGATGTCTCGGGCACACACAGGTATTCTGCGCAGTGGCGGGCGGAGATTGCAGACATGGCGGACTATGGCAGCCTGCTGCCTACGCCATGGGATAGATGGCTCGTGGGCGGCGCATTGCATATGCATGGCAACGCCGACGGCGTGGAAGGCGCTCACACAGGCGGCGTGCGCGCGGTTGCGAAAAACATGAAGATGCGGTGGCACGAAGAGGCACTGCCGGTGGATGTCGATATCGACGCAAGTTTTTCACCGGAAGCAATCGTGATTCGCCGACTCGAAATGCAGCAAGGCGACAGCTCTCTACAAGCGTCGGGCTCTGCCACACAAAATCGCGTGCGTATGGACCCAGTGCGAGTCCAGCAAGGGGAAAAAGAAACCGTAGTGGGAAGTTTCGATTTTCCATGGTCATGGTCCCGCGCTTGGCATGCGAGCAGCATCATCGGCGGACTGGATGGTTCAGACGACGCCAGCCTGACACTCAGCATCACGCAGTTGGACTTGGATAGAGCCACACGCTTATCAGGGATTCAATGGCCAGTGGAAGGGACCATCGATTTGCAAATCTCGCTCGGCGGCTCTTTCAACAACCCCGAATGGACAGGCGAAGGAAGCATTCAAGATGGTCAGTTCGGTTTTACAACAGCGAAATGGAGCGACATTCAGGGAGCATTCGCTCTTGCTAATGACAGGGTTACCCTTCGGGAAATGCAAGGACGACTGAACGGAATCGCGGTCCATGTTGGCGGCGACGTGCAAGTGGGTGAATCCGCGAGCGTGGACCTCAAAATGACAAGCGATCCTTGGGAGGTAACGTTGGGTGGTCACACCGCGATGTCTGTGAACCCGCAATTGCACCTTCATGGCCCATGGCACGAGGTGGTGCTCACCGGGCAGGCAAATGTCACCAAGCTGGAACTCGGCGTGCTGCCGATTATTTACAAAGCAGGAGATCTGGCTGCTCTCCCAGATGCCTCATGGGAGATGAAAATTAAAAACTTGCCCGTGGAGATTATTCACAATCTTCCTTGCAACATTAAGCTTGTCGGCGATCTGGATCGGACATGGCATCAGGGAAAAGCGCGAGCCGCCCTGCAAGGCGATGTGCAAATGCAAGGCACTCTATCCGCACCGACGATGCAAGGTCGCGTGACTATCGCCGACATCCCCAACGCAGCAGGCGGCAGGATCGAGGAACTGACTTTATATTTTTACGGGTCTCGCAGTCCGTGGGCATACGTGACCGCAGAGGACGCAGTATGGGCTGGGTCCACGTGGGATTTGCAAAAGTTTCCTCGCTCTTTTACCGGCGAAGCGGCAGACGCCTGGGCAGAGCTGCCCAGGCTGGAGCGCGCTGTGCTGCGCTGGCGTTGATTTGGTGTTGCACCTGCGGGGAACATGATGGACATTTGCGCCCCGCAAAAAAATTCTATGGGTAAAACGCTGTTCAAAAAAGTCTGGGATTCTCACGCAGTTCGCAAGTTGCCAAATGGCCAGACGCAACTGCTCATCGGCACGCACTTGATCCACGAGGTGACCAGCCCCCAGGCCTTTGCGATGTTGCGCGAGATGGGGCTGAAGGTAAAATTTCCTCATCGCACGTTTGCCACGGTGGACCACATCGTTCCCACCGATCAATTCTCCGAGCCCTACTCCGATCCGCTCGCAGATGCAATGATCAAAGAAATCCGCAGGAACTGCGAAGAGTTCGGCGTCACGTTTTTCGATCGGTCCACGGGCAAACAAGGCATCGTGCACATCGTCGGCCCAGAGCAGGGAATTACCCAGCCTGGAACCACAATCGCCTGCGGCGATTCGCACACCTCCACGCACGGAGCATTTGGCGCGATCGCGTTCGGCATCGGCACCAGCCAGGTGCGCGATGTGCTCGCCACACAGACCATGGCACTGAGCCAGCTGAAAGTGCGACGCATACAAGTCGATGGACGGCTCAATCCCGGCGTGTATGCCAAGGACGTCATCCTGCACATCATCCGCACGCTTGGTGTGAATGGCGGCACGGGGTTTGCATACGAATATGCCGGTGAGATATTTGACGGCTTCACCATGGAAGAGCGCATGACGGTGTGCAATATGTCGATCGAAGGCGGAGCACGCGTGGGCTACGTGAACCCGGACGAGACCACATTTGCTTATTTAAAAGGCAGACCCTACAGCCCGCGTGGAGCGGAGTGGGATGCTGCTGTGGAGCGTTGGCGCGCCATGGCTTCCGACCCCGACGCGGAGTACGACGACGTGGTGCGGTTCGACGCCGCCACGATCGCGCCAACGGTCACGTGGGGCATCACACCAGGCCAGGGCATCGCGATTACGGAGAATATTCCTACGGTGGAAAACTCCGCGCCGACAGACCGGGAATCCGTCGCGGAGGCGCTGGCTCACATGAAGCTTCAGCCCGGTGCGCCTATAAAGGGCACGCCGATCGATGTCGCGTTTCTAGGTTCGTGCACGAATGGCCGGTTGTCGGACTTTGTCGAAGCAGCCAAATATTTAAAAGGACGCCACGTCGCCTCCGGCGTGAAAGCCATTGCGGTGCCCGGCTCGCAGGGCGTGGCTGTGTTGTGTCAGGAACTGGGCCTGGATAGCGTATTCCGCGAAGCAGGGTTCGAGTGGCGCGAAGCTGGCTGCTCGATGTGTCTGGCGATGAACCCCGACAAGCTCATCGGAGACCAATTGTGCGCCAGCAGCAGCAACCGCAATTTCAAAGGTCGCCAGGGCAGCCCCACAGGTCGCACGATTCTTATGAGTCCGGTGATGGTGGTGGCCGCAGCAGTGACCGGCCGCATCAGCGACGCACGCGAGGTATTTGCAGAACAAGCAGCTAACTAATAAACATTATGGCTCTGGAAAAAATTCTTACTGTCAAAGGCACCGGCGTATATGTGCCGGGCGACGATCTCGATACCGACCGCATCATCCCCGCACGATTTATGAAATGCGTCACGTTCGACGGCCTGGGCGAGTATCTGTTTTACGATACCCGGTTTGCGGATGATGGGTCGAAAAAGGAACATCCGCTGAATGATCCTCGCTTTGCAGGGGCAACGATCATGCTGAGTGGGAATAATTTTGGCTGCGGCAGCTCGCGGGAGCATGCTCCGCAGGCGATTTATCGCGCCGGATTCCGGGGTTTGATTACGGAGGGTTATGCGGAAATCTTTTTTGGCAACTCCACCACCTTGAGCATCCCGTGTTTCACGGCTTCCAAGGCGGACATCCAGGCGATTCGCGGCATGATCGAGGCAAACCCTGCTTTGGAGATCGAGATGGATGTGGAAACCGTAAAGATACGGGTGGGTGGCCAGACTTTCGATGCGCAGTTGCGCGACACTGCGCACGAAGCATTGATCACAGGCCACTGGGATCCTATCGCGGATTTGCTCGAAGGCATGGATGACATCGAGCAGACAGCGTCCGCATTGCCTTACATGGCCACGAGCCGCTGAGGCCTCACTCGTCCTGCACTTCTGCTCCCCTCACCCGGATATGGTAGCGCATTCCAGACTCCGTGTCGTAGGTGCGCGTCGCGACTTTTTCCTCCGGGGTCGGCTGAGATTTTAGTGGTGCGCCGAGTGACGCTGCGGCATCAATCGGGTTCTGCTGCACCGTTGCGGGCTGCGTTGGCGGAGACTGAGCTACAGGATTTTGAGCAGGCGGAGGCTG
>CBDUBV010000115.1:0-9061 GCA_965365475.1 uncultured Chthoniobacteraceae bacterium | reverse complement strand
AAAAATAACCAGAGGCACCGGAGGTCAGTTCGGCATCACCTTGGACTTGCGTGGCAAGAAGTGGAGCATTGGTAGCGCCACTATCGAGCAGTATCTGGAACGAATCCGCACAAGCAACGCCTTCTTGGGGGACGATATACGACTTCATGCTGTATATCAGGACAAATACGGCAATGTAAATATCATCACATCGCAACCCACGGTTAAAGGCGCTTCTCCTGAAGCGGGTGCAATCAAGGGTGCGATGACGGGTGCTGGTTTTATAAATTTAGATGACAGCGCGTTCTATCGAGCATCAGATAATTTGTTGGTTCTAGATTAGCACGATCAAAACGCAAACATCGTTGATGGAGAGGTTCTCATTTTTGATGCTTCGACATTACACCCAACCAACGAACAACTTAAAGAGCTTGAGCGGCAGGGTCTGGATGTGGGCAAGAAAGGTTTATTATTCGCGCAGGCAGGCCGGAGGAATGCGCCGGGAAACTATATAGACACGCTTGATGTCGCAATAAGATCAACTACCGTCAGCGCAATGGAGCGTCATGCTGATTACGACGCTGGCAAGCATCAGTCAAATGGCTCTGCCGCCATGCGGGTGGTGTTAGACATGGTAAAGCCCAGGGTGATTGATGAAATCCGAGCAAGAATTGACAGGACTCGGCCCGCTGTGATTGCACCGGTAATCCATCACGACATCGGGCGTAGAACGAATGAGCTTCCAGTGGCTTACGCGGAATTTCTCAAAGCTGCGCTTGGATTGGATGTTGACTTGTCACTGACTAAGGAATCGGGCGCGGCCAATACAGACGTAAGTGTGGCTGACCGCATGGCCAATGTGCAGAAATTTGTTGGTCCGGTGCGCCGAGGGGTGCAATATGTGGTGGTTGACGACAACTGGACGAGTGGAGACATGCTGGTTGCTCTCATAGACCACATTTTATCTGGCGGCGGCGAGGTTGTTGCCATCTCCACGATTGCGGCAAGCCAGAGTCAAAATTATGTCCGTCCACGCCAAAAGGATATTGACAAACTGCTTGCAAGGACGGGCGTATGCAAGGTAACTCTAAAGTGTGAACTCGGATTCCCTATCGAAAACTTCACGGGCAGTGAACTCTACCGAATCGTCAACCTTACCAGTGGCTGGCGGGGGGTCGAAGGATTCCTTGCGCAAATCCCTGATCGCGGACGCGCAACGGATCAGTCGGGAAGCGAAGGCGGAACTCGCTCGTCTGAAGGCGCGGCGTTAGCGGCGCAGCCCGCAAAGCAGCCCACGGAAGCTGAGGTTGCCCATGCCCGCAAGGTCTATAGCAAGCTGTGGGATGTTCTGGAGCGCAACGGGAAGCTCGCACCAGACCAGTGGCGAGTGCTGGAGCGACACGAGGCCGTCCTTGGGCAGAAGCTGCTGTTTGATCTGGACGCTGCTGCTCCTGCGGCTCCTGCGGCCAATGACCTGACGCTTGATGCGCTGAACCCGGATGCGGATGTGTTTCACGCTGACAACGCGACGATTGTCGGGCCTGGGCAGTTGACGCTGTTCGCGCAGAGGGCATATCATGGCACCCCGCACAAGATTAACCTCGCCGAGGGCTTCCGGCTGGCAAAAATTGGCACTGGCGAAGGTGCGCAGGTTTACGGGTGGGGGCTTTATTTCGCGGAGATTGCGGCGGTGGCGGATACCTATCGCAAGGGTCTGACGGAGAACGAGTTCATCCGCAAGGTGCAAGAGGTATATAACGAATACAGCACCCCAGAGGAAGCCGTGGAGATGATGAAGGCCATCCCATTGAGCGAAGGCCAGCGTGAACTCTTGAAGGTTCTGGAGGATGAAAGTTGGTGGGGATTCGATTACCCGCACCAGGCCGTCAGTGCCGCTCTGCGCGAGCCCGAGAACTTTGATCCTTCGCCCGAGTTCCTCGCCGCCCTGGCAAAGTTCGGCCAGCTCTACACCGTGGAACTCGACGTTGAGCCGGGGGATTTGCTGGATTGGAACAAGCCGCTCTCCGAGCAGAGCGAGAAGGTTCAAAACTTTGCCCGCACGCTAAAGAGCAGATTCAACATTACCGTGGAAATACAACACGGGAACGACCTGTACGAGTGGACTAAGCAGGCTTACGGAGACGCGAAGGCCGCATCCAAAGCCCTCCTCGCTGCAGGCATCCCCGGCATCCGCTATCTGGATGGTGCCAGCCGGACGGGGCTACCGCAGTGGGGAGTGGTCGAGGCCGATGGACCGCCTGTGGGGGTGTTCCGCAGCAAGGCCGCAGCGGAGGCGGCAGCAGACCAACAGCCTGGCCGCGTGGTCAAGGAAAACCCGCAGAGCGGCACCTACAACTACGTCATTTTCGATGAGAGCAAGATCAAAATCACGGCAGAGAACGGGCAGGATGTGACCGGCGAGGTGGTGCGCTACTCGCGCCAGAGCAGCTCCCCGGCGGATCAGGCGACCCCGTTTTCCTCTTTGCCAAAGCACTACCCGCAATCTCTCGCGACGGTTCACAAGAGCACAAAGACGGCACCTAGCACGAGGCCAAGCGGATTTCCGCAGAATTTCAAGCGGAGTGGGCAAGGCTGGAAACGGCGGGCAAGCTGGACAAGTTCAAGCGGTAGCGGGAACTTCGGCCCCGACCATCGAGGGCGAGGTGGTGCGCTACTCGCGCCCAGAGGGAGCAGCCCCGACTGCGCTTTTCAACGACAACCTGCCTCTTGCCGCATGGTTTGCCAATCGCTGGCAGAATGTGGGTGAAATGGACGATGTGCTGCAAGAAGCCCGTGTGGCTCTGTGGAAAGCGGCTAATACTTACCAGAGCGACCGAGGCGTGTCTTTCGGAAGCTACGCCTCGACGGTGATCCGCAATCGGCTGCGTTCTCTTTACGATGCTGGTAAACGCCAGCCGCAGACCACGAGCCTGGACGTGCCAACCATGGACGCTGCTACCGACACACGCACCGATAACGTGCCATCGCCAATCGTGCGCATGGCCTCCGAGTCGGACCGTGAAGTAGTGACCGCGGCGGTGGCCAAGCTGCCTGAGAAACCGCGCCGCATCCTGGAGAGATGGCTGGCGGGCGATGATTGGCGCACCATCGGCACGCAAGAGGCCATGAGCCATGAAGGGGCGAGGAGGATTGCGACTGCGGCAATGAACACGCTGCGTGCGGACTTAAGAAAAGCAGGGGTGCAAAGCGTGGAAGATGTGTTTCCTACCCGCGAAGAGTTTGCCGCCAACTTACCGCCACAACGTCTGGTGCAGTCCAGAGAAGACGGTTTAGCGGACCTCGACACACTCCCCCGCGATGAGGCACCAGAGGCAACGGATGCAGGAGTGCCAGTGTTTGCCGCCCCGTGTGCACCCGGCGCACTGGAAGCTGAGGTGCAGCGGCACCTGGACGCCATCTCTACTGGCGTGCAGAATATGCGACAGGCTCGAGCTGCCAACAGCAATGTGCCGAGCATGAGGGGCGAGCTGTGGCAGGCTTACCAGACGCTGTTTCGTGGACGACTGGACCGTGCAGATGCCATGGCTCCAGGGATCAAACAACTGCTGCTCGACGCCAAGCGTGAGGAGCAACTTGCACAAGTAGCGGTGAATGCTCTCAGCGACCGGCTGCGCACTTCGATTCAGGACGCTTTTGGCGATCCGGCATTCTGAAGCAAGAACCGTCGCCGGATGGACGCGGCAGCCGATGCCATGCTCTATACCGCGAGCTACCTGGAAGCTGCTCGTGTGAACGATGCGGGAGAATTTGTCTGGACGCATTTCGAGCGGCGGGCTGGGATAATCACCGAGAAAGAGCGCAACGGGCGCACCACATGGGAAGAAGGCGGTATCCGCTACAGCATCGGTGAGTAACTGCCCGAAGCGGATGCTTACCAGCTCATGCAAGCGATCACGCCAGAGGTGCAGGAAGAGCTTTACGCGCACTACAAAGAGAACTTCCCCGAGGCCGCTCCGATTCTAGACCGCTGGATCATGCCAGGCATGGAGAACACATTCGTGGTGGACCAGCGTGGCACGATGACTGCGGAGTTCAATCGCTACAGTCTGCGTGCGTTCTACAACAGCATCCCGCCGGAGTTCGGCGGTGAGGCCATGCGCGATTTGTTTGATCTGCCAGAGATGCCGCAAGTGCCAGGCTACACGCCGGACATAGCCGCACAGCAGAGCCTGGTGAATGTGATTGCGCGACTCTTGGGCCGGTACCGCAGCCCAGGGCGCAAATACAAGACCGGTGCGTTGCGGGAGATGGGCGGCACCAAGAACTTGATCGATGGTTTTAATAGCTGAGCTATGCAGGCGCACCGCGAAAAAATCCGGCGCAAACTACGAGCGGGCATCCTGGAGAAGGCTGTGATCACCGCGCGGAACATCCCGCCTGCGTCTCGAGGTGACTATGTCTCCGTGGACGATACATTCGAAAAGATTGCGGCTGCTTTCGACATTATAAATGAAGTGTGCATAACAAAAACCTAACGCGGTGAGGGAGGGATTTGAACCCTCGGTACCCTTTTGAGGTACGGCGCTTTAGCAAAGCGCTGCTTTCGACCACTCAGCCACCTCACCAGTGTCGGAAAAATCCGACTATTTCACATCGCATGCCAAACCGTCAAGCGCTGGGCGACTTACGAGCTAAAAACTTTTTTCCTACACCGGCCGTCTCTCTCAGGCGTTGCCTCCAGCGTGCGGGAAATTTAAATAAGTATAATCCCGCAAACCTTTCTCGTAATTAGCCAGCAGTTTCATGGCTTGTTTGGGTTTGAGTTGATCGTTTTTAATCGCGGCATCGGTCAGCTTTTTTACCTGCCGGATCAGGGCTTTTGTGTCCCACTGCGTCATATTAAGCACCTCCCCGATGGGGGTGCCTTCGATCACTTCTTCGACATACCACCCGTCTTCCTCATCTTCATCGAGAAACACATGCACTTCCGTAACACGCCCGAATAGATTGTGTAGGTCGCCCATGATGTCCTGATATGCGCCCATCAAGAAAAAACCCAGGTAGTAGGATTCATCGGATCGTAATGTGTGCAGGGGCAGCGTGTCTTTTACATCTTCCAGATCAATGAATTTGCTGATCTTGCCATCCGAATCGCAGGTGATGTCCACGAGGGTGGTGTTGCGGTCGGGTTTTTCATCCAATCTTTGCAGGGGTATGATGGGGAACAGCTGGCCCAAAGCCCAATGGTCGAGCAAGGATTGAAAGACTGAGAAGTTGCAAAGATACTGATCGGCAAGGCTGGTTTCCAGCGAAGTCACCTCTTCGGGGATGTGTGCCATGCCGCGGAAACATTCCACGATGGTGCGCGAGATCTGCCAAAACATGGTTTCAATTTTTGCGCGGCTTTCCAGATCGAGCAGCCCGAGGTCAAACATGGTCTGTGCCTGCTCTTTGATTTGCACGGCATCGTGCAGACTCTCCATGCGATTTTTTTTGTCCAGCTCATGGAGTAGATCGTCCATGTCGTGCACGAGTTTATGATCGGATTTCTGCGGGGTGACCGATTCACGTGCCGGGCTTTTCTCGATGGCGCCAAATGTTTCCACGACCAGCACCGAGTGATGAGCGACGATCGCACGACCGCTTTCACTAATGAGCGTGGGGTGGGGGACATTTTCAGAATCGCAGACTTCCATTACGTTGTACACGACGTCGCGGGCGTATTCCTGCAGGGTGTAGTTGGTGGAGCTGTCGAATGTGCTGCGCGATCCATCGTAGTCCACGCCCAGGCCTCCACCCACGTCGAGATACTCCAAGCCGTGGCCCATGCGGTGCAATTTTGCATAAAAACGTGAACCTTCGCGGACTGCGCGTTTTATCGTGCTGATGTCGGGCACCTGGGAGCCTACATGGAAATGAACGAGCTTAAGGCAGTGCGCAAGATCGGCTTCATGCAGTGTCTTGCTGGCTTGAACAAGATCCGCAGTGGATAGACCGAACTTGGCGTTTTCGCCCCCGCTGGTTGCCCATTTGCCTGCGCCTTTGGCTTGCAACCGCACGCGCAGCCCCACCCAAGGTTCCACGCCGACTTCCTGCGCCACGCGCAGAATGTGGTCCAGCTCTTCGAGCTTCTCCACGACCATGATGATTTTCTTACCCAGCTTGCGCCCGAGCAATGCGTTTTGGATAAAAGATGTATCCTTATAGCCGTTGCAGATGATTAGACTCTCGGGATCTTTATGCACGCCCAGCGCGGCGATGAGTTCAGGTTTGCTTCCGGCTTCAACGCCGAAATGATATGGGTTGCCAGCATCGATAATTTCCTCCACGACCTCGCGCAGTTGGTTCACTTTGATTGGGAACACCCCGCGATAGCTATTCTGGTAAGATGCCTCTTCGATAGCGGAGGCGAATGCTTTATTGATCGTCTCCACACGATGTCGCAGCAAGTCCTGGAAGCGGATGACCAGTGGAAAACTCAGTCCACGTTCTCTGGCTTCAGCAATGACTTCTTCGATGGCGATGCCCTGCTGATCTTTATTTGGAGTAGCGGTCACGCCTCCGTTTTTATTTATAAAAAAGTAGCCTTCGCCCCAACGATCGATGTTGTAAAGGTTGGTCGCCGACCGGATATCCCACGTGCTCATGGGTGGGCATAATATGTGTCAACTAGAGGAATGCAATCGGGACGCTTCAATTTTTCTCAGACCCATGGGCGCGATGCCGCAGTCACGCCGGAGAGATGGGTTTAGCTGGGGGTGGCTCGAAAGCCTGACTGGGCTTGGAAAGAATGAGCCGGGCACCTCTTTTATAAATGAAATAGGAATAAATCCACTGCAAGAACACAGCGAGTCGATTCCGAAAACCCACCAGGAACAGCAAATGGACAAACATCCATGCAAGCCATGCGAGGAACCCGCCAAATTTGATATTGCCGATCATTGCCACCGCAGCCGACCGTCCGATTGTGGCCATGGTGCCTTTATCCCAATAGCGAAATATGGGCCGGGGTGCTTCGGGCTGCTTGAGCATGCGGCCCACGAAGGCCCCCATCTGCATCGCGGCGGGCGCGACGCCGGGCACTGGCGCACCTTTGTCTGTAAGGACCAGCGCCATATCCCCGATGACAAAAACTTCTGGATGCTCCGGCAACGACAAATCCTTCCCCACGGCGACGCGGCCAGCTCGGTCTTGTGCGGCACCGAGTTGCGCTCCGATGGGATGGGCGCGCACTCCGGCGGCCCACACCTTGGTGGCAGCTCTGAGTGCCTGGCCGTCGCTTAGTTCCAAAGCATCGTCGGTTACATTCAGCACACGCGTGTTCGTGAGCACTTCGACGCCGAGAGCTTTGAGTTGAACGAGTGCTTTTTCTGAAAGCTCTGCTGGCAGTGCTGGAAAGATGCGGTCTGCTGCCTCGATCAGAACCACCCTTGTCTCACGCGGATCGATGGAGCGGAAATCTTTTAGCAGCACGGTGCGACCCAGCTCCGCAAATGCCCCGGCAAGCTCCACGCCCGTGGGGCCGGCCCCGACCACAGACATCGTCATAAGCCGTCGGCGTTCTTCTATGTCTTTCTCATTCTCCGCTTGTTCGAAGGATTGCAGTAATTTGCTTCGGATGAGCAGCGCGTCGCCTAGATTTTTCAAGCCTGGAGCATGCGGTTCCCATTCGGAGTGTCCGAAATAACTTGTTCCGCTCCCCAAGGCGACGATGAGAAAATCGTAATCGAGAACTTCGGTGTCGAGTCGGACCTGGCGGGCATGCAGCTCGATTGAGCGGACCTCGCTCATGATGGTGCGGATATTGGAAAAGCGCGCGAAAATCGAGCGCACCGGCTGGCTAATCTCGGGTGCAGACAATCCGCAAGTGGCCACTTGATACAGCAGAGGCTGGAACAGATGGTGGTTCTGCCTGTCCACGATGGTGACTCGGGCAGAAGTATCCCCCAATTGCTGCGCTGCTGCGAGTCCGGCGAACCCTGCGCCGAGAATCACAATGTGATTTTCTTTTAACATGGATGCTGACAGTTACGTGCCAGCGTGGCGATGAGGATTCGCCTGATTCCTCGGCGGGCTTTAAAATTCGTGGCCGGTGGCTTTCAAATACGCTGCCTCGAGCTTGTGCAAGCGGTCTTCCATCGCTTTATACGATTTCCGCTCTTCCATGAGCATCTCTTCCAATTGGCGAATGCGTGCTTGCAGGCTCTGGCGGATGTTGGTTTTGCCGGGCACCGGCGCGTCTTGTGAGGGGGCGATCTCTTCTTCGAGATTCAAAAGCGGGAACTCGCCAATCTTCCTCTGAGTGTTGTCCTTGCAATTGATGATGATGGTTTCCCGATTGATCTCGCCTGCATTCAGGAATTCGCGCACCGCACCGACCGTGGTAGGTCCGTAGAAATGTTCGTCATCCATCTGCAAGAGATAGTCCATCTCCAACTCGGGAACGGTGGGCGCCTTGCTCCATGTGGCTTCGTCGGTGGACACCTTGTCCAGTGGCGAAATCTGAGCTGAGTAAGCCCATTCTTTAAGTTGGTCGAGCGAGATCGGGCCGAATACTGAGCCGTCGTCGTTCTTCATCAAATACCACGTGGCGGAGGAGTCCATAGGCTGTGTATATTGGCGTTAGTTCCGGGAAATGGCAAGCCTGCACTCCGTGGCGACCCCGCTGCGCTCATTCCGCGATGGGGGGTGGAATCGGCGGCGCTGCGCTGGGCATCTCCAGATCGTTGGTTTCTTCGATTAGCTTGCGGTCGATGGGCTTTGGCGTGGGCTGCGGAATGGGTGCGGCCTCGGGCTCATCTGCTGCGGGCGTGTGCGATGAGGAACGCAATTTCTCGCGCAGCTCTTGAGTAGTAGGCACGGGGACGGGCTCTATGTCGCGTAGAAAGACGTATCCGTCCCCGCCTTCGAACCGGATGCGGCCCAGGCTGCCTTCGCTTGCCAGCAACTCGACTGCGGTGCCCTCTGATAAAATAGTCGCCGACCGTGCCGACGAGCTGAAGCCAGCATCCATCTTCTCGCTGACTATTGTGCGCGAGGCACTCACGCGATACGCCCCCGTGGGGAGAGTCTCCTCGCGGGTGATTTTGCCAGCGCACCCCGCCAGCAGCAGTATGCAAAC
>CBDUBV010000114.1:0-9222 GCA_965365475.1 uncultured Chthoniobacteraceae bacterium | reverse complement strand
GAAGAGTGAAATATTTGAAAAGAGTGAAGAGTGAAATAGAAAGAGTGAAATGGCTGATCAACGCGATATACAGGAACGCACGTTCGAGTTTGCTACTCGGATTGTGAAGCTGTGTCGTGCGCTTGAGGGGTCACCCGGCGTTCCCCGGACGCTTGCCAACCAGCTTCTGCGTTCGGGAACTTCTATTGGTGCCAATGTGGAAGAGGCGCACGGCAGCCACAGCAAACCCGACTTTATTGCGAAAATGTCGATTGCCAACAAAGAGGCCCGCGAAACCAATTACTGGCTTCGGCTTCTCGCGTCTAGTCATGTCGTTCCTGCTGACAAGCTCACTGAGATCACCGACGAGTCCAGCCAACTTATTGCCATCCTAACCACCATCGTAAAACGCTCTCGAGAAACCAAGTCATGATCTTTTAATCTTCTCAAGAATTTCACTCTTCTCATTTCACTCTTCACTCTTCCTATTTCTCTTCCCATCTCACCCTCGGAAAATGGCGCCCAGCTTTTTACCTAAAAGAAAACTTGCTCCGACAATGGTGGCAGCAAGGAAAGCCATGGCCCACACTCCCAATGCAGACGCCACAAACCGACCTTCACCCAGGAGTTGGAACAGATCGTAAATGGCCTTCGTAATTGGATAATCCTGCGCTTTCTGAGCAAGCACCAGGGAATCAGAGACCTCCAGCATGGCGAAGGAGAACGCGAGCAGTCCGCCTGCTAGAAGGTTGGCGGAAATAAGCGGCAGCGTGATTTTTCGCATCGCCCGCAAAGGCGGCGAGCCAAGGTTCTGCGCCGCTTCCTCAAGTGTCTCGCTGGTCTGCTGCAGCCCGGCCACTGCGGAGCGCACGACATACGGTAGCCGACGCACGGCATAGGCGATGACAAGCAGCACCGTGGGATCATCCGCTGGATTTAGAAAATCAAAAAGCCGCCCTTCCTGTGTCATCGCCAGGTAGCCAAATGCCATCACCAGACCAGGCACGGCGAGAGGCAGCATGGACATGGCATCGAGAATGCCGCGACCGGGGAGGGTGGTTCGCACGACGACATAAGCTATTGCGATGCCGAGCAGCACATCCACGAGTGTGGACAGCGCGGCATACTTTAGACTGTTGCTGATGGACGGCACGGTGAGGTTGTGGCTCAGCGCGGATTGATAATGTTGCAGCGTCCAATCAGTAGGCAGGACGGATTGATACCAATCGCCCGCGATGGAGACCAGCACCACGCCCAGGTGGGGAAGCACGGCTATGAACACTATCAAGGTAAACGCCGCCGTGCATAGCAAGCCGCGCACAGCACCGGGGTCGCGTGGGCCACCAGTGGTGTTGGCTTTTGCCATCATCGCGTGGTGGCTTCGTCCGAAACAAAACTTGCCCGCGAGATACAGCAGGACCGTGCATCCCAGCATGACGGCCACCAGTGCGAACGGAAAAGGATTGCCGCCAAGGTCTTTGATGCCATCGAAAATCTGCACCGAAGTCACCCGGGTGTAGTCGAACATAAGCGGCACGCCCAACTCGGTGAATGACCAGATAAATACGATGGTGCCGCCTGCAAACAGGCCAGGCATGATGAGCGGAAGCGTGATCTTAAAAAAACGCCGGAAGCCCGTGCAGCCAAGGTTTTCCGCCGCTTCCTCCATGGCGGGATCGATATTGGCGAGTGCTGCTACGAGATTTAAATACAGGATCGGGTAAAGGTGTAGCGCGTTTAAAAGCACCACGCCCAGGAATCGCCCCTGTCCCAGCCAATCGATCGTGGCGCCGTCGGCGAGCAGGCCCATGTGCGTGAGGAGCGCGTTCAACGCACCGTATTGGCCGAGCATTTGTTTCACGCCGATTGCACCGACGAATGGCGGCAGGATGAGCGGCACGAGCAGCAGTGCGGAGAGCAATTTTTTCCCCGGAAAAATATACCGATCACTAAGAAAAGCCAGCGGCATGGAGATGACCACACAGAGCGATGTGGATGCCACTGCCAGCCAGAAAGAATTGGAAAGGCCCTCGAGATAAATCCGATTCCGAAACACCTCCAGCACATAGAGCGTGGTGAACTTGCCATCGGCATCGAAGAACGCCCCGCGCACGGTCTGCCCAATCGGCCATAGAAAAAAGAAGAAGAAAAAAACCGCTGTAACGGCGTAAACCAATATGGCAAATCGTTTGGACATCCGGAAAGCCCGAGAATGAAGCAGATCGACCGTGCGCGGACAATGCCATTGTAAAAATCGGCGCATGCGCACACAGACCCGCGCGTTCCCTACATGCACCGCCACAGTAGTCGTAAATATTTTCCGACAAAACACACTCGATTTGTAAGCGCGATGCTTCTATCGTCATGTCCCTCATGACTGGCTCATCTTCTTCCTCCGACAATCCTGCGCTTCGCCAATATTCATCCCCCGTGTTCGACGGCCCAGATCGCGCTCCGAGTCGCGCCATGTTGTATGCCGTGGGTTTCAAGCAGGAGGACTTTAAAAAACCGCAGGTGGGTATTGCATCCACATGGAGCATGGTCACGCCGTGCAACATGCACATCGACAAGCTGGCAATCGAGGCGGGCAAAGGCGTGGACGCCAACAAAGGCAAAAGCGTGATCTTCTCCACGATCACGGTTTCCGATGGCATTTCCATGGGCACCGAAGGCATGAAGTATTCTCTCGTCTCGCGCGAGGTGATCGCGGACAGCATCGAGACGGTGGCTGGTTGCGAAGGCTTCGATGGTCTCGTGGCCATCGGAGGTTGCGATAAAAACATGCCCGGTTGCATGATCGCCATCGCCCGCATGAATCGGCCCGCAGTCTTTGTCTATGGCGGCACCATTCTGCCCGGCTGCCTCACTGGCGTGCTTGCGCACCAGAAGCTTGCGCAGGACCGCATCGAAGCTTTGGAACGCAAGAAGCTCGATGTGGTGTCCGTATTTGAAGCCGTGGGCGCACATGCCAGCGGCGCGATCTCCGATGCCGAACTCTCGCTGATCGAAGCCCATGCCATTCCCGGCGCAGGGTCGTGCGGAGGCATGTACACCGCCAACACGATGGCTTCCGCGATCGAAGCCATGGGGATGAGCCTGCCGGGTTCCTCCGCGCAGAATGCTGTCTCTGCGGAAAAGCTGGACGACGCGCACCGCGCTGGCCAGGCGGTGACAGCACTGCTTCGCAAGAATATCCGCCCGCTCGACATCATCACGCGGGAATCGTTGGAAAATGCAATCACCGTGGTCATCGCGCTCGGAGGTTCCACCAACGCCGTGCTGCATCTCATCGCCATCGCGCACGCCGCAGGGATCAAGCTCGGGATCGATGATTTCACCCGCATTGGCAAACGCGTCCCGGTGCTCTGCGACCTCAAGCCCAGCGGACGTTTCCTAATGTCCGAGATGGTGGCCATCGGCGGCATCCAGCCGCTCATGAAAATGCTTCTTAAAGAAGGCCTGCTGCACGGCGATTGCCTTACAGTTACCGGAAAGACCATCGCGCAGAATCTGCGTTCGGTGAAGCCTTACCCTGCTGACCAGGAGATCGTGCGGTCATTTGCCAACCCAATAAAAAAGGACAGCCACCTTGTTATTTTAAAAGGCGACCTGGCACCTGGCGGTGCAGTGGCAAAGATTTCTGGCAAAGAAGGCCTGGTATTCACCGGCACAGCTCGCACATTCGATTCCGAAGAGCTTGCCATGCAGGCCATCCTCGAGGGTCGCGTGAAAAAAGGTGACGTGATCGTGGTGCGGTATGAAGGCCCCAAAGGCGGTCCAGGCATGCGCGAGATGCTCGGACCCACCTCGGCAGTCATGGGCAAAGGACTTGGCAAAGACGTGGCACTCATCACCGACGGACGCTTCTCCGGCGGCAGTCATGGGTTTGTGGTAGGCCACATCACGCCGGAAGCATTCTGTGGTGGCCCGCTTGCTGCGGTTCGCGACGGCGACACCATCACCATCGATGCCCGCAAACGTCGCATTGATCTTCACGTGCCGCCTCAGGAGCTTGCAAAAAGACTTGCACGCTGGAAAGCACCCGAGCCGCGCTACCACCGCGGCGTGCTCGCGAAATACGCGCACACCGTGCGCTCGGCCTCCGAAGGCGCAGTCACCGACGCCGGTCTGTAAGCGGGCACACTATTTGACAAGCTCCCACCGCATCCTTAGCTTGGACAACTCAGCGTAAATATTTCCTCCCCGTGTCTTCCAACGACGATTATATTTTAGAAATCCTTCTCGATTCCGGCATGGTCACGCGCTCCCAAGTCGAGCACGCCCGAGCCGAAGCCACTCAGAATCACCACAGCGTGGTGGACTCTCTCATCGCTTCCGGCATCCTGCGCGATGAAGATGTGTCGCGCACCATCGCGGCGCATTCCAGCATGGACTTCGTCGATCTCTCGCAGATGACGATCAGTCCCGAGATCACGGCCACGGTGCCAGCCGAAATGGCCCGCCGCTATAAAGTAATCCCCATCGCCAATACAGACTCCGGGCTGGTCGTGGCGCTCAGCGATCCTTTGAATTTCGAGACGCTGGACAGTTTGCGATTTCTACTCAAACGCGAGATCGAACTTGTCTGCGCCACCGAGGAGCAGATCAAGCTGGCATTAATCAAGTACTACGGCACAGCCGATGATGCTTCCGCCCAGCTCATGAGTCAGCTCGGGGAGGAAATTGATTTTGGAGATATCGGCGCCGCAGTCCCGGGCGAAGGTGAGGGGGACGAGGGCGATGCGCCGATCATCAAACTCGTGTCCATGCTGATCCTCGAGGCATACAAGACGCGCACAAGCGACATCCACATCGAGCCGCTTGAGAATCGTCTGCGCGTGCGTTTCCGAATCGACGGTGTGTTGCAGGAAATGCAGAACCCGCCCAAGAAACTTCAGTCCGCAATCATCAGCCGACTCAAGATCATGACCGGCACGATGAGCATCGCCGAGAAACGCGTGCCGCAGGATGGACGCATCCAGGTGAAAGTCGGCAAGCAATCGCTCGATCTTCGTGTCTCCACCATCCCCAGCACGCACGGCGAGAGCATCGTCATGCGTCTTCTGGACAAAAGCGCACTGGTGATAGGTCTGTCCGAATTGGGATTTCTCAGCGACGACCAGGACCTCTTCGAGCGGCTTATTGCATTGCCCGACGGCATCCTGCTGGTTACGGGTCCGACCGGCTCAGGCAAGACCACCACGTTGTATGCGTGTCTGAACTACATCAACAAACCGGATCGCAAAATCATCACCGTGGAAGACCCCGTGGAGTACCAGATGGCTGGCATCAATCAGGTGCAGGTCATGAGCGACATCGGGATGACTTTCCCTCGTGCGCTGCGGTCCATCCTACGCCAAGCGCCCAACATCATCATGATCGGTGAGATTCGCGATGGCGAGACGGCCAATATCGCCATCAACGCCAGTCTCACCGGCCATCTCGTGCTCAGCACCCTGCACACCAACGATGCCCCAAGCGCAGTGGCCCGATTGGTGGATATCGGCGTGCAACCCTTTCTTGTGTCCAGCTCCATTCGCGCCATCATCGCCCAGCGTCTCGTGCGCAAGATTTGTCCCGACTGCAAACAACCCTACGAGATGTCCGAAGCCGAACTCCGCACGCTCGGCATTCGCGCGGACCGACTCCAGCTTGTAAATGTGATGCGCGGCGTGGGCTGCGATACGTGCCGCCACATCGGGTACAAAGGGCGTATGGGAATCTTCGAAATGTTCACCATCGACGATGAAGTCCGCCGCATGATTAACGAACGCTCCTCCACCATCCAGCTTCGCGAGCGTGCGCGGCAGCTTGGCATGCGCACACTGCGCGAGGATGGAGTCCGCAAGGTCCTGTCGGGCCTGACCACTTCCGAAGAAGTCATCTCTGTCACCATGGCCGACGCGGATTAGTCTCTCCGATAGCCGAGCACCACTATGATTCCTGTCGAAGACCTGCTCCGGCTCATGCTTGATGAAAAGGCTTCCGACCTGCATCTCACCGTGGATTCGCCGCCAGTGCTGCGCTTGCAAGGGCGTCTGGTGAAGCTACAAGCCGCCAAACTCACAGCCGACGATCTGGATTCCCTGGTCACGTCCATCACCGCAGAACACCAGCGAAACCGCCTTGCCGCCGATGGCACCGTGGACTTCGCCATCAGCTACAAGGATTCCGCACGATTCCGCGTTAGCGCGTTTCGCCAGCGAGGAACTCTCGCTTTGGCGATCCGGCTCATCCCCGTGGAGTTGATGAGCCTGGAGGCCATCGGACTTCCTCCCTCGGTCCGCGATCTGCTCACCACTCCGCGAGGGTTGATCCTCGTTACTGGTCCGACAGGTTCGGGAAAAACCACCACCCTGGCTGCCATGCTCGATGTGATCAATTCGCGCCTTCCCAGCCATATCGTCACCATTGAAGATCCCATCGAGTATCACCATACGCACAAAATGGGCATCGTGAATCAGCGTGAGATCGGCAGCGACGTTCCGGATTTCGCCGAAGCAGTCCGGCGCGTCCTGCGTCAGGATCCGGATGTGATTCTTGTCGGAGAAATGCGCGATCTAGAGACGATGGAGACCGCAATCACCGCAGCGGAGACCGGGCACTTGGTATTCTCCACACTGCACACCACTGGAGCCGCTCGCACGGTGGATCGCATCGTGGATGCTTTCCCCGACGACAAGCAGGAACAAATCCGCGTGCAGCTTGCTGCGAATCTCAAAGCGGTGATCTCGCAGGTGCTTCTTCCGCGTCAGGATACCACAGGCCGCGTCGCAGCGTTCGAAGTCATGATTCAAACGCACTCGATATCCACGCTTATCCGCGACAACAAGACATTCCGAATCAACAACGACATCATCACCGGAAGCAAATACGGCATGGTGTCGCTGGACGCTTCTCTCGCCGCGCTGTATAGAAAAGGCATCATCACACTCGACGACGTACTTTCCAAAGCACAGGACGCCGCCGCCGCACGACAACTTTGTACGCAGACCGATTTCCCCACATGAATCCCAAGCAAGTTCTCGATCTATTTGTTGACCAGGGCATCGTCCATCCGACCCAGGTCGAAGACATCCAGCAGGAAATATCCGCCACAGGCAAAAGCATCACCCAGGTGCTGGTGGATTATGAATTCATTACCGAAGAGCAATTTTACCACGTCATCGCCCAGGCTTTGGGCACCGAATACGTGGACCTTGCGCATTTTGATCCGCCGCAGGAACTCTTGCGCGAAATTCCCGGAGGTCTTGCCCGATTGCACCAGGCCATCCCCATCGGCATGCAGGACGGTGCGGTGCAGGTCGCCTTGGTGGATCCGCTGAACCCACAAGCCGCTGAGGACCTGCGCTTCGCGCTCGGCAAAGACATCCTCGTCCTGGTCGCTCCTGTGTACCAAGTGGAAGCAGCGATCAGTAAATACTATGGAGCGGACACCTCCAGCATGGACGAAATCCTCGCGCAGCTTGGCGGCGATGGCGAGATGGTATTTGGCGGGGCGGATGCCAGCGATCTGCAAAGCGTCGAGAGTGAGGCCAACGCCACGCCCATTATTCGGTTTGTGGATTTGATTCTTTACCAAGCCATTCAGGATCGCGCGAGCGACATCCATTTTGAGCCATTTGAGAATGAATTTAAAATCCGGTATCGCGTGGACGGTGCATTGTATGAAATGGCGCCACCGCCCCGGCATCTGGCCTTGCCCGTGATCTCGCGCGTCAAAGTGATGGCCAACCTCAACATCGCAGAACGTCGTCTGCCACAGGACGGACGCATTCAGAAAATGATCGCCGGGCGACAGGTGGACCTTCGTGTTTCCACATTGCCAACTCAGTTCGGCGAGAGCGTCGTGCTGCGCGTGCTGGATCGGTCCACAGTGAATCTGGACCTCGAGACCTTGGGGATGCCGGATTATATTTACAACTACATCTGCGCTACGATCGAGAAACCCAACGGCATTTTCATTGTGACAGGCCCGACGGGCTCGGGAAAAACCACCACGCTGTATTCCTGCCTGCGCAAGATCAACACGATCGATTCCAAGCTGCTCACAGCCGAAGACCCCGTGGAATATGACATTGAAGGCATCATGCAAGTGGCGGTGAACGAGGGTATAGGGCTCACTTTTGCACGAGCGCTGCGCGCATTTTTGCGTCAGGACCCTGACCGCATCATGGTTGGTGAGACTCGCGATATGGAGACCGCGCAGATCGCGATTCAGGCTTCGCTCACCGGGCATCTCGTGTTCACCACCCTGCACACCAACGATTCGCCCGGCGCGATCACACGTCTCATAGACATGGGCGTGGAGCCCTTTCTGATCAGTGCCGCGTTGGAAGCCGTATTGGGCCAGCGACTCATTCGAAAAATTTGCGAGAATTGCCGGACAGCCTATGAGCCCAGCGAAGCGTTGCTCTCCCAGTTGGGGCTCTCGCCGCACGAGATTGGCGATAAGCACTTTTATTACGGTAAGGGTTGCGAGTTGTGTAACCAGACAGGTTATCGCGGACGCAAAGGCATCTATGAATTGCTGGACGTCACAGACCCCATACGCGATCTGATCAATCAGCGTTCACCCTCTCTGGTGCTCAGGCAGAAGGCCATCGAGTTGGGCATGGTCACGCTACGCGACGACGGCCTGCGCAGCATCTATGATGGGGAAGCAACCATTGAGGAGATTTTGAAATATACCTGAATCGAACAGCAACTGGACTGATATGGGTGCTGCCCCCAAGCCCCCGCTGCTCGCTGCAGGGGCGTTCGGGGGGAACCAAGTGGGGATGCCTGCCTTCGGCAGGACAAAGAAAAAGAAGCGACGACATATAAACTTTTTTCTTGCATGACTACATGCCTGCAGTGAGCGGACTGACCCTCCCCCTTGATCCAGGGCCGTGTCCGGGTGCGCTTTGCGCAGTCCAGCGCGCCCAGATTCGGCCGTGGCCAGCGAGATGGAACCTTTGTGGACATCAAGTTGTTAGTTTGCGTTAATGATTGGCGTCAGAACAATTTGTGCTGCTCGCCCTTGAAGTGCGGCTCTGCGCCGAGCCTTCGGCGCAACCCGCAGGTCAATGAACGGCAACCACACCACCCTTTCAACCCAATGGCCACCGCACGACCCACCAAGCACCGACAGCCGTAAAGTCTCGCTAAAAGATATCGTTTGACGTGACGCACGCTATAACGCACGTTTTACCCATGAAAACGGTCACAGCCACAACAGCACGATCCATGATTTACAAACTC
>CBDUBV010000113.1:0-9265 GCA_965365475.1 uncultured Chthoniobacteraceae bacterium | reverse complement strand
GAGCCCGTCGAGTTGCAGTTGAGTGCGATTCGGCTGGCGACTCCACTTGCAGAAGACAAGGTGTTTCTTGGCGTGGACAACGTGTCGATCGTCGCATCGCCGGCTGGGCTCGCCGCAGGGCGAATCGACCGCGTGCTGGTGGACGGTGCCAGTTTCTCTTATGATCGTATCTTCCGATCATGGATGCAGCCGACACCATCCACCACCAACTCAGATACTCCCCCCGTCCGCAGCGATTCCCTGCCATGGTCCGTGGGAGAATTTGAGCTCCGCAATAGTCGTGTCCGCATCGAAGATCTTGGCTTTGGAATACCCGGCATCGATTTTGCGGTCGCCACGAAACTCAGTGAACTCTCAACCAGTGCGCTGGCGGGCGGCAGTGAAAAAATCGAGACAGTCGAACTCTCCGATCTTATCATCCACTCCCCGCTGGACCCGTTTGCACCCGTCATCAATTTGCGGTCCATCTTTATCCGCTTTTCTCCCGCAGGCATCCTGCGCAATGAACTCGAAGAAATTGTCGTGCTGCACCCAATCATTTTTGTTGGTGAAGATCTTTTCTGGTACGCGGACGAAGTGCGCAAGCGCACTGCCAGTGAAGACGAAACCGCAGAGAAGCCGTTGTGGAGTCTGAGACGTTTCGAAGCATCGTATGGTCGGATTGTGATCGCCACTGCAGGCTCCTCGCGCCTCGCGCTGCCGCTTAATTTTTCCACCAAAGCCGAAAACATCAACTTCCGCGACATCAACGAGCTGCAGCTCAAACTCAATCTTGTCGTGCCAAAAGAAGACTACGTGTTCCCTTCCTATGAGCTGGAACTCAACGATCTCTACGGCAACATCGAGTTCGGATTGCCTCCAAAAAGTGGCGCAAATAATATCAACAACACTCTTTATTCCGCACTTACGCGGTTCCGACAGTTTCTCCTGAGCGACCTGTGGCTCTCCATCACGTATGATCTACAGGGCGTGAACGGCAATTTCGGAGGCGCAGGATACGGGGGCTATTTGGATGGCGGATTTAGCTTTTTCCTAAGCGATGCAGTGCCGTGGATCGGATGGTTTTCCGCGACGGGAATTGATCTTAAAGCACTGACAGATGTGATCGCACCGGAGAGTTTTCAGATGGAAGGACCGGCCAATCTAAAAGTAGAAATCAACGCCACCGGGCCACGTCTGGACCGGATGGTCGGCTCGTTCACCACCACTGCACCCGGGAAGATGAACATCACCCGGCTTAGCCCTGTAATCGAGGCGTTGCCAGAAGAGTGGACATCGCTCAAGCGCGACATCAGCCGGATCGGGCTTGAGGTTCTGCGCGACTTCCATTACGAACAAGGCGGTGCGGATTTCTGGTTTCTTGGGGATCAGGGCCAACTCAATCTCGACCTCCAGGGGCCGCAAGGTTCACGCAAATTTTCCGTATTTCTACACGGCAAAAAACCCAATCCACAGTGGCAAAATTCTTCCTTCCAATCCTCCTCACGCTGACGCTCTCCAGTTGCTCACTCCCTCCGGTGAATCTCTCCACCCCAGAACCTGTGAAGGTGGACATCAACGTGCGGCTGGATGTGTATCAGCACGCAGATAAAAAAACGGACACCGACGCAGTGCCCGTCCGCCTTGCTCCGGACACGGATGTAGAGACGCGGCGTCGTGCGCGGATGGGTGAGATTCAGCAGCTCAAAAACTCCCGGATCGTAGGCGAGAACCGGTTGGGCTTGCTGGATATTCGCAATTTGCCACCGGGCGAATTTGGCGACTATGTAAAGCGTCTGGTGGAAGAGGAGAACGCGGATCGCAGCCAGCTTTTTGAGAAGACTGCGACCACGCAGAACGTGCCCATCGTGAAGATTCAGGAAAAGAATGCTGGCCTGGCCAGAGATCGCGCATTTAATGGCGAGTGGATTGAAATCCCGGTGCAAACCGGCGGCTTCACCTGGGTCCAAAAAGGCAACTAGAGCGCACGGAGCTGGAACGGCCCGACTCGCTAGTGAAAGTCGGGCAAATCTGTAACGAAGATTTCATCCAGACGCGGCGCGAATGAGGCGTCTCTGGCACACGTCCGGAATGCCGCACTCACTGCGCGGGAAAGAAGTTTGCCTGGAAGGATTCTACGTAGAGATAACGCAGATTCTCCACTCCATTGGTGCGCCAGTTGAAGCCGACTGCAGTGATGCCGTCGAAGCTTGTAAAACTCACCGGCTGCCCAATGGCGTAACTATCGGTGGAGGGATCGTATTCAAACCATTCCACACCATGCGGGTTCGGCAAAGCTACCACTTCAAATGGCGCATCGTTGCCGGCCCCAGTCGTCTTGTTGACTGAACTGATAGCACCCCGGCTTTGTGAGATGTAAAACTTCCCTCCGCGCTGGATCACGAACCGCATCTCACTTACCGAGCCTGATCCAGCGCCGATCTTTGCAGCTATCTGCATGTTTGCGAGATGCACATTGCCCGTGTCTGCACCGTTTAGGAATTTGCCTTGAGAGCCATCGCCGTTTTGTTTCCAGATCGCGGTGAAGGTGCCATCGTTTCTGGACGCTGTGCCTTGAGTAAGCTTGAGAAGCATCACGTCCCCAGTCTCGTCTGGAGTGCCATTATCATTGATCCGCAAAATTTCTGCGGAGTTTCCGCTGGTGGCTGCGAATGCGGCAAAGAAAACTGGCGAATATGTGGAGTAGTTCGTACCAACAGCGGGATTTGCGGGAGTAGTGAGGTTCACTGCCAGGCTCCCCAACCCGCCGCTAAAGTTTTGGTGAGAATTTACAATTCCCTTGGATGCACCCCATGCAACAAACGGAAGAGTCCCTTGGTCCGGGACGTATGGCAGTGCTACTCGATAAAACTCCCGATGTGCGGTGCCAGGGATAATGGAGGAATACGTTGCCATCCCGTTCGACTGAGAGATTTGTTGCAGATCGCACTCATCCAATCGGCTCCATGTGTGGAGATCGCCGGAGACCTCCAGCACCGGATTTACCCCTACCGGATTTCGCAAAGCGTTAAAACCGATGCTCGCGCCCCCGCTGTTGACAGTCAGTGAAAGCGCGAGCGGCACATCAGCCACCATCGGATTTCCTGCCCGGAAATATTCCTCAATATTGGAGGACCCATCCCCGTCTGGATCGGCTTCACCAGCGGATACATTGGAATCCAAAAGTTGTGCGGGAGAAAAATACGCTGCGCGAAAATCGCGGAAGGATGATACGAGAGCGGTGGGGGTGCCAACACCCGTGCGTTCAGCATAGTTTATTCCATGCCAGTTGGTACTGGTGATGACCTGCCAGATTACTTCCTGTATCTTGCCTATGAGCACCACGTCCTGTTCCCCGTCGAGTGCTTCATAATAGGCGGCAACAGTAGTGGGGTTGAGGCGGTTGGGATTCTCACCCGTGATCACGGCATGGACTGTGGCGGCCGCGATATAGGCGCCGATGGTCCCGGAATCGGGATCGTTGTGGGTCTGGTTGTTCCAATGGATGTTATCCGCGTAGATGTTCTTGATGCCCTGTGCAGCGATGAAGTCGTTCCCCCAATTCTGAGGCTGCCCAGGCGGGTACACGAAATTAAATACAATCTGCTCCCCTGCTCTGGCATTAATATAATATTGTTTATTCCGGTTGTAATATTGCTCAATGCCGGGCAGTTGCCCCGTGCGAATAAGTCGATCGAATTCAGCCATGATTTCCCCCACCGGGATAAGATGAATACGGTCTGCCAGCGTGGGATTATCGGCGCGGACCGCATTGTGCAACTGCATCACGTAGTCGCGTTTGGGCACTGCGGTGCGACCATTTACGGAGTTCGCGGGGTTGACCGGCGGGTTGTATGGAGAAGAATAAAATTCGCTGAAACTATAAACGCCATCGTTATCGCTATCGATCTGGCTCTGCTCGATGCCCAGAAGCTGCGGCCACGCACTGTATATGTAGAAATGTTTTACCGAAGCGTGGTTGGAAGGGTTGTTGCCATTGGCGTATCTTACGAAATTATTTATGGCAGCGCGGCTTCCGATTGCCCCGTTGGCCTGCTCGGCAGTTGTGAAACTATTTGCTTCGAGGTAGCCCACGTAGGGCTGCATAACGAGGGCGTCCCATAGCTGGCCCGTCACGATCGTGCCATCGTATTTACGCTCCTTGCCTTGCAACGCAAAATTGTAATCTCGGAAGATGGTGGTGCCAAAATTCGCACCTGGTTCGGACCAGCCGTTTTCCAATTGGAATTCGTGTTGATCGTCAAACACAGTCTGCTTCATGTAGCTGCCACTATACAGCTTGCCGCTCCAGTGCTGATCGAGGTTCACACCCGCACCCAACGTGGCACCAAAGACAAATCCATTGCCATGAGCCGCAAACAGGCGTTCCAGCCGGGCCAGCTCAGGCTGCGGTGCAGTGGTCAAGGACAAGGTGAGGCTGTTGCCGAGGAAATAACATCGATACGTTTTGCCACCAGGAATAATCTGCGGGGTGTGATTGCCCACGGTCAGGGTAAATTGAGCCTGTTGTGCACCTGCAGCATTTGAAGCGGTTAATGTCACATTATATTGTCCGGCAATCATGGCAGTGCCGGAGATCAAACCCGTGGTCGCATCGATCTTTAATCCGGCTGGCAGACCCGTAGCACTATAGGAGGTCGGCGTGTTGGTCGCTTGAACCTGGAATTGAAATCTCCCGCCAGCCCCCGCAGTAGCTGAGCCAGGGCTGATGATCTCTGGCGATGGGATCGGTGGGCCTATCGTGATCTCCAAGGTTGCGGTGCCGCTGCCCTGCCCGTTTGTTGCGGACACGGTTACGCTTTTAGTTTCCTGCATGGTTGGTGTGCCGCTGATAAATCCCGTGCTGGCATTTAATGATAGGCCGCCTGGCAGTGCACCGGTGACTCCGTAAGTCGTCGGCGAACCGCTGGCCTCGATCTGATAGGTGAACGCCTGGCCTACATTGCCCTGAGCAGTGCCTTGGCTGGTAATGACCGGCGTCGATGGTGGCGGCGGTGTGGTCGTGACCGTAAAACGCGCTGTGTCCAGGTAGTTTGAGCCATCCACCGTATCCGAAAGCTCATAGACAAAGCCAACCTTCGTCACGTTGCTAAAAGAGGTTGTTGAGAAACTGGCGCTAGTTGAGCTAAATTTTAAATGCGGTACGCTGGTCGCGGGCGACCACGTAGCCCAAGTCGTGGACGTTACGCTGCTCAATGCATTAGTCTGTGTCGTGCTGCCATTGTTCAACACGGGAAAACTGGCGTTTGAAACATAGAGCATCCCGTTATCGACCACAGCCCACCGCACTGTCGCAGTAAGCGCGTCTGTGTTTGTCGCTCCGGTCCATGCCAAGCCAGTGAGATTGGCACCGGCAGTGTGGCTGAATAATATCACTCCAAATGCTTCGTCTGGAGTGATGCCGTTGACATCGCTCGCGATGTACACACGGATCGGGTCCGCTTTGTTGCCACTGCCGTTGTCCACATCAAACGGATTGGAACGAATCGACAGGACGGTGCCCGAGTTGGTCGCGGTATCATTAGGGCGCTGGTTATCACGCCATGCTGTGCCTCCAAATAGGGCTGGTCCCACGTATTGTGAAGGCATGTCTGGAAAGCCGCCGTCCAATGAGAAATGCTGCACTCCAGGCGTTGCTCCATCGCCGTCGATGTAACGATAAAAAGGCCCGGAACTTCCGGGACGTTCAAGACCGCTTGCCAGAACCGTCCGGTTGCTGCCTGCGGCATACTCAATATCCCAACCATCGTAGAGAACAGATGTGGTCTGGGAGACGGCGGCAGAAACGCATACGGCGCACAGTGAAAGATACAGGGGAAAACGCATGGAAATAAACAACTAGCACAACAAATATCGCTGATCAAGGGTTTGATTTTGATTGAATCTCCACATTTTTCTGTCCCAAGATGGGCTCCATGTCTGCCAGGCCCAACATTCTTTTGCTGTTGGCAGACCAACTTTCGCTCCAAGCCCTGAGTAATGGTTTTGCCCATACTCCGCATCTGGATCGCCTCGCCGGGGAAGGGGTGCGTTTTCTACATTCTTATTGTCCGGCTCCTGTGTGCGGTCCTGCCCGGGCTAGTATTGTCACTGGAGTGCACCCATCGCAACATGGCCTCATCTACAATCATGATGAACGTTTTATCGAGGACGATGCTCACCGGCTGCCGACATTCGCCGATTGCCTTCGTGAAGAAGGCTACGGAGCCTTTTGGATTGGCAAATGGCATGCACAGGAATTTTATCCTTCGCAGGCAAAACGAGTTCATGGGTTCGACTATCTCCCGGTGGATCTGGTCGCGGAAGGAGCACTTGGATTGGAGATGGACGCACGGGCAACCCGACGCGCCACGGATTTCCTCGCATGCCCACCGGATAAGCCATTTTTTTTAGCTGTATCGTGGCACAATCCGCACGACATCTGCTATTGGATTTCAGGCAAACGTCAGCAAGCACTTCGTCCAGTTACCGATTCTGGCGCGTTACCTCCATTGCCCGCGAATTTTAACATCTCTCAAGATGAACCCGAGTTCTGGCAGATCTGCCGTGAACGCACCCACTACGGACCGGAGCTGCAGCAGACGAAACATTGGACCCAGACACAATGGCGACAATATCTTCGCGCATATGCACGACTCGTGGAGCAGCTGGATGGTGAGGTGGGTGCTGTGCTCGATGCGCTGGACCGCTCCGGCTCGGCGGAGGATACGCTGGTCGTGTTTACGAGCGACCACGGAGAGGCCATGGCAGCGCATCGACTTGTGGTGAAGCTGGGTCTATACGAAGAGATGGCAGCGGTGCCACTCCTGGCCCGATGGCCTGGTCGCATCCCGGCAGGTGAACGATGTGTTACACACGTTGCAAGTGGCCTGGATATATTTCCCACGATCTGCCAGATTGCTGGCACTTCCGTGCCATTGCACGTTCAAGGCCAGAGCATGCTGCCACAGTTGCTTAATCCTGCGGCCCCAGGCCGCAGCCACGCGATCATCGAGCTTGCACCCGACCCCCAGAATATCGCGATGCAGGCGGTAGGCATTGCAAATGCCCGTTATAAATACATGAGATTTTCCTGCGGCAATCCTCGCGAAGCTCTTTACGATCTGGATCGCGACCCCGGCGAAACTCAGAATTTAGCGTGTAACTCGGCGCACACCTTCGTCCTCACATATTTCCGCGCGCTGCTTGCAAACCACCAAATTTGGTGAACTCACTCGTGCATTCATAGGGATTAATATTTGTTTCGGCCTGCGGATATGGTGCGATGGTGGGTCAATTACAACAGCCCGCGTTTTTACAATGACCAAGCCGATCCTTTATGACAGCCACATGCACACTCCGCTCTGCAACCACGCCGTTGGCATGCCGCGTGAGTATGCGCAGGTAGCTCATACTCGCGGATTGGCAGGCATCATCATCACCTGCCACAACCCAATTCCCGACGGTTACTCCGCCAATGTGCGCATGCAAATGCACGAGATGGATGTTTATGTGTCCATGGTTGAAGATGCTCGCAGAGAATGGCAGACGCGGTTGGATGTGCGGCTGGGTATAGAATGCGACTACGCCCCGGGGATGGAGCCTTGGCTGGAGAAGTTCATCCCAACGGCACCGTTCGAATACGTGTTGGGTTCCGTTCACCCGCAGGTTGCGGAATACCGTGAGCGCTATTTCGGCGGCGACGCGTTCGCTTACCAAAAGACATATTTTGAACATCTCGCTCTGGCCGCCGAAAGCGGACTATTCGATGCCCTTGCGCATCCGGATTTAGTTAAAAATGAAGCACCGTGCGAATGGCAATTCCCGCGAATCGCAGAAGACATTCAGCGGGCATTGGATCGAATTGCTGCTTCGGGAGTGGCCATGGAGCTGAACACCTCCGGTCGGCTAAAACGAATTCCCGAGATCAATCCGAGCCCAACAATACTAAGAATGATGTCCGAAAGAAATATCCCTGTGGTGCTGGGTTCAGACGCTCATGTGCCATCCAGGGCAGGCGATTATTTTGAAGACGCGCTACATTTATTAAAAATTAGCGGCTACAAAGAAATACATTATTTTCTCAACCGGAAAAAAAACATCATTCAAATAGAAGACGCGCTAAAGACAATAAGCCTGATTGATGGCAACTAATCTTCCGGACTAAACATAAAAACCCGCCGCAGGATTGCTGCGGCGGGTTACGTTCAGGCTTATTTATTTAGCTTACTTTGTAGGAGGCATCAGCACGGTGTCGATGACGTGAATCACTCCGTTGGATGCTTCCACATCGGCCTTGATGACTTTGGCATCGTTCAAATATAGCGCATCATCTTTGACCATCAGGGCGATGTTGTCGCCACTCAGGGCTGTCGCTGTACTCATTTTCATGGCCGCGTCAGCTTTCACATTCCCGCTCACCACATGGTAGGTAAGTATTTTAGTAAGCTTCTCCTTGTTCTCGGGTTTCAGCAGATCATCCACTGTGCCTGCTGGAAGTTTTGCAAAAGCTTCATCCGTTGGAGCAAAAACAGTAAATGGCCCTTCGCCTTTGAGCGTTTCGACCAGTCCGGCAGCTTTCAGCGCGGTGGCGAGTGTCTCAAAAGAACCTGCAGCCATGGCGGTATCCACGATGTCTTTTTTATCTCCTGCCTTGGTCACCTGTGTGGCGATCAAAGAAACTCCCAGTAAGCAAACTGCAATTTTAGTAATGTATTTCATAATTATATTTTGTGTGTTGACGTCGAAGTTATTAATTCTTCGAACACACCCTATTCGAATACTGATAGCTGCACGGATGCACTAATCCGGCGTCACAGAAAATTAGCTGGTTTGCCTCAGGTATATTTCGAGATTTTTCGAAGGTTGGTTCGGACTACAAACGACGCCACCCCGCACGCCCTGCGCACCTTGTGCCACAACTACGCGACGCATCCGATTGAAAGCGGCGCGAACCTATACACCATCCAGCGTCTTTTCGGCGACTGGATGTACATCCGCACTTACGACGACGGCTACCATCTTTTCCCGAAGGAAATGCTCTTCAACCTCAAAGACGATCCGTATGAACAACGCGACGTGGCCGAGTAGAACCGCGCGGTCTGCGACGAAGCGATCCGACGCATGAGCGATTGCCACGACGAGATGATGGATACATCCTCAAGCCAAATAGACCCGCTCTGGACGGTCATTCGCGAGCGCAGCCTCATCTATAACCGCGGACGCCTGCCCGCCTACTGCGAACGCCTCGAGGCCACCGGACGCGGCTGGGCTATCCCAGAGCTTA
>CBDUBV010000112.1:0-9348 GCA_965365475.1 uncultured Chthoniobacteraceae bacterium | reverse complement strand
AAGAAACCGACCGCGTAGCTACCGCCAGTCAAGCACCCTGCCTGCAATGCAGAACACAGTCAGAAGCCTGTCATGCCTGATGGGTCCAGCGCAGCGTCCAGCGTCGAGCTGTCCATCCAGCCCAGTTCCAGGATCACTTCGCGCAAAGTTTTCCCTTCCGCAAAGGCTTTCTTCGCCACTTGAGCTGCACGATCATAACCAATGTGCGGGTTCAATGCCGTGACCAACATAAGCGATCGGGCGACCAACTCAGCGCATCTATCCCGGTCCGGCTCGAGCATCACCACGCAACGCTTAGTGAAGATGCGCACGGCATGCGACAGGCAGCGGATCGCTTCATGCAGCACATGCGCAAACAACGGGATGGTGGTGTTCAGCTCAAACTGCCCACCTTCCCTGCCGCATAACTGCGCGCAGTGACACAGCCCCGAGACATACATCGATGTCTGCAGCAGCATCTCACACATCACCGGATTCACCTTTCCGGGCATGATCGATGAGCCCGGCTGGGTAGGCGCCAGACGCAGCTCACTCAGCCCCGCACGCGGTCCCGACCCCAGCCAGCGGATGTCATTCGCAATCTTCGTCATGGACGCAGCAACTGTCGCAAGGTATCCGGCCACCTCCACGCAGTCATCGCGCGCTGCCTGGGCCTCGAAGTGATTGTCTGCCGGCCGAAAGGCAATGCCTGTCCGCTCATGCAGCAACTCGATGGCGCGAGCTGCAAGGCCTTCCGGACAATTCAAACCCGTGCCGACAGCAGTGCCGCCGAGTGCCAGCTCCTGCAGGCAATTCTCCGCCTGCGAGATGCGCTTTACGGCTTTTCGAGCCTGGGCAGAGTAGCCCGAGAATTCCTGCCCGAGCCGCAACGGGGTGGCATCCATGAGATGAGTGCGCCCGATCTTCACGATATCCTGCCAGTCTGAGGCTTTGCACTCCAGCGCTTCGGCCAACCCGACGAGCGCGGGTTGCAGATCGTCCCGTAACGCCAGCGCGACACTTACATGCAGCGCAGTCGGCATGGTGTCATTCGAGGATTGCCCGAAGTTCACATCATCGTTGGGGTGCAAGGGCGTGGCGCCAGTCCCAGACAACTGGCCTGCGCGCCGGGCGATCACTTCATTGGCATTGGTATTTGTGGACGTGGCCGAGCCTGTCTGAAATACGTCGATTGGAAAATGTTCCAACCATTTGCCTTCGGCAATCTCCAGCGCGACCGCACAGATGGCGTCGGACTTCTCCTGGGGGACCAACCCCAACTCGCCTGCTGCCCGTGCACACGCGAATTTCACCAGACCCACTGCGGAAATAAACCGCGCAGGCATAGGGTGCCCGCTTACTGGGAAATTCAGAACCGCACGTTGAGTCGAGGCACCGTACAACGCGCTTTCCGGCACGTGCATGGTGCCCATGCTGTCGCGTTCAGTGCGTGTATCCATGCGACGATCTACGCAGCGGCTTGGCTATCGGAGTTCATCTCCGCACCAACAGTGCGATGAAACACCGTGATAAACATGGGCGGGATATTTGCCAGACAATACTCCGAGGTCGAAGCGCAGAACACTGCGGCATGGCGTTTCAACTCGTTGGTCACTTGATATATGATAAAAGCCGAATGCGGCGCAGGAAGCAGACAACGATGGATGGATTCCAGCAGCCGCCGCTTTTTCCCGGACTCCATGGTGCTGAAAGGAATGCCTGACACCACATAGTCACACCCTGGCAGTCCAAGCTTCTCCAGCTCCTCATGCAGTCGCCCGGCGTCAGTATTTAGCACCACCACGCGCTTGTCTTCTGCAAATTGCTGGCACAAATGTCCCGCCAACTCCGGGTCCAGCTCAAACAACAACAGCGTGGACTCGGGATGCATGCGACGAAGAATCTCGCGCGTGTGGCAGCCTTCTCCTGGCCCAAACTCCGCGATCACTCGCGGCTCAGAAAAATCCATCTTGTCGGACACACGTCGAATCATAATCGGCGAACTCGGCACCACGGATGCCACCTGAAATGGACGGCTTAAAAAACGCTTTAGAAATATCCAGCTCATAAGTTAGGAGTCTATTTTGACCGACTTTTGGAAAAGTGGAAGCGCAGATTCCAGCGTGCCACGGTCCCGGGCATGAATGAGGAAAAGCACGTCGCCTTTCTCCACTGTGCAGCCTGTCTTTTTCAACTCGCTGCACCCTACCGCCGGATCGATTGCATCCGAGGTTTTCATCCTTCCCGCACCCAGATGCACACATGCCATGCCGATGCAACTGGCGTCCATCCTGCGCAGGACGCCAGAGTGTGGTGCTCGAAACTCCTCGATGATCGGGGCGGGATGCACCTTCCTATAGTTCTCCAGGCTGGAGGTGTCGCCATCCTGGGAATGCACCATCTCCACAAACCTCGCATAAGCAGTCCCATCTTCGAGCCAGCTTTCCAACACCTCCCGAGGCGATCGGGACACACTTGCAGCCAGGTCCAAAGTAAGCTGCCGGAGATCGGGCGGACCGCTGCCACGCAAAGTATCCAGTGCCTCCTGCACTTCCAATGCATTCCCCACCGTGCAGCCCAGCGGCTCATCCATGGGCGTGAGCCGGGCCTGCACATCCACTCCCATCGCCGTGCCCACGCGTTGCAGACTCTCCGCAAGCTCGGCCGCTTGCGCCCACGTTTTCATAAATGCACCCGAGCCAAATTTAACATCCAGCACCAGGCGATCCAGGCTTTCCGCAAGCTTCTTGCTCATAATGCTCGCTGTAATCAGCCCGATGGAAGGCACAGTGCCTGTCACGTCGCGCAGCGCATACAACTTCCGATCCGCCGGACACAGCGCCTCCGTCTGACCGATCATCACCACCCCGATACGGGCCAGTTGCCGGGCAGTGCGCTCTTCATCCAGAGAAATATTAAAGCCCGGGATGCTCTCCAGCTTATCCAGCGTGCCGCCCGTGATGCCCAACCCGCGACCACTTATCATCGGCACCCAAAGCCCATCGCAAGCCAGTAACGGCGCCAGCACCAGCGATACTTTGTCGCCGATGCCACCCGTGGAATGCTTGTCCACTTTCGGCGGCGAATCGGGCGGATGTCGCATCACCCCACCGCTCTCCATCATCGCCCGCGTGAGGGCAGCAGTCTCGCGCGGGTTGAGGCCACGGAAAAAGACTGCCATCGCCAGAGCGCTCATTTGGTAATCCGGCACTGCATCCCGCGTGTAGCTCTCAATCAACCGCGCGATTTCGTCATCGGTCAGCTCGCCACCGTCACGTTTCTTTTCGATCAATCCTGCGATGTGCAATACGCTCATGTTGTCTCTCTCAAGATCGAACGCCCGGCTGGTCCCAGACTTATATTGAAAAAATCCTCCACTGTTGCAGCCACGTCCGCAAAGGAACTTCGCACTCCTACATCGCCACGCACACCTGCTCCCCGCAGAAGAATCGCTACTTCCTCGCGCGTGTGATCCGTTCCGATGTGCACCGGATCGTTGCCATGATCAGCTGTGATGATGAGCAGATCGCTATCGTGCAGCATCGGTAAAAAATCACCCAACCACAAGTCGAACTCCATCAAAGCAGAGCCGTAGCCCTGCGGATCGCGCCGATGGCCGAAAAGCATGTCGAAATCCACCAGATTTGCAAACACAAGCCCCCGCTGTCCCTGGCTCCACAATTGGCTGATGGTTTCCATGCCATGCGCATTACTCTGCGTCGGGTGCGATGTGGTGATTCCCTGACCTGCAAAAATATCGCTGATTTTTCCCACGCCCGTCACCGGAATGCCCGCATCGGTCAGCCGCGTCAACATGGTCGGAGGTGGGCTCATGGAGTAATCGTGGCGATTGGACGTTCGTCGGAAATCGCCCGGCTCGCCTTCAAAGGGCCGGGCAATCACCCGACCGATCTGCCACGCGTCTGCATGCCTCCGCGCGATCGCGCAGATTCGGTGAAGCTCGTCCAGTGGCACCACTGCCTCATGCGCAGCGATTTGCAGCACGCTATCCGCAGAAGTGTATAGAATGGGGTTGCCGCTTTCCACGTGGGCAGTGCCCAGCTCTTCGAGGATCACCGTCCCGCTCTGCGCGTAATTTCCAAGAAATGTGCAGCCCGCCTCTTTCTCGATCGCTTCCACTAGATCGAGCGGGATGAGATCATACACCGCGAACGCAACATCCAGGATCACGCCCGCAATCTCCCAATGGCCAGTGGTAGTGTCTTTGCCAGCGGACCGCTCTCGCATGCGTCCCCAAGCGCTTTCAGCATCAGTCGGCGAAGAAACTCCCCGCACTTTTGCCAGCCCCATTCTATCGAGATTCGGCAGATGCATTTCCGGCACCACTTCGTAGATGTGCCCGAGCGTATTTGCACCGCTATCGCCATAGTCCGCCGCGTCGGGTGCTGCGCCTACACCCACACTATCCAGCACGATGAGCAGAGCACGCGGTGTGTTTTTGCTTTCCACCAGTGCAGGTTAACGCGAAAATCGCCCGGGATAAAGGCTAATTCCCCGCATAGCCTGCGAATGCAGAACACTGCTTCACCCGGTCTTTTCCACAGCGTGTCGAAGCGCTTTCAGTTCGCGCTCGATGTTCTCAAGTATCTTGCGCGCGTCCTGCGGAGGCAACGACGGATCGGGCATCTCCGACAGTTCCTGCATGGTCGATACGATGATCCCGATAAACAAATTTAATATCGTAAACGTGGCAATAACTATAAACGGCACGAAAAACATCCACGCCAAAGGGTGCGTCTCCATCACCGGTCGCACAATGCCCATCGACCAACTCTCAAGCGTCATGATCTGAAATAATGTAAACAAACTCCCCCCAATCGACCCAAACCACGCGGGATGATCTCCGCCAAACAATGTGGTCGCCAACACAGCAGCGGTGTAAAAGAAAATCGTCATCAACCCCACAACTCCCAGCAAACCGGGAATCGCATGCAGAAAAGCAGCCACCACACGACGCAATTGCGGAACCACGGTGAGAAGTCGCAGCACGCGAAGCACGCGCAAAGATCGCAACACAGCAAGCGGACCCGTGCCCGGAACCAGCGCGATGCCCACCACCACCGCATCAAATACATTCCATCCGCTACGCCAAAACAACCTTCCGAACACGACCAGTCGCAAGCCGAGTTCCACCACGAAAAATGCCAGGCAAAGTCTGTCGATAGCCACCAGCACTTTGCCATGCTCAGCCATCATGCTGGCATCGGTCTCCAGCCCAAGAATGATCGCGTTCAGCACGATCACTGCCACTACCACTGTTTGCACCCGGGTGGAGTCAGCCCAACGCGCAAGGGATACTCTCCACGCGGCATATCCGCGCTCCTGCATTTGCTCGTGAGGCGTCATCGGTCTATTCACCGCTACTAATCGCATCCGCAAGGATCGAGAACACCTGCGTGTTATCCATGAACCCGCGCACCTTGTCACTTCCTGGGCCGCGTCCGATGAGCCAGACATCGCCGCCAGTATGCTTGGCAGACAGCGCGTATGTCGCAGCGATTTGTCTGCGCGTCGCGGGCTCATCTACCGAGGTCACAACCTCCCCGTCGGGTCGCCGACCACCCGGCCCGGTGGCCCAGGATAAATACCATTCGCCCGTGACAGGATTCATCCCGGTGAGTACATCTCCGCGAACCAGCTTTGGAAAATATCCATTGATCGCAAGTCCGCCCGTTCCGTGATCCGTGGTGGCAAGCAGCAAACTCTCGTCGGAAAGCGTGGCATCGAGCCAGCCCAATACATCGTCCATTTCCAGCACTTCACGGATGGCACTTCCCGCCTGATTTTGATGGCTTGCCTTGTCTGGGAGGGAAGCCTCTACGATGAGAAAATAGGGCTTGCCCGCAGCCTCGAGTATGGCCACAGCAGCCTGCACCATTTCCAGCAGGCGAGGGGAGCGCGGTCCTTGTGCCAGGTAAGGAAACGTGTCCGGATGGAATAGACCAAGCACCGGACGATCCAGCGTGGGTGTGGATGAGTTAAAACTTTTCCAATCGGTGAAAACCTGGCCCGCATCAGAAAGCCGCATACTGGTTTTCGCAATCACATCCGCCATGGCAGGGTCGGGTTGTTGCGATGAGTTATCGAACCAACTCCGTCCTCCGCCAAGTACCATGTCCACGCGACGACCGAGCGCATCCAGAATTCCGGACGCGATCAAGTGGTCATCGTTACGACGCGCTTGTTCCACCATGAAGGATGCCGGCGTTGCTCCCGTGACAGAATCGTCTGTCACCACAGCAGTGTTCCAGCCGGCGGCCTTGGCCTTATCCAGGATGCTCGGAGGCGCTGTGTCGTCCGGTGCGGAGCCGACGCGGCCATTGGAAGTCTTGATTCCACGCGCAAACGCAGTGGCTGCTGCCGCAGAATCTGTCACCACATTATTTGCAGAATGCGTGCGCACTAGCGCGAGGTGCGGAAAAGATTCCAACGCCAGCGCCCCTTCGACACCCCGCCCATGCAGGCGGGCCGCCGTGAGTAGCTCCACGGAAATTCCATCGCCCACCACCAGCACCGCTTTCTCCGCGCTTCGCACGCAGCCGATGCTTGCCAGTAGCAAAATCAAGCCAAGTCTCATCTGCTCGAGTAATTAAGTAACCTCAAATTGGCGGGCGTGAATTGTCCGTTCTCGCGGATCAGTTTGCCATCGAACCAGATTTCGCCGCCGCCATAGTCCAGACGTTGGATGCTCACCAAGTCCCAATGCACCTGACTCCGGTTGCCGTTATCTGCTTCCAGATACGCCTTCCCCGGAGTGAAATGAAACGAGCCCGCGATTTTTTCGTCGAATAAAATATCCCGCATGGGATGCAAGATATGCGGATTGAATCCCAGCGCAAATTCGCCGATAAACCGCGCCCCGGCATCCGAGTCGAGGATGTTGTTGAGCTTGGCGGTTTCATTGGCAGTGGCCGCGACGATTTTGCCGTCCTGAAATTCCAGCCGCACATTATCGAACGCCACTCCTTGATAGACCGATGGAGTGTTGAAAGAAATATGCCCTTGCACCGAATTTTTTACCGGCGCGGTAAAGACTTCTCCATCCGGAATATTGTGTCCGCCGCCACAGATCACTGCCGGGATGTTCTTAATACTAAACTGCAAATCGGTGTCGGGACCTTTGATGTGGACTTTGTCCGTTTTGTCCATGAGCGCTTTCAGCGTCTTCATGGCTGGAAAAAGTTTCCCGTAGTTGAGCGTGCAGACTTTAAAAAAGAAATCTTCAAAAGCTTCCGTGCTGATCCCGGCGAGTTGCGCCATCGCTTGCGTGGGCCAGCGCAACACCACCCAGCGCGTCTGCTGCACCCGATGGTTGAGCACTTTGCGCATCGCGCCCGCAATGAGTTTCATGCGGTCCGCCGGCACATCAGCCATCTCGCTGATGTTGTGGCTGCCGCGCACGGCGATATACGCATCCATTTGCTTCATTTGCGCCAGGCTGAGTCGGGCCACCAATTCCATTTGCGGTTGCGTGGCACCCAGAGCCAGTTCGCGGCTTACGCGGTTCTGGTTTATTTGGACGAAGGGCACACCTTTCGCATCTCGAACGGCACGCACCAGCGCGACCGTCATCTCCTCGGGAATGTCGAACGCATCGATGAGCACGCGCTCATCGGGTTTAAGTTTGATCGAGTATTCGACGAGGAGTTTGGCCAATTCTGCCAGGCGAGGATCTTGCATGGAAGCAGACAATGCCCATCGCCACTGCACTTGACAAGCCGCTCCTTATCCCATCGGCGGCAAAGGTGGTGGGACCAATGCCGAGGGCACAACCAGCGTGTCTCTGGTCACAAGCATATTCCACTCCCCCCCGAATTCGGCCAGGAAATAGATCGGGAAAAGGCGCACCCACACCAGCAGAGGCAAAAACACCACAGAACTTATGTAAGGCAATGCCGCCATACAACACGTGAGACATAGCCCCACAAAGATCAGCACTAATAAAAGCGCGGATACAGCCATTCGCAGCAGCAAGTAAGAAATAAACTCCACAGGGTAGCACGATGCCAGGCTCAGCAATTTACGGGCCTCTGGCAGATAGCGACTTCTGCGCAGATACATCGCGGGAACAATAAAGTCCTTGGTAGTGCAAGTGATAATCCCCGCCGCAATGCCCAGCATGATAGCAAATGCTGCAAAGCCAATCGACCCCAGCAAATGCATCGGCTGGCGAACATCATAGACCACCCGGTCCCGCACTAACCAAGCCGCGCACGCGAACACGATAAAAACAAACAGAACGAAAGCACTAAAAGTTAGATAAAATAAAAACAGGCTCCATGCTTCCTTTCGGTATTCGCGCCATGAATGCACAATCGCCCCGCGATTATGCACGACACCATCGAGAAACATAAACTTTCCCCTGCACGAAAGCCACGTGAACAATAGCGTTATTACCAGCGCAATAATGCCAATTATGATCACTGCTGTGAGCATCCAGGGATCCTTCCAGAACGGAGCCAACCTTTCGGGCTCCGTGGTCGAGGTGCTTGCTGAACAACCTCCAATCAAGTCCGCCAGGAAAGCGCAGAATCCCAACCCAAGCCATTTACGCCATTGGAAAGGCTGGAATAGAATACGAATCATCTCCGTCCATGCGGCATCGAGAGATCGAACGATGTGAATCTGCGCCATGGCCACCAGAGTGCACAGCCACGTGAAAGCGTGCAAGTCATCCAGAACCACACGCATTCCCGCGCATCAATTTTCGCGGGCGGCATGAGTCAGGCTTTCTGCCGACCGTTTTATACATGCAGTGCTTCGTTAAAAAGATCATTCTCTCTCAGAGCCCGATAATCAAGCGACCCTGAGGACAATTTGACATTGGTGGTGCATCACTTTTCCGATCGGACTCCCCGGTTGTCCTATTCTCATAATGCCAGCGACCTATAGAGCAGATTACTGCCCGTGCCCGATTCTCCATCACAAATCATCCAGTGGCGACGTCGCCATACTCCCCGGGCGACCCAGGACATGCGTATAAATCATCGTGGTAGAAACATCGCTATGCCCGAGCAACTCCTGCACCGTGCGAATGTCCGCCCCGCCCGCTAGCATGTGCGTGGCAAACGAATGCCGCAGCGTGTGCGGACTCACCGGCTTCGTCAGCCCGGCCCGCAGCGACGCCCGCTTCACCAATTGCTGTACCCCGCTGGCATTCATGTGATGACGCCTCACCTTCTTACTCCACGGATCTTCAGACAAATCCTGCGACGGAAACAACCAAAACCAAATCCATTCCTTGTCCGCATTCTTATACTTCTCAGCAAGCGCCTCAGGCAGAAACACACCCTCCACCCCCATCGCCCGATCCCGTTCCCAGCGACCGCGTGCCTCCTTGATCTGCGC
>CBDUBV010000111.1:0-9417 GCA_965365475.1 uncultured Chthoniobacteraceae bacterium | reverse complement strand
GCAGATTGCGGCTGCCGGGGTCGATGTGCTACGAGAATGCGCGATGGGCTATCGAGCAAGACATTTGCATGGTGCTGCGGTGGCGGTGTGTGAAGGCAGTGTCGATCTTCAAGCCATCCACAGCATGGATGACGAGAGCGCCCGCCGGGAGCTTATGAAGCTGCCCGGGGTGGGGGAAAAAGTGGCAAATTGCGTGCTGCTATTCGCTTACGAGCGGCTTCGCGCATTTCCGGTGGATGTGTGGATAGAGCGCATTCTGCGCGGATTATATTTTCGTGGTAAACGAAAAGTGACCGAGGAACGTATGCGACGATTTGCGGCGACTTATTTCGGGCCTTACGGTGGTTATGCCCAACAGTATCTTTTTCATTATGCCCGCAAAACGTGGCCGCGCGGAGGCATTCCTCAGGAATTGGTGGATGAATATTGATGTCACTATAAATCCGCCAGCGATTGCGTTGCTTCGACCAGAAGCACTGCGAGGGAAAGTGTGCGTGGTGTTCGATGTGTTGCGGGCCACGACATCCATCGTGACTGGCCTGGCCCATGGGGCGGACGGTTTTTATCCCGTCGCGACAGAGCGCGAGGCTCACGAGTTGCGCTCTGCGATGCCTCACGCGCTTCTTGGCGGGGAGCGTGGAGGAGAGCTTATCGAAGGGTTCGATCTCGCGAATTCGCCAGCGGAATATTGCACGGCCATGGGTAAGACATTTGTGGTGACTACGACTAATGGCACCCTCGCATTGCTCGCGTGTCGTGGTGCGGATGCGGTGCTCGCTGCGGGATTCATCAACCTGCATACCACGGTGCGATGGCTGGAGGCATATGGGCTGCAAGATGTGGTGCTGGTTTGCGCCGGGACGGGCTCGGGTCTTGCGTTTGAGGATGCGCTGTGCGCGGGGGCAATGATTCATGAGTTGGGAAATGAATTACGGCTTGGGGATGAGGCTGTGGCCGTGCGGGATTTGTATCGCTACCACGCGCGGAATCTTCAGAGCGCGATCATGTCCACTGGCAACGGGGCGCGGCTGGTCGATGCGGGGCGTGCCGTGGATGTGGAATGGGCGCTCCAGTTCGACTCCTGGCCAGTCGTGGCTCTGGCGATGGATGACGCGCAGGGCCGTATGGTCTTGCGGAAGTCTTTTACCGCGTAATATCCGACTTCAAATCCTCCAAATATTCTTCAACCCCTTCCAGCCAATTAGATGAGGCATGTGGAACTAACTTGTGGCATGTGTCGGAGATGTCTCCGTGGTCGATGTCATCGATGTCACTTACGCTCTGGAACTGCCGGGGCAAACTGTTGTATATGGGCGTATGCCCAGCGAATCCCTCCGATTTTTCAACCGCGAATTAAGCTGGCTGGAGTTTAATCATCGCGTTCTGGAGGAAGCTAAAGACCGCAGCAATCCTCTGCTGGAGCGGCTGAAATTCCTCTGCATCGTCAGTTCCAATCTCGATGAATTTTTCGAGATTCGCGTGGCGGGTCTAAAACAGCAAAAGCAAGGCCACACAGCCGAAGCTCATGGGCTCAGCGCGGGCGAGCAACTCCGCGCCATCGCTGCACGCGTGCGCAGCCAGGTGAAATCGCAATACAGACTCTGGAACGACGTGTTGCAACCGGAACTGGAGCGCGAGGGCATCTCCTTCCTTACCTACCCGGATGTGCCCGCGCGTCATCGCAAATATTTTTCGGAGTATTTTAAACGACAAGTGTTCCCCGTCCTCACACCGCTTGCCATCGATCCCGGACATCCGTTTCCGCAATTACTAAATAAAAGCCTCAATGTCGTCGTGGAGCTGAATGGCAAAGACAAAGATCTCTCCACCGATCTCGCCATCGTGCAAGTGCCGCGAATTCTCCCACGGGTGGTGCCGGTGCCGGGCGGCAAAGGCCGCAAGGAATTCGTTTTTATAGGCAATCTGCTTCAACACCATGTGGGCAGTCTTTTTCATGGAGTGAAAGTTCGCGGCGTGCACCAGTTCAGAGTCACCCGCAATAGCGATCTTTATTTCGATCAGGAAGAAGTGGAAAACCTGCTCAGCGCGATCGAGTCCGAACTACGCAAGCTCAATCGCGGACGGGCAGTGCGGCTCGAAGTGCAAAAAGATTGCCCGCCAGAAATCAGCCGAAGATTGCTGGACATCTTCAGTCTCGAAAAAGAAGATCTCTACGTGGCCGATGGGCCCATCAATCTCCTTCGGTTGATGCCCGTGACGCATGAGATCAATCGTCCGGAGCTGAAATATCCTCCGCTGAAGCCCGTGCGAAGCGTGGTGGTGGAGGACACCCATGAACTCTTCGCGCGGTTGCGTCGTGATGATGTTCTGCTGCACCACCCGTTTGAAAGTTTCCAGACCGTGGTGGACTTTATCCAATCCGCTGCGGACGATCCAGCGGTGCTTGCGATCAAGCAGACGCTGTATCGCACCAGCTCGGATTCACCGATCATCCCTGCCCTCATCGAAGCCGCCAGCGAAGGTAAACAAGTCACCGCGATTGTGGAGCTGAAAGCGCGTTTCGATGAAGAGGCAAACATCCGCTGGGCGAGGCTGTTGCAGGAAGCTGGAGTCGCAGTGGTGTATGGCATGGTGGGGCTTAAAACGCATTGCAAACTCTCGATGGTCGTGCGGCAGGAAAACGACGGGCTGCGACGCTACGTGCATGTGGGAACGGGCAATTATCACCCCTCGACTGCGCGGCTATACACCGATCTCGGGCTTCTGACATGCCATCCAGAGATAACTTCCGAGGTGGCCGATGTGTTTAATTTTCTCACCGGCGTGTCCCGCTTTCCGCAGATGTCTCACCTGCTTGTAGCTCCTTTTAATTTGCACGAAGGCATGATGGCCAGAGTCCAGCGCGAGACCACGAACGCCCGCGCAGGCAAGCCTAGCGGGGTCACAGTGAAAATGAATGCGCTGGTGGATGAGGAAATCATTGAAGCTTTGTATGAAGCCTCAAGTGTCGGGGTTCCCATCCGCTTGCTCATCCGGGGTGTGTGCTGTCTGCGGCCGGGCGTGCCCGGCATGAGCGAGAATATCCATGTGCGCAGTGTGGTTGGCAGATTTCTTGAGCACAGCAGAATATTTCGCTTCGAGAACGCGGGTAACCCTGAAATTTTCATTGGAAGTTCTGATTGGATGCCGCGCAATTTTTTCCGTCGCGTAGAGTGCTGCGTGCCCGTGCACTCTCCCGCGTTGCGCCGCCGAATCGATTCAATTCTGGAGTCGTATTGGAAAGACGATGTGAAGTCCCGCGAATTGGGCAGCGCAGGCCAAAGCGTGCGTCGTCGGCCCCGTGCTCGCGGATGGAACGCGCAGGAGGAATTCATCCGCGAAGCAGCGGAACGCGTGCGTCAGAATTTCATACAGAGCACCACGGAGCCAGCCGCTACGGCTGAATAGCGCATCCCGCACAACGCTCGACAAATCTTTTTCCGGACGACAGATTCTCCGCATATGAGCAAAGCCGAAGAGATGATCCTTGTGGTGCCGCGCAGCCTGTTTGATGAGCTGGGTGCATTTCAAGGGCTCAACTATGACGTGGAAAAATATTTGCCTGCTTTGTTGAGTCGCTCAAACAACTCTTTCACCGCCCGCTCAGCAGCGGAGACCAATCCCAAGCTGAAACAGATCATCCCTTATATTATTTTTCTGCATGGCGATAGAATCTTATATTATGAGCGCGGAAAGAAGTCCGGTGAGCAGCGACTTGTGGCGAAAGGATCCATCGGCATCGGCGGACATATGAACGACCACGATGAGGGTCTGTTCGCTCTGGATCACGATGCGTATCTGGCCGGTGTGGACCGGGAGATCAGAGAAGAACTTAACATTAGCGGGGCGGTGCAGCATGAGCCAGTGGCACTGCTCAACGATGACTCCAACGATGTGGGACAGGTCCATCTGGGAGTTGTGCACTTGTGCAGACTGGATTCAGATGAAGTAAAAGCGGCGGAGAAAGCAATCAGCCAAATGGAGTTCATTGAATATGGAGAGCTAAAAGCGCGTCGGGAATCGCTGGAGACGTGGTCGCAATTCTGCTGCGATCATTTGCCGGAGCTGCTGCGCCGCTCAAAGCTATAGGCTGGAGCCGACCACGTCCCGACTGGGCTGAAAAAACCATGTTGCCATGCAATACCGCTCACGGCAGCATGCGCCCCATGATCTTAGCGCGACTTCTCATGACGATGGCCGTATGTTTGCCCATCATGGCTGCGGGCCAGGCCGACATCCCCCGCAGTGCTTTCGGCCAGAGCATCATGGATTCGCAATCCCAGCCTGCGGACACATTCCAGACACGAAAGCCGCAGAGCTATTCTGACGAATATGCCATTGCATCCCCTGCGGACGACGACATCGGGCTGCAACAAATATTCAAGCGTGAGCAGGATATGCAGCCGTTCTCTGCGTTTGCCGAAGTTGCGGGCTACTACACTTCCAATGCATTTCTTAATAACTTCTTCGAGCTGGAGGATGCGTATCTCGCCACCCGTGTAGGTTTGGGATACAGCCGACGGCTCACCGGACCATTCTTTGTGGACATGACTCTGCGTCAGCAATGGTTCCGCTACGATAAGTATAGTGAACTCGACTTCGAAAGTCTGCGCGGTGAAGCCTCGCTGTTATATGTGCTGCCACCATTTCCCGACGCCAGCCTTTTCGTCCGCTATGGCTACGAGCGGCTGACCGATGGGCGTGAACACAATGAGTTCTATGTGAACCATGGCGTTGCAGTCGGTGTCCAGGCCGTGAAAGCGTTCTCTCGCGGACACCGGGTGTTTATGTCGCTCACATCGGAACTGGCTGCCGATACCGAGCCAGAAATTATTTCTCGTGATGAATATTCGCTTAATATCTCCTACAGCGTGGACCTTACCCGGTCGCTGCGTGCCATGCTCACATATCGAGTCGCATATCAGCATTACCCAGAGCTGAGCAGGCATGACTGGAACCACTTGGGCGACTTGAATTTTCAATACTCGATCACTCGAAACATCAGCCTGAGCGCATCCGTGACATGCACCGCCAATCGTTCTAATAATGATCTATTTGATTATGATGTGGCCAATCTTGGTGCAGGGCTCGGGGTTTTAATTAGATTCTAAGACATGAAAAAGCTTATACTTATTCTGGTTGGTTTGTTATTTGTGGAAGATGCGCATGCTGCGCAACTAAATAGCGCTCGTGTCACCCAGACGGTCAACGATGTGCAGTTGCTGCCAGGAGCAGGATCGCCTCGCCCGGCGAGTGTAGGCGATGTGGTGGAAGGGGCGACGGCAGTGAAAACCGGGCGTCAATCTCGAACCGAGTTGGTGTTTGCCGATAGTACGATTGCCCGGCTTGGTTCGCTTAGTTTATTTAGTTTTACGCAAGGCACGCGCGATATCGATCTTTCGGAAGGAACCATACTTTTGCGAGTTCCTCCTAATTCCGGTGGCGCAAAAATCCGGACGGCTGCTGTAACTGCCGGAATCACCGGTACCACCGTGCTGGTTTCGGTAAGCGGCGGTATTGCCAAATTCATCGTGCTGGAAGGAACCATGCGGATATTTCTGCCGGACAAGCCGGGCGAATCGCGTCTTATCGAGGCTGGGCAAATGATTATGTTGCCGGTGAACTCGAAGGTTTTGCCCGAGGTGGTGGATGTAAATCTGGAATTGCTTATGGAAACCTCCAAGCTGATCACTGGTTTCGACCCGCTGCCAAGCTCTGGCCTCATCCAGTCGAGCATCGATGGACAACGCAAAGAAATTAAGAAAGGTGACTTGGTCAAAACGAATTTGCTGATGCTCGGCAGCGACACGCGCTTGCTGTTCGAACCATCGAATCAGCCGGGACAGTTCGCGCCTTTTGTTTTGGAAAACGCAGCTTCCACGATAAATACGCTTTCCAATTCCGCATCGCCACCTAAGCCCAATGGGGTCGCCATTAATAAGCCAAACTCTACGCCAATAATTCCTAATATCCCACCCGTGTTGGATGGGAAATTCGGCATTCCGGAAGTGTATGCTGGAGTTTTTAATATAAACAATAGTTCGTTAATCATTACGGATCCCGTGATTCGTACCCCGGTGAGTTTGAATGATGGAACGCTGGTCATCGAGCATCGCGGGAAAATTTATCGCGGCGTGCTGCTGGATGGGCCACCGAGCCAGTATATGCTTGGCGTCGGGCTGCATCCGTTGGCTTCGGAATTTGACGCGCTGGTGTACAATGCCGGACAGACTGCGGTGTTTCGATTTCAGGCACTGGAAATTTCTGGAAGCCCACAAATAATAACGGAGGACGGCCCTGCCAGTGTCGCATTGGTAGGCATGGACGGCCTCACGGTGAATGGTGGCGGTAGCGAAAGTTCGATGGATTTCTCCGATTTAAATAATCTGATCCTGGTATCGCGAGCCGACCTTGGCATGGCTCAGAGCAACATCAGCGCTAACGCCCTGGGCATCTATGCTCGCGAGGCGATTGCAATCCAGGACTCCGATCTAAGCGTTGGCAGTGAGGGCACTGTGGACCTCATCAGCTCCGGTGCAACGCTCGAAAGGACTTCAGTGTCTGGTGATTCATCGTACCTTACCGTCCACGATCTGCGCCTGGATAGTGTTTACTTGGAGGGCGATGCGGTGAAGCTGGAATCGAGAAATGGAAGCGTGTGGATCACTTCTGATGCCTTCAGTTCATCGCTTGGAGGAGGCACTTCGCTAACGATCCGCGCGGCAGATGAGATCAACATCACTGGCAGTGAAGGCACTGTCTTTCTGAATGCGGCAACGGTCACATTGACTGCCGACGTTGTTAATCTAAATAGAACCATCGTAGGCAATCTGCCTTCATTTCAAGAGGAAGAAATACCCGTCGGGCAGCAGGGAGTGCAGGAAGTGACAATGTCGTCCACAGCGCTCACCGGCACCGGAATTAACATTAGCAATTCCAGCCAGATATATGCTGCGATGGAAGGCGGCACCATCACGGCGACAACCGCAGGCGCGAACATCACTGTCTCCGACAGTCAGATGGAGGCAGAGAACATCATCCTTCAGGCTGGCGGTCCGCTGTCTTCATCCATCGTTGCCATGCAAAATGTTTCACTCAATGCTGCGCAGCGAGTGTTTATCTATGCAGGTGGAGGTTCCGGCGGCAGGATTCAGTTTGGTCCAGGCTCCAGTTCGATCACTTCCGGCACAGGAACCATCATGGCAGCACGCACTCTGCAATTTGACTCTGGGGCGAATGTGGACTTCGCTGGTTCTGGCTCGGTTTATTTCTTCGGAGACTCAGTGACAAACAATGGAAACGTCACCAGGAACCAATCGCCAACAGGCACTCTCACGCCCTCTGGTCCGTATGGCAACCGCCCGGCTGCTGGCTCCCAAGGAGCTATCAACGGGACTCCGATGATTCCGTAGCGGTTTTAAATAGTGAGCCGGTTTGCCGTGCAGCGGTAACGTGCGCGGGACGCAAATACAGCGGTTTGAGCCCGAGATCCTCGGGCGATTCAAGCGATGCGAATTGACGCGCGAGGATACCTGCGGAGACCTTGGCGTGATTTGCAAAGTTGCAAGTCCCCGCTTGGTCCAAGGTGTAGCAAGGGTGACGCAGGCTGTGTGCAAGCAGCTCGCTTTTAGCAAGGATCTCGATGGAGCCTTGAACCGCATTGTCGGCTACTGTGGCAAAGAAAAAACTGCCCTGACGAATGTCGCCGATCACGTGGTATGCGGTCTCGGCAACGTCCAGTGCTGCAATGGAGGGCAAGCCTCCAGTGATCGCGCGAGTCGAGAGTCGCAACCCCACTGCTGTGGCGACCGCCATCCGGATGCCGGAGAAGGATCCTGGGCCAAGCCCGACGACCAGTCGATCTGGGTTGCCGTGCGCCTGCAAAATCTGCTGGATGCAAGCGTGCAGTTGCCCGGAGTTTCCGCGTCGCATTGCTATTTGCTCCTCGAACACAGCGACCGCATCCCGCACCAGTGCGACCGATGCGGTCTCGCCTGAACAATCAAAAGCCAGCGTGTTCATACGATTTCCTCAATGATTCTTCCGTCGGCCCCGGCCAGGTGAAAATGGAACCAGCGGGTGCTGGAAGAAAACAGGTCCGGAAATTTGTCCGCCCATTCCACAACGACGATTGCGTCCGAATGCAACAGCTCAGCCAGCCCTGATTCCTCCATGCGTTCCGGGCTTTCGATGCGGTATAAATCTGCGTGAATGAGTGTTCCTGCTTGGCATGGATATTCGTTGATGAGCGTAAAGGTTGGGCTGCTTACTGCGGTGTCGCAGCCCAGCCCTTTGGCTAGTCCTTGAACAAAATGAGTTTTGCCCGCGCCCAGATCACCCACCAACGCCAGCACTTCTCCTGCGTCAAGTTGCACTCCAATCTTTTCGCCAAAGGTCAGCGTATCCTGGATCGAGTTGCTATGGAATTTCATCACTCGGAGAAATGATCGAAGCCGCCGGGATGAACATTGCGACCACGCGCTGTGATCACTCCGATGCGAGTCAGTCTGGTCCGTGGAAACTTTTTGCGCCAGGATTTTTCCAGTTTGTCTGCGAGGCGAGGCGCGACGGTAAAAAGCAGTTCGTAATCTTCTCCATCCCGCCACGCCGCTTGAATGCTGGCTCCGTTGCGCAGTGGCAGCCGCCCGTCATCGACGTCGTAACCTACCGCCGATGCTCGGGCGAGTCGCGGCAGGTCGCTGCCCAGGCCGTCGCTGAGGTCCATCATGGCAGTAGGGCAGATGTTTTTAGCCAGCCACTGACCTTCCTTAATGCGGGGAGTGAATCTGTAGTGATGTCCCGCAATGCTGTTTCCCAGACAGCCGCTTACATAGATGATGTCGCCAGGTTGCGCATCGTGCCTGGTGATCACATGGTGTCGGCTGGATCGGCCCATGCCTGCTATGGTGATGAATACGGGACCCTGCGTGCGAACTGTCTCGCCACCGACAATGATCGCATCGAAACGATCCGCAATGGCTCGCATGCCTTTTGCAAACCTCATTATTTTCATCACGTCGATGCTTTCCGGCAAACCCAGCGTCACCAGAAGGTAGCACGGCCTGGCGCCCATGGCTGCGAAATCACTGAGAACGCGGGCTACCGCTTTGCGGCCTACCGCTTCGTCCGGCACGGATGCGTCGAAGTGAATGCCTTCGACAATGGTGTCCGTTTTCAAATGCTCAACTTCGCCACGGGGTGGGGGATTCACTACGGCACAATCATCGCCGATGCCCAGGACCACCGACCGTTTGCTCTGAAAACAAGCGGTGATCAAGCTCACGACACGATCTTCGCCGAGCGTTTTTAGCTTCATGGCACCAATTCGGGCGCGAGCAGCATCACACCCAAAGAGACTGAGTTGAACAGGGCATGCATGATCATGGGCACCCAGATGGAGCCTGTCGCTTCGTATGC
>CBDUBV010000110.1:0-9420 GCA_965365475.1 uncultured Chthoniobacteraceae bacterium | reverse complement strand
GGTTTTGAAACCGCCGCCGAATGCTCAGAAAATAGGCGAGCGGGAGGTCGCCTTTCCGGGCGAAAAGCGAGGAGCAGGAGGTCGCCTTTCCATCGCTTCCACTTACTGAAATGCATCCACCTCTGTCACGCGCGGTCCGCCGATCCCGGCGCCTGCTTTGATCGGCGTTCCCACAAATTCCATCCGAAAATGTTGTAGCTCGCTCGCAGCCAGACCTGTCACCGTCAACTGCACTCGGAACGACCCATACGCTTCTGCGTAGTCCGGCTTGATCGGTGCTTCAAATAACAAGTCTTCCTCGCCAAATGGCCCCGCGCCAGCCCGCCCATATAGGCGCATACGCTCCACCGATCGATCCCCTTTGGTCTCTCCTTTGCGGTCTTCTTCCAGGATGACTTGCACTTTGGAAAATGACACCGGTTCCTCTGTCCGAAACTCCACCATGAACACCTCGTTCGACGGGCTGGGCACGAATAGTGTCGCGCCACGGCTGGGCGGTTCATCCACGAAATGACCAAACATCTCTTTCACTTCTTCCAACCTCCCATCCTCGCCTTTGCCAAAAACCGGACTCCACTCCGTGGGCGTCGCGTTCTGAAATAAATCTTCGCTGCTGCCCTCCGCGCCCTCGTCCACTGCTGCGACCTCCACATGCACTTCTCCCATGGACTGCTGGGGCAGAAGCGGTGTGAGACTCAACGCGATGACCGGGAGGAAATAAATAGGTTTCATAAATCACGAAACTTAGAAATACATTGCATCATGTCAAGATAACGTTTACGTAATGCGCCATGTTTTCCAAGCTTTTGCCGTTGCTTGCAGCTCTGGTCTGCCTCCCGGTTCATGCTCAAAATCCCCCCGTAATCCTGCTCACCACGGACGATATGAATTGGGACAGCGTGGGCGTGTACGGGAGTCCTGCGGAAAATCCTACCCCAAACATCGACCGTCTGGCGGCGGATTCCACGCGTTTTCAATATGGCTTTGTGCAAGTGGCGGTGTGCACGCCTTCCCGGCATGTCATGCTCTCGGGTACCTATTCTCATACTTCCAGAACGGAAGGGTTCGTCGATATCCAACCCGTGGCGCCCACGTTGCCAGATATCCTTAAGAAAAACGGGTACTACACCGCGATCATTAATAAAGGCGTCGGCAACTACCATTGGGATTTCCAGGCCGACCGCAAAGAGACCAATCATGGGCGCGATCCGGAGATTTACGCAAAGCTGGTGCGGCAGGTGTATGAGGAATCGGCAGCACAAGGCAAAACGCTTTTCCTCATGGCCAATACGATGGACCCGCATCGTCCGTTTCACGACAGCGAAGAGCAGAAGCAATGGTCGGAGATAGCGCAAATAATTCCGTTGCTCAAAAAAGCTTCGCGGGTGTATCGCCCGGACGAAGTGATCGTGCCGGATTTCCTTCCTGATCTGCCGCCGATCCGGCAGGAGATGGCGGAGTACTACAGCAGCGTGCGGCGCGCGGACGATGTGGTGGGCGCGGTGATGCGGACCCTGGAAGAACTCGGGATCGCGGACGATGCGCTCATTGTATTTCTATCGGACCATGGCATTTCCATGCCTTATGCAAAAGCAAATGTGTACCGTGAGAGTCTGCGCGTTCCGCTTATGGTAAAGCTTCCGGGCGAAGCGCAGACTGCGCGCGTAGTGGAGGATGAACTGGTAAGTGCCGTGGACCTCGCACCGACAATGCTCGATGTGCTGGGCTTGCCAGTGCCAGAGAAGATGCAAGGGCGGTCGTTTAAAAAGCTACTGAGCGCGGGTGCAAAGCCTGAACCGGAGCTTTGGAAATATGTGTTCGGATATTATTATCAGGACACGAACCCTGGGCGGACGCCGATGTTCACGGTGCAGGACAAACGCTTTGGCTACATTGTGAATCTGTTCCATGGCACGGGCAAGCGGGTGGAGACCTCTGACTACGGCAACAGCGCAACCTGGCAGACGATGTCGAAGGAGCAGAATCCTGAAATCCAGGAGCGGGTGGCTTTTTTCCGAAACCGGACGTTGGAGGAGCTGTATGATTATGAAAAAGACCCGCACGCGTTGGTGAATCTGATTGATGATCCGGCGCTTGCCGAGGTGCGGGAGCGTCTGACGGGCGAGTTGGAACGCTGGATGGCTGAGACGGGGTCGGACGCGCTGGAGGCATTTCGCAATCGACACGATCTGGAGGCACGTAAAGCGTATGTGCGTGCGGAGGATGCGGAATCGCTCGAGCGCGGTGGCGGTGAGGCGGCGCGTCCGGTGACATATGAGAGCGAGACGTGGGAGGGGAGCACTGCTTCGTGGACGCCAGAGGCGAGTGCGGGAGTGTGGGCTGTGGAAGCAAAGGACGGCCAGACAGAACTCGAAGTGGTCGATGGCAGGCAAGTGCTGCACAGCGTGATCCGCAATGCGAAGCAGGAGAATGCGTTTGCTTATTTCCATGTGCACGATGGTCTCACGGCAACCGACCGGCCATCGTATGGCATGCGGGTGCGCATCACGCTGCTGGACAAGACTGCCGGCAAAGTGCTTGTCCAGTATAATGGATTTCAGGACAGCTACATCAACTCACCGGCGCAGGAGCTGACAGGCGACGGCACGTGGAAAACTTTGGAATTTCTGCTCGATCGAGCCCGGTTCGACAACAGCCAACACGGTGGAGCGGATTTCCGTGTGACCGGCAAGGGCGGCGCGGAACTTTACCTGGAGAAGGTCGAAGTGGAGCGTGAGTTTTAGCGTACCGGGCGGTCAAACGGATTGATAATTTCTAATTCCTGAACGTGCTTAAAATCATCAACATTGCGCGTCACCAACGGCAACCGGTGCGCCAGCGCGGTAGCCGCGATGATGGCATCAGCAAGCTTCCTTCTGTGCTGCTGACGAAGAGTGATAGCCTGCTCGACTACCCTTTCATCGAGCGCGAGCACGCTCATTCGCGAGATGGCGGTCTCCAAACCGAAGCGTTCCGCCTCGCTCAATCTGTGGTAACCGAGCGTTTCGATGCAACTTACACTCGTCACGGCGAGATCGTGCCGACCGAGGATGGCGTCAAGCTGCGGCTCGCCGCTCTCGGCGCCGTAAATGAGAACATTGCTATCCAGCAGCATGCTCAATCGCGACCTGGGAGGATTCGATCTTCACGCTGCTGCCGCTGCCATTCCACGGGATCAGAAATAATATGCCGGAGGCCGCCATTCGCGCGCAATGACTTGAAAGCGTCAAGAGGAGAAGGCTGCGGCTCGCACATTTCTGAATCGTTGGATAATGGCAGGGCCTCCAGCGTCGCTTTCACCCGCACCTTGCCGCGACGCAATTCAGGCGGCAGCGGCAGGTGCAGGCTGCCGTCGGGATCCGCCTCCAAAATAGCGACAATGGTACTCATGGGAAGGAACCTAGCAGAAATCCCGGAGAATTGAAAGCCCCGCCGAACTTCATTTCTGTAATCTAACGAACATACGAACAACCCCGCATAATCCCACTTTATGACCTATCTCACATCACTCGACTATAGCATCATCGTCGCCTTCTTTGTCATCGTCGCCTGCGTCGGGCTGGTCATGGCGCGGATGGCGGCGAAAAATATCGAGAACTACTATCTCGGGGGACGCAAGCTGCCCTGGTACATGCTTGGCATGTCGGGCATGTCGAATTGGTTCGATCTCACCGGGACGATGATCATCACGTCGTTTCTTTTCATGATCGGGCCCAAAGGTCTCTATATCGAGTTTCGCGGAGGAGCGGTCTTGATCCTTGCTTTCCTGCTGGCTTACACGGGCAAATGGCACCGGCGCTCAGGATGCATGACTGCGGCTGAGTGGGCGACATATCGTTTCGGCTCGGGGACTTCGGGCGAATTTCTCCGGCTCATGAGCGCGGTGCTGGGCATCGTGACGACGATAGGCGTGCTCGCTTACCTCATCCGGGGTGCGACGCTTTTCATGAGCATGGTGTTCCCGTTCGATCCTGTGTTGATGACGCTTGGGATTCTGGGTCTGGCCGGGCTCTACACGGTGGTAGCAGGTTTTTACGGGGTTGTATTCACGGACCTTTTCGAGGGGTTCATCATGATCTGTGGGTGTATCGTATTGAGCTGGCTGGCGTGGACGATGATTCCAGGCGGCGAAGCTCTTTCTGCCAAAGCACTCGAAGTCACAGGCATTGCAAATTGGACTTCCTCCGCTCCTCAATGGCATGTCGATATGCCGAAGGGTTACGAAGCATATAACGCATTGGTGATGGCCGCGTTGTTCTACCTGGCCCGCAATATCCTCGGGGGAATGGTGTCCGGAACTGAGCCGCGATTTTTTGCTGCGCGTAATTCCCGCGAGGCCAGCATGCAATGTCTGCTGCAAGGCTGCTCGGTGATGTTCCGCTGGCCGCTGATGATCAGCTTCGCAGCGCTGGGCATCTTTCTCGTCGCAGAGATGGTGCCGGACCAAGACAATCTGGCCCAGGTGCGCACTGCCCTGGTGGAGGAAGCGCCGGGCATAACGAAGGAAAACTGGCATGCGGTGACAAGCGGGCTGGCGCATCATCCGGACACGGCGTCGCCGGAGTTTATCGCGAGGATGGAGGAGTTGTTAGGGGATGAATGGAAATCGCCTTTGCTGCTCATGGGCGCGGATGGCACGGTGGATCCCGAGATGATCCTGCCTGCGGTGCTTATTCATTCCGTCCCATCCGGGCTGCGCGGGTTCCTCATGGTCTCGTTGGTGGCTGCGTTGATGGGGACGCTCAGCGGTACGGTAAATGGATCGAGCGCATTATTCGTGCGCGACATTTACCAGAACTTTCTGCGTCGCACAGCGGGCAATCGCGAGTTGATTCTGGTGTCTTATGCAAGCTCGGCGACCATCGTTACGCTGAGCTTTCTGGCTGGGCTCACGGCGTCGAACATCAACGACCTGTGGAGTTGGCTGATTATGGGGCTCACCGCCGGGGCGCTGGGGCCGGGTCTCTTGCGGCTGTATTGGTGGCGCACGAATGCATGGGGCATGGCTGCGGGGATATTTGCGGGCGGCCTTGCAGCGGTGGTGCAACGCCTTACCATGCCGGAGATGTCGGAGTGGGTGCAGTTCCCGCTCATGTCGATTATTTCCCTGGTGACGACTATAGCGGTCTCACTCGCAACGCAGCCAATCCCGCGAGAGGTGGTGGCGTATTTCTATAAAACCACGCGGCCATTTGGGTTTTGGGGACCTTTTTTAAATGAACTGTCGCCGGAGAAACGCGCTAGTCTGCGCACCGAGCATAGGCGCGACATTCTCACGGTGGGCATCGCACTAGTGTGGCAGGTCACGTTGTTTCTGTTGCCCATGCAACTGCTCATGCGCGAATGGGGAGAATTCTTCACCACGCTTCCGGTGTTCCTCGGCGGGTGTGTGGGTTTGTATTTTGTGTGGTATCGCAACCTGCCGCCCGCAGACGAAGAGATCGCCGATTTCGCCAGTAAACGTCCGGTCGAACACAAGGGGGCAATTTAAATGAAAAAAGTATTTTGTTTGCTGGCCGCGTTGCTGCATTGCGCCGCGCATGGTGCTCAAGCTTCCAAACCGGTCCATGTGTTCGATCTGTGGGAATTCTTTGAGAAGGAAAAAATCGAGGACACTTTGGACCGCGCGGATTTTGTTTATTTGATCACCGCGCTGCAAGGCATCGTCAATCGCGAGGAACCGCAGCTGTATCTGCTCGCTTCCCTGTCCTTGTTCGACATCGAGGCATTGAAGTCCACCCGCAAGATCAAGGAGCTGGAAGTCACCGAGCTTGATAAACACTGGCTCGAACACTTGATCGAGCGCGGAGATGTGGACGAGAAATCTCTGCGGAGGACAGATTCGCTCAAGGAGCTGCTTGAGGTGTTTGCTGACCAACTGGGCGGGCTGGCTCTTTGGGAAATGCAGGTGCCGGCCACGGTGAACGCAGCACTCGCCGCTGCCAGCACGCGCAATCTCCTGCCCGTAAGCACAGACCTGGGCAGTGGAAAGCTGCGTGCCTGGCTTGCGACACATGCTGATGCACTCCAAGTGCGACTGGATTACTCGGGGAAGTTTCAACGCCCAGACAAAGGGAAAACCAGGTCGGTGCATGGCGTCGAATTCACCTCCAGCGGCAATGCAAAGACGGATGTGTATCACTACATCCGCGCGGCTTACCTCGAGTCGAAAGAAGCTTCGCCGTTCTACATTTATTTCAATTCGGATGCCATCATGTGGGGCGCGCGCCGCAAAATGTATGCGGCTGAAATCTATGGGCATCTGGGCGACCGCAACGAGCTTCAGCAGAACGGAATGTACAACAATGACTACTGGGTGGCGAAGCGCGGGCTGTTCATCGATCTCTACGTCTGGGATGACCACGCGCCCAATGACGATCCGGGCCAGCCTCTCGGCGCGGACTGGCACGCGTGGAACGACCTCCTCGAAACCAGCTACGCACAGCGCAAGGGTGAGTTCGGCGTGGTGGGCGGTTTTGTGCCGTGGTGGATCAAATACGCGGATGAAAAACACGACGGCGTCTCGACCGAGTGGCGCTTCATCGATCTGATGACCAGCTATAACATGGCGAACGACGCCGATGCCGCATTCGGGCTGAGTAACGCATCGTTCTTCATGCATCTGCCCGCGGTGGAACGCGAAAAAATCCCAGCTCCGCCCACGCAATTTCCCGAGCTGGAAAAGGACACCGTTTATCTCGCTTTCTTCATGCTTGATTACGATGGCTCCGCATGGCTGAACCAGGCTGCGGAGGCGATCTATGATGCCGGAGGCCGCGGACGGGTCCCGCTCAACTGGGCGATCAATCCCGTGCTCAACGACCGGGTGCCGCACGCTTACCGCCACATGGTGGAGAGCCGAACGGACTTGGATTTTTTCGGCATCGAAGATGATGGTGTCGGCTACATCTCCCCGTTGCGGCTCATTCCGGGGAAACGCATCGGACGCATTCAGGAGTCCGGCATTCCTCATTACGAGCGATACGCGAAGCAATATCATGAACGGTTCGGAATCAGTCTTACCGCGTTCTACGTGACGCCGGACTATGACAAGGCATGGGGGGAAATGGCCGCGCGTCTCACGCCAGCGGGCTTTGGTCTGAACATTCCTTCGCCTGCATTGCAAGTCGAAGGCACGCCGATGATGACGCTGGAATCTTTTCACGTGAATGAAGTCAAAGACCTCGGGCTTTTCGTGAAGCGGTTATATCGCGAAAGTGCAGAGGGGCAAGTTGAGCAGACATTGTTTTATCCCGTGAGATGCATCCTGTATCCGCCCTATGCGATCGCCGACATTGTCGATGCCGCGCGCGCCCAGTATCCCCAGGCGAAAGTGCAAGTGGTGGATGCTTTTACTTTCTACCATCTGCGCAAGGAATGGCTCAAAACCACGCTGCAAAGCCCATATCGCGATGTGTCCGCCGTGACGGCCGCGCCGGGTGAGGAAAAAGGTCTGCGCACGGTGGTCAGCAACGTCACGAAAGACAATTACGGCCGCTTCGAAGTATCCAACTTGGAGCCCGCCGCGTGGATTCTGCGGGGCGGGGCGGATCGCTCGCGAATTTTTTTCCAGGTCGATCCGGCCTTTGGGCAGGAGCATCACAAGATGGATAGCCGGGTGCGCGTGGACTATGTGGATGGCAAGGAAGGGGAATTAAAAGTGCAATACGTGCGCGAGAATAGCGAGGGCAGTCCCACATTTTACATGGATGCGCGACCGCTTGTCGCGCTCACGGGGGATGGCGAGCGGAAGACAGCGGAATTCATGTTGAAAGCCGCGCATTTTGTTGGTGGCATGCATCATCGTTCCGACTTCTGCGTGACCGCGCCCGAGGGCGTGCAAATTCTCTCCGTCACGCTGGAGACCGATCAATGAGATGTTCGGTTACCATTTCCCATAGGTCTTGTTGACCTGCTCGAGATCCCACAGATTGGGATCGGAATTGGTGAGTTGGTATTCCTTGGCCGTGCCGGGATTGACCCACCATTGCGTGGTCTGCTGGGTGTTGCGATTGTCGAAGGTCCACAGCAGGCTGAGCTGCACCTCCTCATCGATTAACGCCTGCATCAGCGAGTGAAATGTGTCCTTTTCCGCCTGCGTCGTGCCGTTGCCTTTGGCGCCCCATTCGCCAACGAAAAGAATTTTGGAAATTGCCGCGCTGCCGCCCATGTAGAAATTCAGGAAGTTCTTGTAGTCCGGCAATTCCGACCCCGGGTTGGTTCCCGATTCAAAATTGAGCGTCACCACGGGCGGATCCGAGGCCGGGAAGTAAGTCTCCTCATTCGCGTAAAAATGGATGCTCACCGTCCCGTAGCCGGCGGGATTGTCGATCGGCAGGACCTGGGCCAACTGGGCGCGGGTGGACAGGCCCCAGGTCTGGGTCTGCCAGTTGTTGTAGGCGGCAGGGCGCTGGCGGGAATCGCCCGATGAAATAAATCGCCACGGATCAAGGGCGCGGACCGTTGCCGCGAAATGTTCCTTCGCAGCCTGGACGTCGGCGCGTTTCAGATCGTCCTCGCTCTGGTAGGGCGGCACGGAGGAGTCGTCGCGGGCGAGATTCATCTTCTGCTGCACAAGAACCGTGGGTCGGTTTGGTTTCGGATCGGGCAGATCGACGGAGAGGTTGAGTTCGTTGCTGAATTCCCAGCCCCAGATCGCCGGGGAACCCTTGTAGCGATTGACGACCTCCTCCGTGACGTAAGTGATGAGTGCGCACGTGCCACTCGTGGGGCGCGCAAGTGCCTTCCGGTATTCGTCGTAGGTGGGCGCGCCGTCCTTGTCCACGTTCAGCGGATTGGGCGGCACAAAATCATATGCCGTGGCCGTCGCGGCGGCATTCGCGTCGGGCGTGATGAAGCCCGCTTCGACGGCATCCTGCACCACGTCCCCCACCGTGGCGATGTGCCAGAACAGCACCGGGATCAACCCGATTCCATTCTTCTCCGCCTGCTCCACGAAATCGTCGAGCCGGCGGTAGTATTCGGTCTTGTTGTTAAAGTAGAGATTCCAGTCCGCCGGCCAGAACCCACCGATCATCACACGCGCCACCGGGATGTTGTGCTCCTTTAGGTATTGGAAACCGGCGACGAAGCTGTGGTCGTTCCCGTCTTTGATATAGCGGAGAAACCCGTCGTAGTAGTTGACTCCGAAAACGCGCACCGCCACGGCGGCTCCGACCTTGTTGTAACGAACCAGCTTTCCCGCATGCGGGCCGGAGGCCGGAATGCCGAGTCCCGCCGGACTGTAAACCGTGGGTCCCGCGAGATAAGCGAAATCTTTTCCATCGGGTGTCCCGTCGCCGTCCGAGTCGGCATTTGCGGGATCGCTTCCCAGACGCTGTTCTTCCCACGCGTCGAGCAAATCGCCGTCCGCGTCCGCCGCGCCGCCGAGCGCCATCAGTTGCCAGAACCGGGACGATC